>DBCE01000067.1:11325-40232 GCA_002292895.1 Phycisphaerales bacterium UBA966
CTGCCGTTTCCATGCGACTTTTTAGAGTTTGTACGTTCCGGTATTCACAATGGCACCACCATCAATGGTGTTCACGGCGACCGTTGGCCGCTATCGCCACAGAATGCGAGTGAGCGTTGGTGAGCGCGGTTGATCAGTCCCAGCGGAACACACCTTTGCGCCATGCATAGATGTACGCAATGACGCTGGTGCCGATGAAGAAGAGAATGCGCGCCAAGAACAGGCCCGCCATTGGGCTCTGTGGTTCAAGTTGCGTGTAGGCAACTGCCCATGGGTAGAGGAAGATCACCTCAACGTCAAAGAGCAAGAACGTCATCGCCACTACAAAGAAGCGCACGTTGAAGCGCTTACGTGTGGAACCAATGGCTTCCATGCCGGACTCATAGGTGGCACCCTTAAAGGCACCCTGACGTCGCGGCCCAAGAATGAGGCTGGCTCCCACATTCACAATAGCGAAACCGATACTCATCGCAAGCGCGACGGCGATCGGGATGTAATTCGTCAGGGATGTGTCGGCAAGAATCTGCATGCGGACGCGAATGGTAGCAAGCCGAGCCGCCCGCTAACTGCCGGCAAATCGCGGTCGTAAGGCGCGGGAGAACACCAGCATTCCCAGGCAAAGTAACCCCAAAGTCGGGCTGCCCAGCAGGAAACAGGTCGCGGCGTCAATGGCTGGCATCGCACCGATCCACATGGCCACTGCCATTGGTACTGACCGTGGTGACTCACGTCTGGACGCAGTGCGGATACCAACAAGCACCAGATACGCGGCGAGCAGTGCTGCCCCCACGGTCGCTGAACTCAATAGGGCGCCTCTCGGAGTAATGGCTAGCGCGCCCCACATCCCGAGTGGCACGCAAGCCGCAACTGGTAATGACCAAGCAGCAACGCGTGCCATCAAACCAAATCCAGTCATTTCATTCCTCGCGGCAATGCTCACTGCTGCAATGAATGCGAAAGCCGCGCCGGCAGTCCAAGTAAGTACTGACCAATCAGCAGTGTCGCTGACTGCCAATGCCGCAATCACTGGCACCAATCCTCGGCACGATGCCATCAACAAAAAGCTTCCCGCTGAAAGTGTGTGAAGCATGTCATACGCAAGAATGCATGCACCAAGAGCGATGGCCCACGGCAACGTTGCTGGTGACGCAACAGCCAACATGCTGATACCGATCAACAACATCGATCCGCCCACAAACCGTGCAATAAACAGTGAAATTCGACCTGATGGAATTGGCCGATCGGGCCTTTCCGCGGCATCTATTCGTGCATCACAGACATCGTTAAGAATCATGCCCGCGAGGTATGACAGAAGAACGCCCACTAGTACAAGTACAAGAGCCCCAAGCGGTAACGCGGTGCCATGCGGAAGTGTGTACCAACCAACCGCGGCGCCTGCGAATACTTGTGAAACAACTGTCGGCGCATTAGAAATGCGCAGTATGGACAGCCATGTGTGCACGGGCGAAGACAGACTCACGTGTCTTTCCCTTGGAGATCACCACTGGTCCGCTGGGCGCACCAGTTGATTTCTTGCGTGATTCCCTCAATAAGCCCTATCTCATCACGAGTGGCGCCTGGCAGTACGTCCCACGCGTATGTCTCAATCTCAAGGACAGGGCGCTCACTGGATGACCACGAATTAACCTCGGACAGACACTCAATAATGGCGCTTTGTGTCGTGCCAAGGCAGCCCATATGTGCTGCAAATATCGGTACGTGAAAGTGGGTACGCCATTCGCCCGCAAGGCCCTGTGCGCCTGCAGATAGCGCCAATGGGAGGTCCTCAAAGAACCTCACGCCACCATCAGGGGAACGAACACACGTTTGGTGCAGATAGCGCGGCTCTGAAAATGCCGCGAGCGCCACCAGTGACTCTGCGTTCCCACTAGCAACCACTGCGCTGGACACTTGAATTTTGTTGACACCGATTCCAGCGGTGCGATATGCGCGCAGCACCGCACGTTGATCTTCAAACATCACCGCGGCATGACAAACATCGTGACACACACCGATATAGCGGCGCGGATCTGGCTCGCCGCGCCGGGGTTGCAAGGCGTGTTCAAAAAAACTAACCACGTCTGCCGCGCGATCAAGCATGCATCCGGGCTCTGGCTCCAGGTCCACAGTAATCCGTATGCCGGTTTGATCTTCAATGCGGGCAAGGTGGCGGACTGTTTGTTCCAAGAGGGCACTTGCAATCCCAATGCTTGCTCCGCAACCCTCTTGGCTGAACAGCGCGCGCCAACCAAGCGGTAATGTTGAAATCGAAGCAGTGCGCGTCCCGGGCATCAACAGGTCAGGAAGTAGATCTGCCAATCGCTGTGTGTGAAGCGCACGACGTGTGTTTGCCCAGTGTGGCTCATACACACGCAATTTCACCTCGGAACCGTGAAAATCTTGATATGGAAATCCGTTGAGCGTGACGATCGATAATCCAACGGCCGCTAATCGATCTCGCAGCTCAGCGCCGCCGCCAATTGATTCGGTAAGTTGTTCTGCGGATCGCGCAGAAAGCCACAAACCCAGTGGAAGCATCCCGGTGGGGCAAACGCGATCGCGCACCGGAACAAACACTCGCTCCACATGCTCGCACGTCTCTCTGATGGTGCGACCCGCTACAACGTTAGTGCAATAGGCGGGAAGCACTGGAAATCAGGGCCGGCTGTTCGATGAGCTCGAGGACTTTGACGACCCTGACGACCCCGAAGATGCGCCGGATGAAGACTTCGCACCCGCCGATCCTGATGCTCCGGCGCCGCCTGATGGTTGTTGGTTGGCATCATTTGACATCACCTCTGTGCGTGTCACGGTGGTCTTGCGACGTCCACCGCGAACTTCAACGGTGGTTTCCACTGTGACAACGCTGTTACTCGATACACCGTTTTTGGTCACAGAATGTGTTTCGGTGGACGTTGAGGTGGTGGTCGATGACCCGGTTTCATCAGTTGGTTCTTCAGTGACTTCTACGGTCTTTTTAGGGCCAACCGCTGATGTGGCCGCCGGTGTGCTGTTGGTGGTCGAAGGCAGATTTGCTGGTGCATCTGCCTTCTTCGCCTTGGCGATGGCTGCGTCCAGCTCTGCTGTAGGCGATCCGATGAACGCAATATTGCCATCTTTCCCAACCACAAACGATGTTGGAATTGTGTTGCGCTTTGCAGCGGTCATCCAGGTCTTTGCCATGGTGCCATCGCCATCGAATGCAATTGCAAATCCAATTGCGTCACCCTTGGCTTTGACAAAGTCGTCAACGCGCTTAGTGCCATCCGCCGCGTCCTTGCCTCGCTCAAATCCAGCGACACCGATGAACTGCACATCGGGGTTTTGCTTCTGTAGTTCCGTGAGGTGTGGCATGCTGGCAACGCATGGCCCGCACCAAGTCGCCCAGAATTCAATCACGTGAACTTTCCCAAGCTCCAGCGTCTTCACCTCGGTACCGCGAACGAATGAATCAACCGTGAAGGCGGGTGCTGGACTGCCCGGCACAAGCACATCACCGATTGCGAAGAAGGCCACCGTGGAGACGAGGGTTGAAATGAGCATGAAATCAGCCTACTCCCTACGAGCCGCATCGATAAGGCGGCGGATCACCCCAAGCCCCATGGTTTTGTCCTCTGTTCGCTCTGGATGCCATTGCACCCCCACATAAAACGGCTTGGAAGGGTCGCGAATTGCCTCAATGACCCCGTCGTCAGAGACACCAATGACCTCAAGACGAGCAGCACTGCCGAGCGCTTGGTGGTGCGAACTGGCAACCAAACCGTCTCCGAGCGAACTGGTCACCATGTGTTGGTAATCGTTTCGGTGCCGATCACTATCTGGCAATTGATCGCCAAGGTGCTGAATCAACTCGGCGCCGTGGTGAACGCCCATCAACTGCATGCCAAGGCAAATGCCAAGCACTGGGGTCTTGGGTGTTGCATCGAGCTGCTTGAGTAGGGCAAAGTCCGCTGCTTGGCGCGCAGCATCCATCACCTTCGCCTGTGGATGAAGTGGAATGCCAAGGAGGCGGGTATCAACATCGTCTCCACCAATGATGATGATGCCATCGACAACAGAAATCAGTTCCGCCCGGAGGGTGGCGTCAGCAGGCAGGATGATGGGGAGCCCACCGGCGGCAATGACGGCATCAATGTAAGTAGCGCGTACCTGGTGGCGCGCCCGACCGTGCTCGTCACGGGCAATGTCAGCGGTAATGCCAATCCGTGGTCTGGTGGAATGTGCCATATGTAAACGATATTGCATCTACGACCGAAACCGGGCATCATTCACTGATGCGCCCAACTAATTCAGCCAGCATGACCACGGCCGTGGCCGCCCTATCTGCCTCTATCGCGTTCGCCGACGTATCCCTTCCGGCCGCTTTCACTGACCACATGGTCCTGCAGCGCGACCGGCGCACGCACGTCTTTGGAAGTGCGCAGCCCAGCGAACAGATCACCGTGGAACTCATTGATTCCAAAGGCGCGGTGCTACGCAGTGGCAAGGCAATCGCTGGTCAGGGTGGGCGATTTGTTGTGGAATTGGCGCCAATGGCTGGTAGTGATGACCCACTCACACTTGAAGTGAAGGGCGCCAACACCGTCACTGTGAAAGATGTGGTGGTTGGTGACATTTGGGTAGCGGGTGGACAGAGCAATATGGAGTGGACCTTGGGCGGTACTGGTGATCAAACCGCCGCCGGTGTTGCTATTGCTAATGAGCCATCTATCCGCTTCCTTCGAGTTCCGCACGTCACAGCAAACCGCGCTGCTTTCACAGTGGCCGCTGCATGGAGAACTTTGACGCCCGCTAGCGCTCCAGACATGGGGGCTGTGGATTTCTGGTTCGCGCAGCAATTGCGTAAAGCAAACGGTGTGCCGATTGGAATCTTGGAAATCAACTGGGGTGGAACGCGCGCAGAGCCGTGGACTGACTTAGCAACGCTTGGTGCCGATCCCCTCTACACCGCTCGAGTCACTGAACTGCGACGCTCGATCGACACTTGGAACTCACTGTCCGCCGCCGATCGCGAAGCTGCATATCAGGCTGATCGAAAGCTCTTCCAAGAGGCTGGAACTGCGTGGTGGAGCGCTATCAACGCCACCGACCCTGGAGCAAAGGGAAAGTGGTATTCAAAGGATGCACCTGAAGACGCGAGTGCATGGAAACCCGTAGTGCTGCCGATACGTTGGAACGCTGATCCTGTCCGTAAGAACGTTGATGGAATCGAGTGGTATCGCCGAACAATCGAAATTCCCGCTGAGTGGGACGGGAAAGAGTGTTTCGTAGAACTTGGTGCCATTGATGATGCTGACATTCTGTTTGTGAATGGGAAGCCGATCGCCAACACTATTTCTGACATTGGCACCGCACGCAAATACCGTATCCCGGCGGCGTTGATGAAGGCTGGGCCATGCACCATTGCTGTTGAACTCCTTGATCTGCAGGGCGAGGGTGGCTTCAGTGGCCCCCCAGACGCCATGCGCATCACGTGTGCGGCCGCCAACAACGCTTCAATTCCACTGTCAGGCGAGTGGTTAGCCCGCATGGGTCGATCGGCTTCCGGATTGCCCCAGCCACCATCGCGGCCGTCGCAAGAGATTGCTCCTGGAACCGGATACGGCGACCCTGCGTCAATGTTCAATGCCATGATTGCTCCATTTGCTGGAGTCGAAATCAAGGGTGCCATTTGGTATCAAGGTGAGTCCAATGCCGGATCGATCGCCGATGCTGAGGCGTACCGATCCTTGTTACCACTCACTATTCGCAGTTGGCGTGCCGCGTTCCAACAGCCAGACATGCCATTTGGAATTGTTAGTTTGGCATCACACCATGCCCATCAAGAAAACCAGGCTATTTCCGGCGTGTGGCCACTACTCCGGGATGCCCAACTTGCTACCGAGCGTTCCTCGCCCAACGCTGGTGTTATCACAACTATTGATGTTGGTGACGCTGACGACATCCACCCACGTGACAAGCGCACGGTTGGTGAGCGGCTCGCGCAATGGGCCATGGCTACCTCGTATGGAAAGCCAGATACCGCCTGGCGTGGACCGCGCACCAAGAGTGTTCGTCGTGACACCGATGGCATCATTATTGACTTTGATGTGGAGCGTGGGCGCCTTGTAACACGTGATGGAAAGGTGCCGGCCAGTTTTGCAATTGCTGGTGCCGATGGAAAGTTTGTGAAGGCGGATGCGGAATTGCGCCCACCCAACGCGATCAAGGTTCGTAGTCCGGATGTGCCACTTCCAGTAGAGGTTCGCTACGCGTGGCAAGACAATCCCGCGGATGCCAATATTGTTGATGAGGTGTCCAAGTTGCCAGCGCATCCATTCCGTGTTCGTGTTGAAGCGGATCCAATACAGACACTGCCTGCAAATACGCCATGAACAGCCAGCCAATTCCACTTGGTCGTTCCATTCTTGGCATGTTCGCTGGTTATGTTTTGTCGGTTGTGTTGCTCTTGTTGCTAGTTGCCCTGTGTTACATCCAGCTTGGATCCGAAGGCGTGTTTGTTGCCGACTCATACCGCGATACTTCGCTCTTTGAAATTCTCAAGTTGGCGTGTGGATGTGTCGCGGCTATTGCGGCAGGCTGGCTAGCAGTCCGGATCGGGGGAGCGCGCGCCGCCGTGATGTTGGCGGTGCTCATGACCGTCACCGGCCTTGTGAACGGATCGATCGCATGGAATAAGCAAGAGTCGCGCCAAGAGCCTTGGCTTGAACGAGCGCCCGGCCCGGTCAACTTCACTCTTGCTGGCGAGAACACCCAAAATAGCGCGATGTATATATTTTCTTTGCCCTTTGTTGGGCTCGTTGGCTCGTTGGCTGGCGGGGCCTTACGCGCTGCTATTCAGCGCAAACACTAAACGTTGATTGGCCGCACTTGTATCACCGCGGTCCACTTGCCTGGCTTCATCCAGCCGCGCGCAGCGATAAATGCTGCCAGTGTCCCAAGTGATGCCACTGCATATCCAATGGCGTACGAGTGGGCCACCGTCGTCTGCATGGATTCAAGATGTGGGCTTGCTGCTGCTTCTGAATGAGCGCTTGCATCGCCAGAGCGCATCATCATTCGTAGTTCAGCAACCTGCTCGCGTGGGGCGGCACCATCAGCAGCACCGAACCACCCGATTGCTAGTGAAACTGTTGCGGCAACCACCGCCACGCCGACACTTCCGCCAATCTGCCGAAATGTCTGCACTAGCCCAGAGACCTGGCCGCGTTCCGAGTGGGGCACGCGACCAAGGGCATCGGTATTGGTCGGGCTCATAGTGAAAGCAATGCCAATGCCAAGCACAAACATCCCCGCAGCCATGATTGGATAACTCTGAGTCCACGCACCCACCGCCTGTATGACCATGCCAAGTGTTGCTGCCGCGGTCCCCCATGAAGCTGGCGCCCGAACGCCCGATCGGTCATACCAGCGTCCTGCAACATGAACAATAAGGATGACCGGCGCCAACATTGGAAGGAGGGATAGGCCCGCCTGAAACGGCGTAAATCCAAGCACTTCTTGTGCATAGACCGAGCCCGCAATCACCAGCCCCGTCATAGCAAACTGCATGCTTGCAATCACCAACGCATCCGCAAGAAGCGCTCGGTCAGTGAACAAGCGCAGGCGCAACAATGGGTGAGGGTGCCGGAGTTGCCGCAACACAAATGTCACCAACACCACCGCACCGCCACCGAGCAAACTCAGTGTCAATGGGTCTGTCCAGGCCATCATCCCATTCGCGCCAACAGTGCCAAGTTGCTGCAAGCCATACACGAACGATGGGAGTCCAATGATCAACAACCCGCCACCGATCCAATCAATGGTTCGGTCCACGCTTCGAGCGTCGCGTGGGCGGGCAACCGCCGTCAGTGCCACAGCACCAACCGCAACGGGAACGTTCAGCCAGAACACCCACGGCCAACCCATGTTCTCGACAATGAATCCACCGAGTGCTGGTCCAATCGCCATGAATACCAGCGGAATTCCCACATAGACCGCCATTGCTTTACCGCGCTCACCTGGTGCAAATGCGCCGATGACAAGCGCGCCCGAAGCTGGCTGCATCAAGCATGCGGCTACTCCTTGCAATATTCGTCCAACAATCAGTTGTGTTCCATCATGTGCAGAGGCACACATAATGCTTGCAAGTGCGAAGCCAATGACGCCCGCTATGAATGTGGGAACCTTTCCAACCAAATCACCGATGCGACCACCAAGGGCCATGAGTGAAGCCAGTGTGATCAGGTAGCTCGTAATGATCCACGCCTGATCAACATCGCTCATAGAAAGCGCGGAACCCATGCGTGGTAGCGCTACGCCAACCACCGTCATGTCCACAAAAATCATTGCAAGACTTCCAGTCATTGCCAACAACACCAGCCACCGTCGCTGTTGCACGCCATCTGCTGCAAGATGCCCATGGTGTCCATGGGGAACCTGTGGGCCGTGATGAGGTGGTGTATTGCTGCGGTCCATCGCGTTAGTGCCCTTTGTGTCGTTTGATTGAGAGAAGCTATCGGGCAAAGTCAGCGCGTGATGTCTGGCGCGGTGGGGCGAAGTGGTTCGGCACTAAACCGACCGGATTGTGACAGGAATCGTTGTGGGTTTCCAAACGTCACTTGTCGGACCAAACTTTCCAAATGGCCGCGACGGCGCATTTCCATTTGTGCCTTGGGAACCGCAATTGGATCGCTATGTCCCCAATCTCCGGCGGAATTCATCCAAATACGCTCGCTTCCGTACATTTCAATAATGTCTACGGCGCGTTGTGGTGTGCACTTTGTGTCTGGGTAGAGCGTCATGCCACACCAGAAGCCCCGGTTAAGCACGTGCTTTGCTGTGTGCTCTTCAACGTGGTCGATCAACACCCGTCCAGGATCAAGCTTAGGAAAGCGACGAATGGCGTCCAAGATCAGCAGTGTGCCTTTTAGTTTGTCTTCTAAATGAGGCGTATGCACCAGTACCAAAAGATTGTGGTCGCTGGCAAGTTGTAAGTGCGCCTCCAATATCTCCATCTCATTGCGGCTGTTTTTGTTGAGCCCGATCTCACCAATGCCAAGAACATTTTCCTTTTTCAAGAAATCCGGAATAAGCGCTATCACCTCGCGAGCAAACACTGGATCTTCGGCTTCTTTTGGATTAATGCAAAGCCATGTGTGATGGCGAATGCCATACTGCGCTGCACGCCGAGGCTCGGATTCCGTGAGTTGGCGGAAATAGTCAAAGAAACCCTGTGGGCTCGATCGGTCATATCCCGCCCAAAATGCTGGTTCTGTGATCGCCACACAACCCGCTCGTGCCATATGCACGTAGTCATCGGTGCTGCGACTCACCATATGAACGTGTGGATCGATGTACATGGTCAGTGCGCCTTTCCGATTGAATCATGGGCGCCTGTTGCGCCTTTAACGTGCGCAGCGGCAATTGGCGTCGTGCTTGGGTCGCTAAAGAGCTCCAAGATGCGACGGGTGCGTTCTGGCTTCCCATCAAGCAACAGGGCAATAGCACCGCGGTACGCATTCATCCGAAAGTCATCAGCGCCTGGACCACTCCGATCGATGCGGTCAAGAAATGCCGCTACATCAAGTAGACGGGCACGGTGCTCCATGAAATACGCATCGACCACCTGTGCGCGAGTCATGGAAAGATGGTTCTGATTGGGCGTTGCTTCGCTCATATCTGAAGTCTAGGGGTACGGCGCACTAGCGATAGGAACGCTGGTGGCTGCCCTTATGCACCCCGAGAAGTAAGCGCAATCGCCGCACCAAGAGTGGCTGGATCGATGGAATGAACGTCCACTGGATCGCCTATTCCACGTAGCAAAGTGATGGTGAGCCGCCCCCCGAGGTGCTCGCGAAACTCCGTCAGTCCCGCAACAATCCCATCAAGACTGGCCAACAAAGGGTGTGTCACTGGTAAGTCAAGGGCCCGAAGCACAGCAATCACCCGGCGCGCTTCTTGGGTTGGCATCAATCCCGCACACTCTGAATAGAGCGTGTCTATTGCAACACCAATCGCGACGGCCTGGCCATGTGGCAAGGCGCCGTTTGTCATCCCTTCAAGCCGGTGTGCCAACCAGTGACCAAAGTCCAATGGACGAGCGCTGTTGGTCTCAAACGGATCGCCACCCGACATAATGTGGCGATAGTGAAGTTCCGCGCTCCGAATGATCACTGGCGTAGCAGCATCCATGGATCGACGGGCAATAGCCGCTGCATCCCGCTCGATACGGTTGAACAACTCAGGATCCCGAAGCAGGGCAATCTTGACCGCCTCACTAAAGCCACCACACCACGACCAGTCGGGTGTTGATTGCAGAAAGTTCGTGTCGCAAATCACTGCGTGGGGAAGTGTGAAGCTCCCGATGAAATTCTTCTTGGAACCAAGGTTTATGCCGTTTTTTACAGCCATTCCGGCATCGTCTTGCGCAAGGGTTGTTGTTGGTACGCGAATCAGCCGCACGCCACGGTGGGCGATTGAGGCACCAAAGCCAACCGCGTCCAATACCGCGCCGCCGCCAATCACCATGACGAAACTCTGGCGATCAATGCCGTGTTCATCTACAACGCGCACTACACGGTCAACAACACTCATTGACTGTTTGGCTTGCTCACCACCAGGGACAGCCTCAATGAGTGTGAGTTCAGGAAACGAAGTGTCGCTTGTGGGTGATGTCCCGGATTTGCCTGTGGCAGATGCCATGTACTTTTGAATGTCGCCTAGCAACGATGGATGCGCGCCCAACACATTGCTGTCAACAAATGCCACCATTCGCCGAGTTGTTGGCTCGGTAGTGGTGCCTCGCGTGGGTGAATCCAACACGGAGCGCAATGTGGGGTTTGTCACCGAGAACACCCCGCGCGTGAACGTCACTCGGTGCCGAAACTGCACCAATAGTGGCGTATCAAGCGTGATGGTTCGATTACTGTGCGGCATGGTGGTCGAGCATGGTAGGCAAAGACACTACTGAACCGCATAGGAGACGGTGACATGATGTGGTGCATCATGGCACAGCGCGAACCATGTGCTTTGATGCGTCACCAAGTGTCGCCGTGAGGGACACCACGGTGCCACCACGGATGACCTCGATTGGCACCTCAACACCTGGTGCACACAAGCGCACCGCCCGCATCACACGCTGGGGATTGATGGTCTCTTCCCCGTTCACTTTGACAACAATGTCACCAACTTGCACACCCGCGTTTGCGGCCGCGCCACCGGGGACAACTTGGTTTACAAGCACTCCTTGACCATTGAACCCAATCTGTGTTGCAGTACGTGCATCGAGTGGCTGCATTTGGATTCCTAAGAACCCACGTGATGGCGCGCTTCCGCCAATGATTGACTCCACCACACTTTTCGCCATATTTGAAGGGATCGCAAAGCTGATTCCGTCCGATCCACCGCTTCGGCTTTCGATGGCGGTGTTGATACCAACTACACGTCCATCCATATCGACAAGTGGTCCGCCAGAGTTACCTGGGTTAATGGTGGCGTCGGTCTGCAGGTAACTCTCCAGTGGGCTCAAGCCAACCTCGCGGCCACGAGCACTGATGATTCCTGCGGTGACGCTGTCTTTCAATCCAAACGGTGATCCAAGCGCAATCACCCAATCACCAACTTCCGCCGCGTCGCTGTCGCCAAATTCAATGGGGGACAAGCCACCAATATCAATCTTCAGAACCGCAATATCAGTTTCTTGATCAGAACCAACAAGCGCGGCGCTGGCTACACGACCATCATTCAGCCGCACTTTAAAAGCGCCACCCGAGCGAATGACGTGGTTGTTCGTGACGACATACCCCTCTTCCGCCACAATGAATCCTGTGCCAACACCCATTGGGACACCAGATGGATTCATGCCGCGTGGATCTGTGCCTTGGGGAACCATGCCCTGCAAGCCCATCCGACCACCTTGGCGGCGCATGATGGTTTGTTCAGGGGTGACCTCGATCGAAACAACCGACGGCCCGGCCAGTTTGGATATCGCCCGAAACGCTCGGGAAATGCTCTTGGCGTGCCCGATCGCGGCTTGATCCTCGGTTGACAACTTTGCCACAGGCCCCTGCTGCTCGCCCCCTCTGGCTGGGATAGGGGATTCCGCTGCCACCGCCGTGGTAGGGATCATTGCGAGCGCGCCCAATACGACCGCTGACGAAATGATGTTTCGCATGGGCTCGTTACGCGCCTATCCCTGTACTGTTCGCCGAATCGGCGGATTTGTAGGGAAAATTCGGATTATCGTGCACTAGCGGGGTGGGACACAGCGAACCGTGACAGACCCAGCAGACCAAGAAACGTCTGCTCGGTACGCCTCACCGTTCAGTCAGGCGTGAGAGAAATACGCCCGCCGCGACCCCGACGTTCAGTGAATCCACCCCAATCGCCATGGGAATTTTCACCCGCGCTGTACACGCTGCAAGGGTGTCGTCACACAGGCCGGTGAATTCCGCGCCCATGACGACGGCGATTCTGCGGGGTTGGGTCGATGGGCACTTCAATTCCTCGGCCACCTCTCGGAGCGTGTGTTCGCCGCCACCAGTCGCGCCGAGGAGGGTGAAACCTTGATCGTCGCGGATGTATCGAAGATCGGCGTTCCAGGCATCACTACGCGCGTAAGGCACACGCAACACACACCCACAACTCACACGAAGGCTCTTTCGATACAGCGGATCGTGGCAGCCTGGCGAGAGAATCACTGCGCTACAACCAAACGCAGCAGCGTTTCGAAACAACTGTCCGATGTTGTCGATGTTGTTGATCTCTTCAACAACAAGAAGGAGCGCGTCTTGCCCATGGGCGGGAACAACCTGACGAACAGTGTGCTGAGCAGGGCGCCTTCCCACCGCAAGAAATCCACGGTGAATGTTGAAACCAACCGTGGCATCAAGGACATCATCTGCAACAAGTAGAACCTCAGGATCAGGCATGTTGTTTCGAAACGGGCGTGCCTCATCAACCATCGACACCGCACGCTCTGTATGCCGATCACTGGTCAAAATGCTCAACACATCGACACCCGCGCGCAACATCGCTCCGATGACCACTGCGCTCTCGCCAATGAATAAACCCGGCCGGCCATCAGGTCCAAGTGCATCACGATCGCGCACTTGCTGATACGGGGCAAGATGCGGATGGTTGGTGTCTGAGATGTGATGTACAGCCATGATGGTTACCTAAACTACGCCAACCAACAGTGGGTGGTCGTTGTGCTTAAACCAGACAACAACAAGGGGCCCATTGGTACAGGTACCCAAACAGTAGGCAACCTTAGTTTGTGGGGATTTGTCGTTCACCTACCTAGAAACAAGCCTAAAAATCCAATAAATCGCTGTGATTTACAACAACTTTGGTTCCACTCCATTGTTACGGTGGGCTTCGTTTAGACCAAAGAGCACCCAGAGCGGTACCTTGCCGTGATGACTTGCTTCATACTTGTCGGTGCAATTACAACAGTGCTAGTTGGAAACCCACCAGCGCGTTTGATTCCACCTGCGCCGCCTACAGACCTTCCAGCAGTGCTCGCCGCTGATCCAACAAAGGACGCGGAGATGGCAAAGCGGATGCTCATGGAGAACGGGATCCCAGCAGAACTCCGAATGCGCGCTGTAAAGTCGCTTGGACCTTCTCCAGTTGTAGTGCTTCTTGACGCGATCGCACAATGTGGTGGTACCTGTGGCGCCACCCGAGATCTTGCGGACGTGTTGGTGTCGCTCGCTGCAGAGGCCGCCAAGGATCCTGCTGCACTCGAACGTCTCACAAAGTGTGCACAGACTCCCGAGGACCCCGCCTATACCGCCGCGCTTCGAACAGTTGCCGCGATACCCACCGAGCAACGCCCGGCGGTGCTCAAGGCAGTCACTGTGCGACAGATTGTCATTGGCACCATTCCTGGTGCGATGCAATATGACACCAAGGAAATCAAGGCAAAGCCAGGTGAGATCCTGGAGCTAACCCTTAAAAACACAGACACCATGCAGCACAATTTGTTGATGGTGATGCCTGGAAAGATGAGTGAGGTTGGTGTCGCTGCAGACAAAATGGGCGACACACCAGAAGGGAAGGCGTGTCAATTTGTGCCCGACATACCGTCGGTGCTGGCTGTCATGGGTTTGATTGATCCGGGTAAGTCTGGATCACTCTTCTATGTGGTGCCACAGAAGCCTGGTACCTACCAGTACGTCTGCACCGTTCCTGGACATTGGCGGATGATGAACGGCAAACTAAAGGTGGCGCCGTGATTGATGCAAGCACGCGGTCACACCATGAGCGGGTGCCTGAGTCAACTCTGGCAATCTCTGTGGTTACACCAATGCACAACGAAGAGTCGTGTGTTGCTGAGTTTGTGCGCCGCACCAATGCCGCTTTACTAGCGATCGGCCGAACGTATGAAATCATTATTGTGAGTGATGGTTCGACTGACCGTACCGAGGCTTTGATTGGTGATTTGTGCCTCGAGTTTCCTGCGCTCCGTGGCGTTTTTCTTGCGCGTAATGGTGG
The DNA here is from genome assembly GCA_002292895.1 of Phycisphaerales bacterium UBA966. Taxonomy (GTDB): domain Bacteria; phylum Planctomycetota; class Phycisphaerae; order Phycisphaerales; family SM1A02; genus UBA966. The sequence goes on from DBCE01000067.1 coordinate 25,807, forward strand.
GCAGTGCACCGCGATGTACGCGGGAATTCAAGCAAGTTGTGGCGATATGGTGGTAGTAATGGATGGCGACCTTCAACACGCGCCTGAAGAAATTCACCGCTTGGTTGAGGCTATGGATCGCGGAAATGCACTTGTTTCTGGAAGTCGCCGAGGGCGGACTGAAAGCCTGGTCCTGCGCCGTGCACCAAGCAGATTGGCTAATTGGATGTTGCGCCGTGTCTCTGGATGCAATGTGCGGGACATGGGGGGCTTCAAGGCTATCCAGGGTGATCTTGCGCGCAGTTTGCGCCTGCGCCCTGGGCATCATCGCTTACTTCCAGCCATCGTATGGATGCGGGGTGGTGCTGTTGAAGAGGTGTTTGTCAGTGCACCGCCGCGATTTGCTGGCCGGAGCCATTATGGAATTGGCCGTTCGCTTGACGTCTTGTTTGACGTGTTGATGTTGTGGTTCCAAGGAGCAACACACAGCCGCCCGATGTACCTCTTTGGACGCATTGGCTTGGTGGTCTTAGTTGTTGATGTTGCTGCTGGTTCTTGGCTCTTATGGCAACGAGTGTTTCAAGCGGAGCCACTCACTGAACGGCCAATGTTCTTTGTGGTGGTCATGTTGTTCTTTGCAGCATTGTTCATGCTTGCTATGGGGTTTGTTCTTGAACTACTCAGTGATGCCGTGAGTGGTATTGGTGGGGTTCGTCCGTATGTGATTCGAAAGTGTGTTGCTGGTAAGCCACCGGTTGTCTAGTTATTCACTCATTGCTGGGTTTGCTACGCCGTTTCCAAGCCTTCTACGCCGCTTGCACGCCTCCTACACTGTCGTGTCCACATGAACGCCAACGATCATCCTGATCAGCAGGGTCACCTTCCGTCAGGGGCTTCCCCCGAAGCGGTTGCTCGCACCCTCGCGCGACACCCGCGCCCGCTTGGCGGGGATACAGCGCGCAATGTTGGCCCAGCACTGGTGAGTCTGACTGGCATGGTGTTGAACAACAACAGTGCGCCACAACAGAGCATCATTGGTCGCAAACCAGACTGGTTACGCGCGCGTGTTCCGGGTGGAGCTGGCTATGAGCGGCTCAAGGGAATCATTAGTGAGCACCGATTGCACACTGTGTGCCAAGAAGCAAGTTGCCCAAACATGGGCGAGTGCTGGAGCCGTGGCACCGCAACCATCATGATCTTGGGGGATACATGCACGCGGTCGTGTGGCTTCTGCAATGTGAAGACTGGACGCCCAGACGCTGTTGATGTTGATGAGCCGCGACGGGTTGCTGAGAGTTTGGCTCTCATGAAACTCAAGCACGTGGTTATTACCAGTGTGAATCGCGATGAGTTGCCCGATGGCGGCGCAGCGATTTGGGCGGAAACCATTCGAGCAGTGCATCGTGCTTGCCCAGGCATGAGTGTTGAGTGTTTGGTTGGTGACTTTCTAGGAGATGAACGCGCCATTCAGATGGTGTGTGATGCTCGGCCAGAGATTCTTTCGCACAACATGGAGACGGTAAATCGCATGCACCCAGCGGTGCGGCCACAAGCGAAATACCAGCGGAGCCTTGCGGTTTTAGCCCAGTTTAAAGCGAGTGGATTGGTAACCAAGACCGGGGTAATGGTTGGTATTGGTGAGCGTGATGAAGAGGTGTTGACGCTCATGGATGACATTCGCGCTGCAAGCAATGCGGACATCCTGACCATTGGTCAATACTTACAACCAACCCGCAATCACCTGCCGATCGATCGTTGGGTTCACCCCGACCAGTTTGCGATGTTTAAGCGTGAAGCCCTGGTGCGCGGCTTCTCGGTGTGCGAGAGTGGACCGTTGGTTCGCTCGAGCTACCACGCCGAAGAGCAAGCTGACCAACTCAGTCGTGTGGTGTGATTGAAAGTTAGATGAAGCGAAGACCGGCTTCGTGATGAGTTGTGTTTCCATCAGAGTCACGAATGCTTCGTGACCACACCACCATTACTGTGCGTTCGATCTGTTCGTCAGAAGATTTGGCTGTCATGGCCACCCCGGTCATTCCTTCGGGGAGGGGTGCATTGGTGCGCAATCGCGCGCCTGTGCTACTCAGGTCCAGTGTCACGTACCGGCACATGTCGGCCGGGTCGTGATGCCAGAACATCACAAACTCGCTTAAATTGTTGCGTCGATCCATATCTCGACGCTCGATTGACTCCAGGAAGGCACTGTCGTAGCGGACATGTGGGCGATGGCGTGGATTGTCCATGTAGAGAGTCTCCTTTTGAAATCACCATTGTTCAAAGTTTCAACGGGACAAACTGACGAATTGTTCAGTCTGTGATGGCTGGAATGTCTCAAAACCACCCGCAACTCAGTGGTTGGGGGTGCTAAATGTGCCGATCGGGGTGGGGGGCCGCCAAAGAAGCCCTAGGATGACACCTTATGGCTTTTGAATTTCGGCACACAGTGCTCGACAATGGTTTGACGATTATTGCTGAAACCAGCCCGGAGTCACACACTGCGGCGGTGGGTTTCTTTGTGAAAACTGGCGCTCGCGATGAGCCCCGGGAGCTGATGGGTGTCAGCCACTTCCTTGAGCACATGGTGTTCAAGGGAACCGAACGCCGAACCGCCGACGACGTCAATCGTGACTTCGACCGTATTGGCTCAAGCCACAACGCGTTTACCACTGGGGAGTTGACGGCGTTTCACGCGCATGTCCTTCCTGAGAAATTGATGGATGCCACTGCCATCATTGCGGACATCCTCCGTCCATCATTGCGACAAGCTGACTTTGATGAAGAGAAGGGCGTGATCCTTGAGGAGATCGCCATGTATGACGACAATCCGTTTTGGCGGCTGTGGGAGCACGCCAACGAGCGTTTCTTTGGCGCACACCCCTTGGGCCATCGTGTGCTTGGTACCCGGGAAACAGTGACCGCACTCACACGTGAGCAAATGCAGTCATATTTCGATCGGCGTTATTGCGCGTCGAACACGGTGGTGTGTGCTGCAGGTGCGCTTGACTTTGACAAGTTGGTCGAACAGGTAAAGGCTTGCTGTGGATCATGGCAACGCGGTGAGGTTTCCCGAACGCATCCGCCATTCCAAACCCATGAAGAGCGCGTGATGGTTCCTATGAAACAGGCGAATCGGGCCTACTTGGCTTGGCTTTGCCCAGCGCCTTCAGTGCAAGATCCGCGCCGCTACGCGGCGGCCATGTTGGCGCAAATCCTTGGTGATTCTGAGGGTTCGCGTTTGTACTGGGCGTTGGTGGAAACTGGGATTGCTGAAGAGGCACAGGCACAGTTTGATGGTCACGACGGCATTGGTGAATACGTGGTGTATGTGGCCTGCAGCCCTGACAACGTCGCGCGAGTGGATGAAATCGTTCGAGCCGAACTTGAACGGGTGTGTACGGCGATCTCTAAGAAGGAACTAGCCAACGCACGCGCAAAGATTGCGACTGCTGTGGCGATTGCTGGCGAGCGACCCGATGGGCGTATGCGCCGGTTGGGTTCTGTCTGGTTGTATCGAGGTGCTTACGCATCACTTGAAGAAGAGCTTGCGCAGATTGAGAGCTTGACGATCGAAGATCTATTGTCTGTGGCGCGCGATTTCCCGCTGCGCCCAACATTGCGAGCACAAGTTGTTCCAGAGACGGCTGTTTGCTCAGCTTGATGCTCTGTTGAAGACCGCCCGCATGGTGGCTGGCTCGGTTCCCAAGATGTGGCATGCGTAAGCGGCAAGCAACCGATTGGCGCGATCAACAGTCATTGACGGTGTGTTGTGTTCGGGCGATGCACCAATGGTGGCCAAACACTCAAGTGTGGCGCGGCGGACCTTCCACCGCGGACCATCGGTCGTTTCGCCAGGTTGAAGCACACCACCTGAAGCTGGTGCAAACTCCAACACATCACCCGTTGTGGTGCTCATGAGTGTTGGTTTGTAGCCCGTTTCGCTCAACAACGTCCATTGAAACACCAACAACGAGCCAGCTCCGTCTGGTGGTGGTTCTTCGGGTGATCGAGCCACACCGATCGTCCTGAGAGATTCAACAAAGCAGTCAAACAGCAATGGGTGGGGATCTTCTGGTTGGAGCATTCTGCCCACCAAATCCGCCATATAGAACGCTGTTTGATTGGCTATGAGATCTGTACGCAAGCGCGGGAACACTTCCAAGAGGTCCCACTCGGTCAGTGTTGCTAAATCTCGATTTGGTTTGATGATGGCACCAAACTCACCCCGCGACAACAGGTCGACTCCGCCATCAAATGCACCGCGCTCTCGTCGGGCACCTTTTGCAAGGCCCCGAACAACACCAAGTGCTCTCCCGAACAAACTGACTGTTTGGCTTGTTTCGCTGAAATCCCATTGGCGAATGCAGACACCCTGATCGTGCACAGTGCCCATCGCGTTAACCTGGAAGTTGCACTGCTACCGCGGCTTCTACTCGATTACGCCCGTTTAACTTTGCCCGATACAACGCTGCATCTGCTGTAGCGATGAAGTCTTCTGTGGTGGGGGTACTAGGAAGCACAAAGACATCCGCAACACCAAAGCTGGCGGTAATCACCATTCCTGGAACACTCGGCCAAACCTCTTGTTCGATCGCACGGCGGTATCGATCCGCTACTTCAATCGCCTCTGATCCCACGGTGTTTGGAAGAATGATGCCAAACTCTTCGCCACCATAACGGCAGGCAATATCACTGCCGCGCCCGGTTTGAAGAATTCGAGCAAGTCGCTCCAGCACCTTGTCACCAAACGGGTGGCCGCGCTCATCGTTGAGTTTCTTGAATCCATCCACGTCACACATCACCAGCGACAAAGAGCGGTTGTGGCGGATGGCCTCGCCGACCTCTTGTGTCAGGCGTCGATCAAAGTAGGTTCGGTTCCAAAGCCCAGTGAGGCCATCAACCTGGGCCTTCTGTGCGAGCATCTTTACAAGGTGCTGCACACGCAACGCACTGCGAACGCGTGCTTGCAACTCCACAATTTCGAATGGTTTGGCGACAAAGTCACTGGCGCCCATATCAAGTGCGCGCACACGCTCTTCCATCGTTGCAGTGGCTGAAATAAAGATCACCGATACTTCTTGGAGGTCTGGGTCTGCTTTAAACACCTGGAGCACGCCAAATCCATCCATGCCTTGATTCTTCAGATCAAGTTCTATGTCAAGCAGTACGACATCTGGGCGCAATTCACGGGCCATCTTGATGCCCACATCAGCGCTCGTAGCCCCGAACAGTTGAATCTGTTCGTGCTGCAGTCGGACTTGGAGCAACCGGTGAATCAACACCGAATCGTCGATCGCAAGAACTTTTGGAAGGTTTGAGGGTAGCGCGGTCATTTGGGGATAATCACAATCGTAGTTGTTCGACACTTGTCGAACAGGTGCACATCACATGTGCTGTTCATCAAGGTCGAATCCGAGCTGCTACCGCGGCCAGCATCCCCACGCGGCTACGGATGACATTGTCGTCATTGCCCGCCCTCACTGCCTGGTCAACAAGGGCTGCGGCCTCCCCTAACTTAGGGAACCCATAACCCCCGGCGGCCCCCTTGAGTTGATGCGCCAACATCCGAAGTTGATCACGATCTGCCGCGGCAATTGCCACATGCATGGCCGCTAAACGCTGTGGTAGTTCATGAATGAACAATGCAACAATCCCGACCATATCAGGATCGTCCGCAAACTCACTGCGAAGTGTCGTTTGATCGTTGGATAGACGCATATTGACCGACCCCCATCCTCGATTTCAATTTGACTCGTCAAAGCAGAAGTTTGTGAGATTAGACAAATTTTACACATTGGGCTTCATTGTCAAAGAAATGGGACCAATACTCCTTAGACTTGACGGCTCGCACTTTCACCCCGCCGCGCGAAAGCGCTGCGAGAGGAGATTCCCGCATGATTCCGCGTATGCCTCCACAGGAGGCTCGACTTGGCTTTGTGTACTCCGCCCCATTCCGCATCCAAGGCGTCTCTGTCGCCGGGGAGCAGGCGGTTGTTCATGTGCCTGAGTTGGACCTGGTGTTTGATATTGGACTTTGCCCCCGGCCGGTTTTGGCTTCGCCCATCGTGGCGTTGAGTCACACACATATGGACCACGTTGCAGGTTTGCCTTACTGGTTTAGCCAGCGGGCGTTCCAAAAGATGCCTGGTACGGCGCGGTGCTTGGTGCATCCAAAGATGGTCGAGCCTGTTCGAAGAATGATGGCTTCGTGGGTTGATCTTGAGCGGCAACAAACGCCCCATGAGATCATTCCGATTGAGCCCAACTCTGAATATCAATTGCGACCGAACATGTTTATCCGCGCCATTGAGGTGAGTCACACCACCCCTGCATTGGCGTTTGTGGTGATTGAGCGCCGAAGCAAACTGCGTGAAGAATTCCATGGCGTTTCTCAAGAGCGCCTGCGTGAATTGCGTGGTCAAGGAGTTGAAATCACCAAGAACATTGAGATTCCATTGGTTGCCTACACCGGCGATACTGAAATTGGTGAATTCTTGTTTCGTGAGGAGTTCCGTCAGGCACAAGTGGTGATTACGGAATGCACGTTCTTTGAAGATGAACATCGTGATCGAGCCAAGGTAGGCAAACACATTCATGTTGAAGATTTGCGTCCATTGCTAGAAGCATGGACTGCGCGTGACGTCATCATTGGTCATGTTTCGCGGCGCACGTTGATCCCATTCGCGCGCGAGCGCATCGAGGCGATTGCTGGACCAGATCGAGCACAAAGCGTGCATTTGTTGATGGACCACCGGTCGAATCGCATGCGCCACGAAAATCAAGTAGCTGCATTTGAAAATAGTGCAGGAAATTTGAAGGGCCAAAAGAGTGAATTATCAAGCGGAACTCAAGGGGGTTCTATTCTTGACATGCCCACCTCAACCTCGGAAATGACTGTTGATGGAATTGATGGGCAATTGTGATCAGGCGTGATTGACGGTCGCGCACTTGTGCTCTACATTGCCAATGTCTGAAAGCGCGGCGTGGTGGGCAATCTCTCCGCGCGCAACAATATGGTGTTGGATGACTCTTGATTCATGTGAGGTTGTTGCGTTCGCGCGCACCTGATCATGAATGCTGGGTTTGGTTTGAAACTTCGCGTTGCGCCTTCACGGTGTCGACGAGTTATGTACGCGCCTTTGTGTGTGGTGCTTGTTTGGGAGATTTACTAGTCATGGCTATGCGAACCACTACACACGAATCATCTTCTCGCTCAACCCATCTTGCGAATGCAGAGATTCGCGATCGGTTGTTTGAGCACCTGCGCACTCATCATGGTGAGCTACAACGCCACTGGTTTGATCAGATCGAGGTGGTGGCTGTTGATGGCGCGAATCTCTCGCTATTAGTCACCGAGCCAGTGCGGTTGTCGTATCTACAGCGTTGCTGTGTTCCGCAGTTCACAGAAGCTGCGTGTGTGGCAACCGGTCGCCTGATTGGTGTGCAGTTTGTTGGTGATCGAGTAGCGGTTGCTACTCACCCAACAACCTCGTTGGCGTCGAATGCTGTTGGTGCAGGCACTACTGGTGAGGCGCTCTTTGACGAACAAATCCTGTTGTCTCCGGACTATGTATTTGAGACGTTTGTAGTTGGCCCAAACAATCGGCTTGGTCACGCTGCGGCCCAGGCTGTGGCGCTCAAGCCCGGCCGTGCTTACAACCCGTTCTTTGTGCATGGTGGCATTGGAATGGGAAAGACACACTTGCTTCAGGCGGTGTGTCAAGAGATGCTCCGGCGCGACCCAACAACTCGAATTGTCTACATCTCATGCAGCACGTTTATGGATGTATTCCACGAAGCGGTCCGCGCGGGACGAATGATGGAGTTTCGGCACCGGTTTCGGAATGTGGACATGTTGGTGATTGATGACATTCACTTCCTCTCCAAGCACGAACAAACACAAGAAGAGTTCTTCCACACATTCAATGCCCTGTACCAAGGTGGTCGGCAGATCGTGTTGAGTTCTGACGCCGCACCTTCGGAAATTCCTGATCTTGAGGAACGCCTGGTAAGTCGATTCAACTGTGGTTTGGTAGCACGGATTGACCGGCCGCCATACGAGACGCGTGTGGAGATTCTGAAGTCGAAAGCTGCGCTTCACGGCATACAGTTGCCCGATGATGTTCCTGCTTATATTGCGGCTCGCCTTGATTCCAACATTCGTGAGCTTGAGGGTGCGCTGACGCGCCTTCGTGGGCTTTCGATGGCCAACGGTGTTCCCATCACGCTTGAATTGGCTAAGCAAGCGCTGGCTGATGGTCGTCCAACTGAGACCGTGAGTGGTTCATCACAGCCAACTATTCAGCAGATCATTGATGCGGTCACTCGTTACTACGACATTAAGCTGAGTGAACTCATGTCCAAGCGTCGGCACAAGAGTGTGGCGCTTCCAAGACAAGTGTGTATGTGGCTCGCGCGCAAGCACACCCGTTTCTCACTTGAAGAGATTGGTGGCTACTTTGGTGGCCGCGATCACACAACGGTGATGCACGCGGTGCGAACCGTTGGCGCTAAGACCCAGACCGATACGGCGTTATCTGGCGACGTCATTCGTATTGAGCAGTCTCTTGAGCGGCACAATAACGCGGTCTAAGCGGTTGTCCACGCGTGTGGGTTGCTGGTGTGGTACCTGACGATTAGTGACGACTATCCGCGACCGGGTTGGTTCAATAACCACTCGGTTGGTTGAGGTTGTTTGGTGTGGCGCCGTGTGCTGGATGCTCACTCTTCCACACGCTTGGTTAACAGACGCCTCGTGAACGCTAGTGACGATGAGTTGACAACTCCACCACAATCGCATTTATGGTGTATGTCTATGTTTTGTAGTGGTTTATGGCGTCTAGTTCTAGGTTGTCCACCAATCGTCAGGACTCTTTACTAGGAGGAGGAATATATAAGAGTTTACTCCTTCTGAACCCTGTCGCGCCAAGGCACACATCACTTTCGATTGGCGGCGCCCGCGCTGTTCGCACCCGTCTGGCACGACCGGCACCAGACGGTCGTACGACCACCCAGACGCGTTTCATGAAGTGATTGACCGCAACACCGGCACGGATCGCCCGCCCGCCCATAAACGGCGTGGAGAGCTTGCGCGGTACCCGCCGCCCCAAGACCTGATCGGTAGTCACGCAACGTGCTTCCGCCGTGTTTGATGGCGCGGTTCAAGATGGTTCTGATTGCGAGTGCCAGCGCCGTGACATGTTTAGGCGACAACTGGTCACAACGTATGCGAGGATCAATCCCTGCAACATGAAGCGACTCGTCGGCATAGATGTTTCCCACACCCGCGACAATTGTTTGATCGAGCAGAGCGACCTTTACAGCACGTGCACCACTCAAAGCCATGCGAAGGGCTTGCGCTTGAATTGTCAGTGCATCTGGACCAAGTTCGGCATTCCACGATTCATAGAGTGACTTGGTGTTTTCATAAGCCGTCAATCCACCAAATCGGCGTGGGTCGCGAAAAATCAAGGGTATTGATGCTGGGGCATTGCGGGGTCGACCGCGAGCGGGTTTCGTTACAAGCCAGGTGACGTGTTGATGTGAATCGTTGAAATCACAGCCAGCAATCAATTGTCCACTCATCCCAAGTTGAACCACCAAACAACGTCCATCAGTAGCAATGATCGCTAAACGCTTCCCATGACGCGCAATGGAGTGGACGGTCGCCCCGTCCAACAGCTCCGAGGGGGTCATCCAGGCGCGCTTGTTTCTTTCACCTTTACCCCGGCCACAACCACGCGCGCGCATGTCATGTGGACCGATAGCGACCAATCGGAGCGCATGCCCAATCAAGGCAGGCGCGATGGTGCGGCGCAAAGATTCGATTTCCGCGAGTTCCGGCAAGGTGCACAACTATACTTCCGTCATGCAAGAATCTGCCCCATCGACGGTCATTCACACCCCCGCCGATGCAAAGGCGGCCACCGAGCGATTGCGCACCGCGGTGCATTCGGTCATTGTGGGACAAGACCGGGTGATTGATGAAGTCATGATCGCGCTCGCATGCGGCGGGCACGCACTCATCGAGGGCGTTCCGGGCCTCGCGAAGACGTTGTTGGTTTCAACCCTCGCGCGAAGCATGTCCCTTGGATTCTCACGCATTCAATTCACACCAGACTTAATGCCAAGCGATATGACCGGCACCGAGGTGATTGAAGAGGATCGATCAACCGGAACGCGACGCCTTCGATTTGTTCCTGGGCCAATCTTCTCCAACGTTATTCTGGCAGACGAAATCAACCGCACGCCCCCCAAGACCCAGAGTGCACTCCTGGAGTCAATGCAAGAGCGGCAAGTAACGGTTGGTGGTGTCAATCATCCACTGCCGGACCCGTTCTTTGTACTGGCGACGCAAAATCCCATTGAACAAGAAGGCACTTACCCATTACCTGAAGCGCAGCTTGATCGATTCATGCTGCAGATTCTGATTGGATACCCAACCGCCGACGAGGAGGCAGAAATCGTTCGGCGCACCACTGGTGCCGCACCAAAGCCAACCGAGCGAGTGCTCAGTGGCGAAGACGTGCGCGCCATTCAAGCGTTGGTTCGTGAAGTTCCAGTAGCAGATCACGTGGTTCGGTATGCACTTCGATTGGTTCGCGCCACGCGACAGGCACAAGAAGCGGCGTCACCAAATGCAGTGTCGGGCGGTCAGAAACTACGAATCATGGACTACGTGAGTTGGGGTGCCGGGCCACGCGCAAGTCAATTCTTGGTGCTTGCCGCAAAGGCTCGCGCGCTTCTTGCCGGCGCACCTACCGCGACACCAGATGATGTGCGTGCAGTTGCGAAACCAATTCTTCGGCACCGGCTACAACTGAATTTCAATGCGCAAGCAGATCGTGTTGGTCCAGATCAGGTGATCGATGAATTGCTGCGCGAAATTCGCGTTGAAGACACCGGCGCAGCCGGCGCCAAGGAACTAGAACGCCTCGTGAAGCCTGCGGGCGCCTGAACGGAGTTCTGTGCGCGCAGAGCAGTACCTGGCACCAGAGACACTCGCCCAATTGGGACCATTCGAGTTGCGCGCAAAGCGCATCGCGGAGGGTGTCATGAGCGGAATGCACCGTTCGCCATACCAGGGTCTTGCTGTTGAATTTGCAGAGCATCGGCAATACGTTGCCGGCGACCCCGTCCGTCACATTGACTGGAAGGTCTTTGGACGCAGCGACAAGTTGTATCTCAAGCGGTTTCAACAAGAGACCAACCTTGATATCCACATCATGGTGGATGCATCCGGAAGCATGCGTTTTGGAACGCTCGGCAGCAAAGATGGATGGGGCGGCACACAGACCGGTAAAGAATCAAACTGGACAAAGTTTGATCACGCCACTGCGGCGGCTGCGGCAATGGCATTTCTTGGTCTTGCGCAACGCGACCGCGTTTCCACGGAAATGTTTGGGCCAACACTCATCGCGGCTACGCGTTGCTCTAACTCACAAGGCCACTGGCGCGCCATTGTGCAGTGCTTAGCAACTCATGCTGTTGACGGGCGCGCTGATCTACCGCGCGCGGTTGATGAATTGCTTTCACGAGGAACTCACCGATCGCTTGTAGTGATTGTCAGTGACTTTCTCATGCCAAAGCAGCAGGTCAAAGATGCACTTGCTCGGTTGCGACACCGTGGCCACGACGTCATCTTGGTTCGCGTTCTAGACAGGGCGGAGTTGCGATTTGATCTTGACGAGAACGCCCCGTTTGAAGGCCTTGAGGGCGAGGCGACGCTAGAGGTGGACACACGCAGTATCCGCCAGGCGTATTTAGACGTGTTGGCAGAAGACGAGCGCGAACTGGAAAGACTTGCGCGTGGCTTTGGATTTGACATGATTCGTCTGGATACACACGAATCGGTTGGCCCAGCACTCGCCGCATTGTTGGCGCGCCGTGAGACATTTCTACGCGGCGGTGGGCGATGAGCTTGCTGACCTTTGCATCACCCGGATTGGCTATTGCTGCAGGTGTGGCTACGGCTGTTCCTGTGGCAATCCATCTATTGATGCGGCGAAGGCGTAAGGCAGTTGAATGGGCTGCTATGGACCTCCTGCGCGAAGCACTTCGTCGCGTGGAGCGCAAGCGACGTGTGGAGCGGTGGCTACTTCTTGCCGTGCGCTGCCTCTTGGTCATATGCGCTGGTTTGGCAATTGCTGCTCCGTTCATTGGATCAACGATCGCAACCACGCGCGTGGTCAGAACGCTGGTGGTGATTATTGATGATTCAGCGGCTGCAAACGAGCGGCTTGGTACTGGTACAGCATTTGATCGATCGATAGCAATGGCACGATCAGAGATAGAGCAATTACTTCCCGGCGATCGTGTGGCTGTCGTACTGACATCGCGTGCAGCCATTTCTAGTCGCGAGGCGGCGTCACTTGACCATCGCGGTGCGGCGCAACGCCTGACCGGGCTTGCAGCAACCGAATCAGCAAGTGATCTCAGTGCAGCACTTTCTGCCGCAACGGCCATCCTTGCACACGAAGAGTCTGCAGGAACACAGCAAGAAATCTTGATTTGTAGTGCCTTTCGAGCAGGGTTTGTGGGCGGACTGACAGCACTACAGAAGCTTGGAAGTGCGGACACACCGGTGATTGTTCGTGCGACAACCGAGCCAACACCAGATGGCATCAACCTTCGTATTGCTTCTATTGAACTTGATCGAGTAGCTGGAACCGGTCCAGGGGCACCAGTTGTGTTGCGGGTGATGGTGGCCCGCGATCGTGGTGACGGGGTACTTCAAACGACCGTTCGAGTCACCGGGCCAACGTTAACTTCACCTGTGGAGCGCCCTGTTGAGCTGAGCGCGGGAGAGCGCGAACACGCTGTGACTGTGATGCTTTCGGAGCGAGCTGGAGATCCAGCATTGGCCATGCGTCGTGCCGTGGTGGCGTCAATTTCTGCAGATGCACAACCAGTAGACGATGCGCGCGCGACTATTCTGGCACCAACCGATCGGCTGCGCGTGGTGGTGGTTGATAGACGAGCATTTGAGACCAACAGTGCGATTGATCGACTGCCTGCGGGCGAATGGGTTGCTCGGGCGCTCGCTCCTGGGGAAGCGGCTGCGATTGATGTGACTATGACGGATCCCGCCGCACTTGACTCACGCGCCCTTGCAGCGGCAGACACCATCGTCATTGCACAACCACAACTACTCAACACGCAACAATGGGGCCTATTGACGTCGTTTGTGACCCGTGGCGGTGTTGTGGTAGTTCTTCCGGCAGCCGGTGAGTTGGTCCAGGCTTGGACAAGTCAATTCACTAGTACATTTTCTTTACCATGGAAACTGGCGCTTGAAGCTCGTGACCTTCCGACTCCTGTCGCCCTTGCAGCAGAACAACCAAACATTTCGTACTTAGCGACACTTGGTGCCGAACTACCACAGTTGTCACCAGCGGTTGAGGTGTTCCGCACACTCGCTGTGGATGTTTCGATGGACCCGACGGCCACACAACTGTCACTCCAAGATGGGAGCCCGTTTGTGTTGTCGTGGCGTCCATTGAATGCACGAGGAATGGTGGTGCTCTTCACCAGTGCAATTGATTTGTCTTGGACCACATTGCCACTGAAACCACTCATGGTGCCACTATGGCAAGAGTTGATAGCCGAAGGCCGGCGGCACGCATCGGCTGCACAGGTAGTGGTGGTTGGGTCCCAGCCTGAGATTGATCGCGCTGGTGTTGTGGAACTACGACCAATTGCGCCAGATGGTGGTGCTTTACCAGGGGCCCGATCAATTGCTGTCGGCGCTGGTGGACGCGCCATTAGCCCAATCGAGCGCGGCGGCATGTTTGAAATGCTTGATAGTTCTGGGCGAGTACAAGGGGTGATGGCTGCTGTGGTTGATGATCGGGCGGCTTCAGTGGCACCTGTTGAACACGACCAATTGAACAAATGGCTCAGTGGGTCCGGTGAAGTCAGTTGGGTTGGAAGCGGAAACAATGGTGTCCAACGTAATGACACACAACCAATGTTGCCGCGGCAAACAAGCGGCCTTGCGCCACCACTCTTTGTGATGGCGGTGTTGCTGGCGGTGCTCGAAGCACTCCTTGCGCGTCGATTCTCATATGCCACAGGCGTTCGCCAAGCGCCCGCCCGACAAACAAACGGCCAACAGGTAGTGAATGGGGGCGCCCAGTGATTAACAACGCATTGGTGCGATGGATGCTTGGCCTCCAATCACTCCCTGTTGATGCCATCGGCGTGCGGTTCGCTTGGGAACACGCTATTCCAACATCTGCATGGCTGTTGGTGTGTGTCATTGCGCTATTGGTTGCATGGTGCTCATATCGAAACATTGCCATATCAACAACAGTGCGTCGGTGTTTGATTTCACTTCGGACACTCACAATCGTCTTTCTTATAGCTCTATTTCTTGGGCCACTTCTCGAAGTCCCACAGGAGTCGGTAGAGCCTGATTCTGTGATCATCTTGGCAGACAGAAGCCGCTC
>DBCE01000044.1:0-562 GCA_002292895.1 Phycisphaerales bacterium UBA966
GGGCTCGACCTGTTGGTGCTGGACATGCTCCGGGAGCGCAAGCATCCCACGCACTTCAGCCTGAGTGAGGCACTTGAAGCTGCCGCACAACTCAGCGCGCGGCGCACGGTGTTCACGCATATGACCCACGACGTCCGCCACGCCGAACTGTCCGCCCGGCTTCCTGCCGGGGTGGAACTTGGGTTTGACGGCATGCAGTGCTAGGCGGACTGTCGGAAAGTCCGGCAATTCGTGGCTTCGGCAGCGAGCGCTCCTGATCCGCTATCATCCTTCCCCCTATGGCACAGCTACGCGAAATCAAGAAGCGCATGGGCGCCGTGAAGACGATTCAGCGCATCACTAAGACGATGCAGATGATCGCTACCGCTAAGTTCACGGCGGCGCTTGCGCGTGCCAAGAACAGCCGTCCCTACACCGACACGATCCGCGGTCTGGTGACCAAAGTGTCGGCGCAAGCCGGTGATGCAAGCCATCCGATGCTTGAGCAGGCCAACCGCGCGTCCAAGAAGGACCTGGTGCTGGTGATCGCGTCCGACCGCGGTCTGTGCGGCGCCTACAACTC
>DBCE01000044.1:620-5686 GCA_002292895.1 Phycisphaerales bacterium UBA966
GTGGTTGATGTGTCTGGCCGCAAGGCGCTTGCCTTCTTCAAGTATCAGAAGCAGGAAGTCAGCGCGCGGCATGCCATCGGCGACAAGCCGCAGTACGAGGCTGTGGAGAAAATCGGACAGGACTACATCGATCGCTTTATTGCGGGCGAATTCGCCTCCGTCAAGGTCATCTACATGCGCTTCATCTCCACGTCGCGTCAGCGTCCGGAAGTGATGCAGCTCCTTCCGCTCACGCTTCCCAAGGCGGATGAAGTGGCAGGGGATAAGGTCTCGAACGCGAACTTTGATTTCAGCCCCTCTGCTCCGGAGCTGCTGAACGACTTGCTGCCGCGCTCGCTCAAGGTCTCGCTTTACCAAGCATTTCTTGACGCCGTAGTGAGCGAGAACGTCATGCGCATGGTGGCTATGAAGGCCGCTACTGACAACGCAGGCGGCCTTGGTCGCACGCTCAAGCGCAATTTCAACCGCGCTCGCCAGGCGCGCATCACCACCGAGCTCACGGAAATCGTGGCTGGTGTTGAAGCTTTGAAGTGATTTCAGCGCGAAGACGCTTTAGCGCACGCCTTGTTCAGGAACTTCCACGCCACCGCGTTCCGCTGGCTTGATTCCTGCGGCATCCTTCTTCGGTGGAGTACCGCCGCCGGGCTCCGTACCGGTGACGAGCGTGTAGCCATCTTTCTGCCACGCGCGAATGCCGCCTTCTAAGACGTACACGTTCTTGAAGCCGAGTTCCAAGAGTCGCTTGGCTCCCGCCTTGGCGAGTGCATCTTGGAACGCGTCGCCGTAGACCACAAAGAGATTGTGACCAGCGAGTCGTGCTGCTGCAGTCTCGGTCATGTCAACAAGCGGTGCACTGATAGCGCCACTGATGTGCCCCTTGGCGTAGTCCTCCGCGGAGCGCGGATCGACCCAACATGAAACGACGGCCTTCTCAAACATGCCCGTGCGCGGGTGCATCTTTTCGACCGCCGATGGTGGGTCAAGGAACACCAAGTCGCGGTCGCTGGTCTTAATATCGCATCCAAGCAGCGCGGCGAGGGGTGCGGCTGCAATCGCTGCAAGGATTACCGATCGCGTGCCAAACACTCGGAGTGGGGTGGTCATGCGGGAAGTGTCCGCGTTATCGCTGAATTTCGCAAGGCGCTACCCGGGAACGTGCCAATACGGGCATACTGTTGGCATGCTGATGAACTCTGCACTTCCCGTCGCCCTGCTGATTTCCTGTGTCTCGATGGCTCCGCAGTCGGCTCCAACCGCTGACTCGCCACCGAACGCAGAGACGTCCGATCAGTCTCCGCCGGAAGGTATTGAGCGCAGTTCCTTCCGTTGGGCCCAGGCAAGTGATCAGTCATGGATCATGGTGGCCACGATCAGTCCCACGCCCGGTTGGCATCTGTATTGGGAGAATCCCGGCGACAGCGGCAATCCGCCCACCTTTGAGTTGTCGCTCCCCGCCGGTTGGCAGGCCGGGCCCACCGTGTATCCCCGTCCCGAGGCGCGTTCGATGGATGGCGGCGTCTTCTATGGCTACTCGCGCACAGCGGATTATTTAGTGCCAGTACGCCGCGCGGGTGCGCTTCGGGAAGACCCGTGGAAGAGCGACAGCGACAGTGCTCAGCAAGGCGTGTGGTCGGTGCGTGCCAAAGTCATGGTCTGCAAGGAGCGATGCGTTGTTGCCAAACTCTCCGGCGGTGGAAACTGGCCGCCAGTGGCTGAGGCGGGTTCGGGCGTTCAGTTGAACGGCGGCTCGTTCGGAGGTCGATCGCTTCCGGCAACCGCGGCATCAGCTCGGCTGTTTGCGAGTCTGGAGAACGGCAAGGTGTCCATCAGGGGTTCGACGCAAGGGAACGGCTCGGTGCGATTCATACCGGCAGGAGTTGCCGGAATGCAGTTGGCCATGTCCGAGGGCGCAGTGGCGATCGAAGGCACCGTCTCCGGAGAACAATTTAACCTTGAATTTATGGTCACCAGTATGGGCGAGGGCCCCGGTCAGCCTGCAGTGGCAGGATTGATACTTTTTGGCAATGCCGCCTCCGACCCGTGCGTTTGGCTCACCATTCCTCACCCGTTGGCTGGCCCAGGCACTTCGCTTGGCGCTAACGGGGTGGGTGCATCGGATCAGGCTCCTCCGTCGAAGTGAGCCCACAGAGTGCACGCGCGTGCGTGCAGTCACCATTAGCTAGGCGCCAGGCGCCTCACAGGAGATTTGATGAACCCGCTCAAGATGATCGCTACCCTCGGAGTTGCCGCCGCCGTTGTCACTGGTGTGGCATACGCCAGCCCATCGCAGTACGCCTCGCAGGACTCCAAGAAGGAAACGAAGAAGTCAGAGAAGGTTGACGCCGCCAAGGTCGGCTCGCCAGCACCAGCCTTCACCCTGAAGGATGCCGCAGGCAAAGATGTCAGTCTGTCTGACTTCAAGGGCAAGGTGGTTGTGATGGAGTGGATGAATCCGGGCTGCCCAGTCTGCAAGGGCAAGATGGAAGATGGCTCCGTTGCCAAGATGATGAGTGACTCCAAGGCAATCAATTCGGACGTGGTGTTCCTGTTCGTTAACTCCACCGCTTCGACGGCGAACAAGCCAGCGGAAAGCGGCGACTATTTGACGAAGAACAAGATTTCCGCACCTGCTTTGATTGATGGCGATGGTGCTGTTGGTCACGCGTACGGCGCGAAGACCACGCCGCACTGCTTCGTCATTGATGCATCAGGAATGCTTGCCTACGCGGGCGCGATCGATGATCAAGGCGACAAGAATTACGTTGTCAGTACGGTGCAGGCGCTCAAGGACGGCAAGCCCGTTTCGCCTGCCAACACCAAGGCGTACGGCTGCAGTGTGAAGTACGCGCGGTAATGTTCTGAAGAGACATGCGGCCATTGCATGGCTGCAGTGATGAAAGAACAGGAGCCTTGACCGTAGTGGTCGAGGCTCCTGTTTCGTTGGTAGATGATTGCAGGCGCGCCGGGCGAACCTCGGCGGGGCTTGGTTACACCACGTTCACGGGCATCACCACGTAGGTGAATTCCTGGCCGACCTTGAACACGCCAGGCTTCTGTGGGCTGCGCATTTCGATCATCACTTGTTGACCGTCGATCACTTTCAGAGCATCGACAATAAACGCTGGCTGGAAGCCGATTTCGATGGCATCGCCAACATAACCGGACATCGGTACGCGGATTTCCGCTTCGCCCATTTCTGGAGCGCGGCTCGAAACCACCAGCATGTCGCCCTTGAAAGTGAAGCGAACGCCCTTGGATTCCTCATTGGTGAGGAGCGCAGCGCGGCGAATGGCGGTGGCGAGATCAGCGGCATCGAAGGTGACGCGCTTGTCTTGGTCCTTCGGAATGACATCTTCAAAGGGAGGGAATGTTCCTTCCACGAGGCTCGTTACCAAGTGACCCACGCCTTCCACTTGGAACACGGCTTGCCCGTCGGCCTTGCCGATGGTGACCGTTGCGTCCGGCTCGCTGAGCATCTTCATGAGAATGTTCAGGCTCTTCGACGGAACGATGAGCGTCATGTCGCCTTCGCCGGTGCATGCGCCTGCGGCCACTGCGAGGCGCTTGCCGTCAGTGCCGACCAGTCGAATGCGCTTGCCTTTGCGTTCCATGAGCACACCGTTGATGGCGAAGCGCGCGTTCTCGACAGCGGTGGCGAAGAGCGTTCGAGCGATGAGGCGGCGCAAGGTCTCGGAGGTGGCTTGGAAGGCGCCGGTGGCTTGTGGCTCGCGGGCGACGGGATAATCCTTGGGGTCGTACCCAAAGATCTTGAACGTGCTGCCCTCGCTGCGGACGGTGACGACGTTCTTGTCCATTTCCAGAGTGACGGTGGAGTCTTCGCAGGTGCGGACGATCTGGCCAAGCTTGTCTGCTGGGATCAGGGCTTCGCCTTCGGAGATCACTTCCACGTTCGGCACGGTCAGTGCCAGGGAGATCTGCCCATCGGTGGCACGCAGGACCAGTTCGCCGTCCTTTGCCGTCAGCTTGAGGCAGCTGAGAACCGGCGTGGTGGTGCGGGTGGGCACCACGGCCGAGGCCAAGGAGAGTGCTTCGACAATTGCTGATCGGTCACAGTTGACCTTGAGGTGCGCTGACATGTGCTTTGCTCCGGTGTGCTGTTTTTGCGGAAATTCAGTGTAGCCGGATCCGGGCGACCGCCGCGACCGCGTACGCTTTGGGCATGCTCCAGCGGTTCTTTGCCGCCCTTCGCGCCCACTACGGAATGACCGTGTTTTTCCTGTACCTCGGCGCGTTTGGGATTGCCTTCGTGGGCACTTTCACGCTTCCGCTCATTTCGATCTTTATGGTCTTGCTGTCGATCTTTCTGCTCGTTCCGGCGGTATTGCTTGGCGATGCCATTGGTGAGTTGTCGCGGCGGACCACGCGTCCGTACCTGCGGCGCGGCGTGTGCCCGCAGTGTCGTGAGCAGCAGGGGCCGGCGTGGGAGCCTCCGGTGTATCGATGCGCGTTCTGCCAGGCGGCGTTCGATCCGACCGGTGATCCGCATGAGCCGGATGATTCGGCGTCCCGCCCGCACGGGCAGGCGAATCTGGCGGCGAACGACGCCGGATGAAATGAGCGGCCTCGGTCCGTACCATGTCGCGCGTGCAGACCGTCCTCTTTGTATGTACCGGAAACACGTGTCGGTCTCCAATGGCCGAAGCGATCGCACGCATGGTCCTTGAGTCAGGCAAGGTGCCGGGGCGTGGGCGCGAGGTGTTCGTTGCGTCTGCAGGGCTGGCTGCATGGGACGGAAGCCCGGTGAGTGGCGAGACGCTGGAGTCATTGAAGAAATTGGGAATTTCGTTTGATGGTCATTCCAAGCGATTGACTCCGGAGATGATTCGCAAGGCGTCAGTCGTGTTGACGATGACACGAGCGCACATGGTGAGTGCGCGGTCCTTGGTGGGTGGCGAACCAGACCAAGACAAGGTGCAGATGCTTGATCCGGCGGGCGACTTGGATGATCCGATCGGTATGGGGCAGCCCGCGTACGACGCGTTGGCGGGGCGGCTTTCGCGCGTGTTGCCGGGTCGGCTCAAGGAATTGCTCTAAGGGAATTGCTC
>DBCE01000044.1:5780-5914 GCA_002292895.1 Phycisphaerales bacterium UBA966
TACGGGTGCCGGCGGGCTTCGCGCGGGGCGGCATGCTTGGAGTACAGTTTGGTCTCCATGCGAGTTGCCGTCGGCTCCGATCATCGTGGTTTCCAAACCGTTTCTGCCTTGGTTCAACACCTCAAGGCTGATGG
>DBCE01000047.1 GCA_002292895.1 Phycisphaerales bacterium UBA966
CTCCGCCCACTGGCAGCAAAAACTTGCAGGGAACGGTGCCGCGCCGACCGCAACCGTGCCTACAGTTGCAACTCGCGATGGCTCGGCACCAACAGCCGCCATCATCGGTGCCGGACCGGGCGGCCTGACCACGGCCATGCTCTTAGCAGCCGCGGGCTTTGCCGTGACGGTCTACGAAGCGCACCCCACCGTCGGCGGACGAACCCGCCGGATCGAACTCGGCGATTACCGGTTTGATTGCGGTCCCACGTTCTTCATGATGCCTTACGTGTTAGAGGAGATCTTCGCCGCCACCGGGCGCCGTCTCTGTGACTATGCGGAACTGAAGCGCCTTGACCCGATGTACCGGCTGCTCATCGGCCAGCCAACCGGCGACCCCGTGGTCATCAACGCCACGCAAGATATTGAACGCATGTCGCGGCAGTTGTCCGCCATTGAGCCAAACGACGGCCCCGCGTTCGAGCGCTTCATCCGCGACAATCGCCGCAAGCTTGAAGTGATGACGCCGATCCTTCGCCGCCCGATCCGCGGTCTCGCCGACTTCCTCAGCGCGGACATGTTGCGCGCGGGTCCGGCACTGCGTCCGTGGCAATCGCTGTACGACCACCTGAAGGGTTACTTCAAGCATGACGGCGTACGGCTCGCCATGAGTTTCCAGAGTAAGTACCTGGGAATGAGCCCCTTTGAGTGCCCAGAGCTCTTCTCCATTCTGCCGTTCATTGAATATGAATACGGCGTCTGGCACCCGATCGGCGGCTGCAACGCGCTGACGCAAGCGATGGCTGATGCTGCAACCGAAATGGGCACGCAGATTCACTGCAGCTCACCAGTGGAACGCATCCTGTTTGAAGGCAACAAAGCCTGCGGCGTAGTCATCAACGGCACCGAGCACCGTCATGATCATGTGGTGGTGAATGCCGATGCCGCGTGGGCCCTCAAAAACCTGATCCCTGACACGCTCCGCCCGCGCGCACTCAAGGATGCCACGCTTGATTCCAAGCGCTACAGCTGCAGCACCTTCATGATGTACCTCGGCATTGAGGGCGAAGTGGATCTGCCGCACCACACCATCTACACCTCGCGTTCGTATGTTGAGAACCTGAAGGACATCGCCGAACGCGGCACGCTTTCACAGGATCCGTCTACGTACGTGTGCAATCCTTCGCGCCTTGACCCAACACTTGCGCCGGCTGGACATTCCGCGCTCTACGTGTTGGTGCCAACGCCCAACGACAAACCCAGTCACTGCAAAGTTGACTGGGAGCAGTCCAAGGCTGAACTGCGCGAGCACACCCTGAAGCAATTGGAAACCGTCTTTGGCATCACGGACATCCGCTCCCGCATCCGCGCGGAACACCTGGTCACGCCCGCCGACTGGAAGTCCGAACGCATTGCGCACGGCGCCACGTTCAATCTCGCGCACAACCTTGGCCAGATGCTGCACCGTCGTCCGCAGCATCGCCTGCAGGGCTTCGACAATCTCTGGCTCGTCGGCGGCGGCACGCACCCAGGCAGCGGCCTCCCGGTGATCTTCCTTTCCAGCGAGATCACCACCAACCTGATGTGCGCCGAAGCCGGCGTTCCGTCACCGCTGTAACGCACACACGCCCCCAAGTGCGGATGCGCCTGAGGCGGGGACGACCGAGAGCTCGCCCGGCCTTTGGTCCCCAAAAAGTCGGAAATATGCCGCTGAATCCCTCGGGAGACCGCGATTTATGCCCATCCACCCCTCGGAATGCCGATCCTTCCCTTGGAAATAACCATGAATCACACCCTCGCTCGACGCTTCTCCGTGACCGTCCTTGGCGCACTCGCCGCATCGATCCCCACCCTCACCGGCTGCGAGACACCCCCGCCGCCCGTCCAGGAAGCGCCGCCGGCTCCCGTGGTTCCCCAGGAAACCGAAGCTGAACTCCAAGCCCGCGCCCGCGAGCAGTTCACGGCGCAACTCGCCACCGCCATGGCAGACTTCGATGCCGCCCTCGCCGCTCGCAACCCGGAGCAACTGGCGACGTCCATGCAGACCATCAACATGACCATGCTCACCGCCCGCAAGGCCGGATGTGAGCTGGGCATGGATCCCCAAGTCCAAGACCGCACCCTGCAGCGCGACGCCTTCTTCCAAGGCGTGAATGTCATCCCGCTCTTAGAGCCAAGCTTGGCCCGCGCTGAAGCGGATGCCGCCGCGTCCCGCTGGTCCGACATGCAGTCCGCCATGACTGCTATCCGCGCCCTCTTCACGCAGTCCGACCCAGCCATCGCGCCCGAGCAGCGCACCGCGGTCGCGCAACGAATTGCAGACTTGGAACAACGCCTTCAGGCCGGACTTGCGCTCCAGGCACAACAAACCCTTGCCACCAACCTGAGCAACCAACTCACCGCCGCCACCACCGCGCTTGCCGCCGACACCGCCGCCGAAGCCGACCGCGCTACCAGCACCGTTACCGCGGCCGAAGCCTCCATCGCCACACTCACGCTCGTCCCCACCGCCGACCTGACGCGCCAAGCCGCTGAACTACGAACCCTGATCGCCACCACGCGCACCCACGTGGAACAGCGCGCCAACGCCGCACGACTGCAGACATCGCTCGAAGCGCTTGACCGCGAAGCCACCGCCGACGCTGGCAAACTCGCCGGCCTCACCACCGCGGCCACCAAAGCCACCGAACTGCAGCGCGCCATAGATACCACCGCGCTTGAAGCCACCGCCAAGCAGTCGCTCAATCAGTCCGCCACTCGCCTGTCCGCGCGGCTACAAACGCAGATCGGCGCCCTGCAAGACACCGCCGCCCGCGCCGCCGTTGACGCACAGATCG
>DBCE01000005.1:0-2801 GCA_002292895.1 Phycisphaerales bacterium UBA966
GAGAGCGCTCGAAATGCCTCGTGTTGCGCGCGACGGATTCCTTCGAAGGTGGCCAAACTCCAGTCGGTGGGTTCGGGAGCTGTCATGGCAAGTCCGCGTGGAGTTGGCGTAGTTCGGCGATATCGGCCAAGTCTTGCGTCTGCCGCCCATAGCCGTGCGCCACCACGGCAAGACCTCCGACCACCAGAAATGGAACGCCAGCGCCGTTCAGTGCACGCGCGATGGACTCGATGCTGGTGAGTTTCATTTTGGGGTCTCCGATGCGCCCGGGTGGTGGCGCAGGTGTGAAGTGCGGTCAGCATAGGAGATCGCGCGCGGGGGAGCGGGGGCGGTCTTCGCCCCATTGCGGCCTCTGATCACCCTGATTCCCCGCGCTTCGCCTTGCAACGCCATGGATGCGTCCTAAACTCGAACTTTACGGTTCGGGATTCGTAGTCATCGCAATGGGCATCCTCCGCACTCAACTTCTGGCGTTCGCTGCGCTCTGTTGCGCGGGTGTTGGCGTGGCGTGCGCGGACATGTTCCTGCAAGGCGTGAACGGCGACCACGCCATGAGCGCAACGCATGACCGCTTCTACGCTGGTGTGGACAAGGCGTTTGTTGGCGAGGGGCTTGATTGGTCTGGCGTTGGGCGTTCCTCAAACGGGACGTGGGTGACCATGATCTCCCCGACTCACTTTGTAAGTGCCAACCATTATCACCCAAGCGCGGGCGACACGATTACCTTTCATGAGGACAACAATCTTGGCGGCCTGACGCACGCATACACGGTGGCCGCTGATGCGTACGACACGACCTATGGCGGCCTGTCTTCCGACCTGTGGCTTGGGAAACTCACCGCGCCGCTTGACCCGGCGCATCATGTTGCAACGTATCCCGTGTTGATGCTCGGCGCGGATGCTTCGTACATGGATCTGCACATCATGGCGTACGGCGCGCCCGATCGCGTAGGGACGGGGATGATCAGCGCGGTGGTCGATGACTTTGAAATTGGCTGCACGCGCACCATGCGCTGGTGGTTTCACGTAGAGGAAGGAACCGGCACCGGCGCGGGCGACTGTCACCTGATTGGTGGCGACAGCGGCGGTCCAAGCTTTGCGGTGTTGCGCGGCCGGTTGGCATTGGTGGGAATTCACTTCACCACCAACGACACGAACGGCGTGTTCGATCCGGAAGATTCATGGCCGCTTGGATTCGGTTGGTCGGGCGACTCGTTCGTTCCGTTTTATGTGGATCAACTCGACGCGCACATGGGCGCAGAGCGCACCGAACGGATGTGCGGCGTGGCAGACCTGAATTGCGATGGCCAGGTGAACGGCCCGGACCTTGGTCTCTTGCTCGGCGCCTGGGGGCAGACCGGCGCGGCGTTTGACCTGACTGGCGACAACCACACGGACGGGGCGGATGTGGGGGTATTGCTGGGGGCGTGGGGGAACTGAGCCATGAGTAGTGAATATTGGCAGTTATAATAAAAAAACGTTAAATCGCGGACTTTCGACTTGACGTTTTTCGTTTAAAGCGGTATAAAATCACCATAGATGGATAATAAACATCAAGTAAAATTGGGAGCGTTCTTTGCTGACCATCCGGTGTTCACATTGGATGAGGTCTCGTCATTCGCGGGGCAACGGCTGAGCCCTGCCGCGGTGACGGCCAGGCTCAGTTACGCCACGCGCACGGGACGCATTCGATCAATATCGCGCGGGATATATGTGGTGACCCCGCCCGGGCGGTCGGCGCTAACAACCCACGTCGATCCGTTCCTTGTGGCACTTGCTGCCCGTCCAGATGCAATCTTCTCGCATCACAGCGCGCTCGAATTGCTGGGGGCGGCGCATTCTGCGTGGTCGACATGCACGCTTTATTGCAGTGGTGCTCGCATGGAGTGGGAGTTTGATGGTTCCTCGATCCGTGCTGTTCCACATCCCACGGCCCTTGCGCGGTGTGCGATGACCGAGCTTGGCACGCGACGAGTTGAACGTCGTGGATCGATAGTGCGCGCGACGGGACCAGAGCGCACGCTGATCGAAGGGTTTCGGCAGCCGAGTCTTGTAGGCGGCGTGTCGGAGCTTGTTGCCTCGGCAGCGGGATTCGCAACGCTTGATATCGATCTGCTGGCGAAGTTGCTGGAGCTGTACGCGATCCGTCGGCTGTGGGCTGCGGTTGGATGGTTTCTTGAAGTGAATGCTCAGTCATTCGCTGTCAGCGAAGCCGACCTGCTTCGGTTCGAGCAGCACCGCCCGAACGCCCCTCAGTATCTCGTTCGAGCGACTCGTGGTGGCACCTTCATCGCTCGGTGGAACCTTGTCCTTCCACAGGACATTGGGAAGGGAGATCCCGATGTCGGTGAGTCTTGAATTCCTAGAGCGGCGGGCGGCAGAGACTGGATATGCAGTGACCACGCTGGAGAAGGTCACGCGTCTTGGCGAGATTGCGTCCGAAGTTGGTCGACATCCTGCATTTAGTGAGGCGCTCGCGCTGAAGGGAGGCACTGCGATTAACTTGGGTTTCGGGGCGCCGACGCGCATGTCAGTGGATCTTGATTACAACTTCGTCGGATGTGCGGACCGAGAGGGGATGCTTCGCGCGCGCCCCGCGATAGAGCAATCGCTTGGCGACATTCTGCGTCGCCTTGGATATCAGGTGCGGCACTCGGCAGACGCGGCGGCCGGTCGCAAGCTCTATGCGACGTATCGCTCTGTTCTTGGACCGGACGATCGAGTTGAATTGGACATTAACTACCAGTGGCGAACACCGCTCGCCGGACTTCGAGTGATGGAACTATGGCAGCCGGAAGGGCT
>DBCE01000005.1:2854-7276 GCA_002292895.1 Phycisphaerales bacterium UBA966
GCGTTCCTCGATCGAACAGCGCCGCGTGATGCGTGGGATGTATCGCGGTTGCCGTTGATTGCAGCAGGGCTCTCGGAGTCACCTGCGCTTCATCGGTGGCTCGTGGCGCTGTCCTTCATTCTCGATCATTCGCTCGAGACCTATGACCGCACACGGCTCGAACGACGGCTGACGTCCGATGCGATTGAATCACAATTACATCCGATGCTCGCTGCCGGGGATCGACCGGATCCTGCGGTGCTCTTGGCGCAGGCGTGGAGCGTCGTGGAGTCGTTGGTGACACTGATGCCCGCAGAGGCGGAGTTCATTCGGCGGGCGCAGAAGGCTGATATTGATGCGTCGTTAGTCTTTCCAGATCATCCAGACGATGCGCGGCGGTTCGAGACGCATCCGCAGGTGGTATGGAAACTGCGAAATCTGCAGCAGCATCTAGCACGGAAATTGTGAGTCGATCGGCACCCGATTCCTGTCAGCAATACTCCGGCGAATACACCTTGCTGCGTACAAATTCTGCGATGTTGGCAGGGCGCGGAACGCGGGCGAGGCCGCGGTCGAAGATGAGTTCGGCGACGTGCACTGCAACCTCAACGCTGGCGTCATGGATGTTTGCCATCGGCGGATAGATCAAGTTGACGGCCAGGTCTTGGTCAGTGACTTGCGCTGCAAGACTCTCGGCTGCTTTCAGGAACATCTCGTCCGTCACCCGGCTTGCTTCAGTGGCGAACACCGCGAGGCCAATGGCCGGATAGATGTACACGTTGTTCCCTTGGCCGGGCACAAAGAGTCGGTCCTTGTAGTGAAGCGGCGGGAACGGACTGCCGGAAGCAAAGATGGCGCGACCTTGCGACCACTCGATCGCCTCGTGCGCGGTGCACTCGCTCTTGGATGTTGGGTTTGAGTACGGGAAGATCACCGGTCGCTCGTTGATGCGCGCCATCGCTTCAATCACCTTGCGATTGAAACTGTGCGGAATGGTGCTCACGCCAACAAGGACGCTCGGCTTCACTGCTTCCACAATCTCCGCAAGGTCCTTGATGGCGCTGTGCGGATGTGCGAACGGCAGCTGGAATTCGCTCAAACCCGTGGTGTCTGCAGTGACAAGACCGCGGCTGTTGACCAGCCAGCAGTGGCGGTGCGCTTGGTCGCTCGGCATCCCTTCGCGCACCATTTGTTGGCAGATGAGGTCGGCAATACCTACCGCCGCACTACCCGCGCCGAAGAAGAGATAGGTGTGATCGCGGAGTTGTTTGCCCAGGATGCGGTTGGCGCCAAAGAGACCAGCCACCGCAACGGAGGCGGTTCCTTGAATGTCATCGTTGAAGCAGCAGACTTGGTCGCGGTAACGCGCAAGAAGCGGCATGGCGGTGCGATTGGTGAAGTCTTCAAACTGAATACAGCAGCGCGGGAAGACTTCCTGCACGGCCTGCACGAATTCGTCAAGGAACTCGTCGTACGCCGCGCCTTCGATCCGCTTCATGCGCAGGCCGGGGTAGAGCGGATCTTCAAGGAACGCTTCGTTGTTGGTGCCAACATCAAGCATCACTGGCAGCGTGTGTTCCGGCGGAACGCCCGCGCATGCGGTGTACAGCGCAAGTTTGCCGATTGGAATGCCCATGCCGCAGACGCCAAGATCACCAAGACCAAGAATGCGCTCACCGTCAGTGACAACGATGAAGCGAACATCTTCAACGGGCCAGTTGCGCAGCACGTCTTTGATGTGGCCCTTACGTTTCAGGCTGACGTACAGACCCTTGGGGCGGCGCATGATGTGCCCGAATTTCTGGCACGCCTCGCCCACGGTGGGCGTGTAGACCAGCGGCATGAATTCGGCGGGGTCGCTGGTGAGCAGCTGGTAGTAGAGCCGCTCGTTGCGATCTTGCAGTTCCGAGAGATAGACATACTTGTCGAGCGCGGTGGGCTTCTGTTCAAGCTGAATGCGCTGACGCTGCAATTGCGTCTCGGAATCTTCCACTCCATCGGGGATCAGGCCGATCAGGCCGAGGCGCTTGCGTTCCTCTTCGCTGAAGGCGGTGCCCTTGTTGAGGCGCGGGTTGTACAGAAGGTCGAAGCTGGTGTGTTTGCCGTCCATGGCGGGGAGCAGGATACGAAATGCTGCGGATCAGCGGCGGCGCGCGCAGTTACAACGGGGAACGCTCGCCTTGCTCCGCGAGGTGCATGCCCGCGGCTTCCACTTGGCGCTGTGCGTCCGAGCCCGGCACCAGCGCCGGATTGGTGTGGTTCAGGTGGATGAAGTGCACCTTGGCTCGCTCTTCGGGCGGGAGCTTTGCAAATCGTTCCATGCTCTTGGTGATGAACGGATGCGGGAAACCAGTCATATCTCGACCAGGGATTTCCCCGTTGGCGAAAAATGTTCCGTCGAGGTACGCAGCGTCTACCGTTTGCAATACGTCTTCGATGCGCGTGCCGGCGGCATCCCATTCGTCCCATGAATCGATGTCCGGGATGTACAAGGCGCTGCGCGTTGGACCGCTGATACGGAAGCCGACCACCTCGGAATATTCCTGTCGGTGCGGCACCACGATCGGCGTCACGGAGAGGCCGCCGCCGAGTTCCACTTTGGTGCCGGCGGCCAACGGTCGCAGTTCAATGTTCCCGTAGCGCACCAGTTGATCCCACGGTCCGTTGGCGCGGAGAAATGCATCCATACGCGGCATGACCCACACCGGCACGTTCAGGGTGCCCATCGATTCGTGGCCAAGAAACATGAGCCCGGTGTAGTGACCGATGTGCGCGTGCGTGAGAAAGATGCCATCGAGTGCAGGACGCGCCGGACCCGCGGACGCGCGCGCGAGGTCAGTGAGTTGGCGTCGAAAATCAGGTGTCGCGTCGATCATCCAACGCTTGCCGCTGCGCGGGTCGATGATGCCGAGGCATGCCACCATACGCGCTTGCGAGGGGTTGTCCCAGCGCGGGTCATCAAAGCGACCAGCCTGCGGTGCGCCGCCATCTTGGGCGATGCCCAGGACAACGATTGCTGGCGTGTGGATTAATGGCGTGTGGATGGCTGGCGTTTGGATGGCCGGCGCGTTGGTTGCAGTGCCATCAGAACGGCATCCGGTGAGCAACAGGGCGATGGCCGCGATGGTCTTGCGTGCGTTCACGGCCCGAGTCTATCGCTGTGTGTTAGCCTTGGGTTAGTTCCGTGATGCGTGAAACCTCGCCTCTCAACAGAAAGATTCAAATGAATCTCGCCAAGCCGATTGCGTTGTTTGCATGCCTCGTCGTTACTGGGTTGTCCGTTGGATTTGCGATGAAGCCCGCCATGTCCATCGAAGGCAACTATGTCTTGGACTACCGCGAACTTCCGGATGGCACGAAGGTGCGCGAGCCAGAAATCGTTGGGATGTTGACCTACACGAAGGATCGACGAAATTTCAATGTCTATTGGGCGGATGCAGGCAAGGGCTCTTCGATCTCCTTGATTGCCAAATACACCTTCAGTGAGAGCGAATACTCCGAGGACAATATCTTCTACGCAGAGAACATGGCTGGTAGCCCGATGATGTACGACGTCAAGCCTGCGCTTGTGAAGTCGCCTGTCGTGATCAAGGATGGCAGCGCAACGATCAAGATGCCACTGCACGGCGAACCAACAATGGTATTTGGAGCTGACGGCAATATCGTCGCGACGCGCAAGGGCGCATTTGTTGACCACTGGAAGAAGCTGCCCTGAGCCCCGCAAAGAAAAAGACCAGTGCCGCGCCGTTGACTGGCGCGGCACTTGTGAAAGAAGTCAGTCGGCGCATTCGTGCGGCGCGTGTGTTGTGGGACGCGCATCAGAACAGCGCGTGTCGTGGTGAGCGGCAGAAGGCGATGGAGTTGTACGAAACGCTCACGCCTGAAGAGCGGAAGAAGGTGCCGCAGGTATTGCGCCTGTGGCTGCGTTACCGCAGTGAAAAATATTTCGGTGACCACCGGTGACACACTCGATTCCTTCAGTTTCGATGGATGTACTGACGCGTGATCCGCTCGTCGCGGGCTTTGATCGCCTTGCATTGGCGCGGCTGGTTGGATCGATGGAGCGCGTGGAATGGGCGCCCGGCGCGGTTCTCTGTGCAGCGGGGCAGTCTGCGGAATACCTCTATCTGATTGAAAGCGGCACCGCGGTACTCACTACACCCACGGGCCGCCAGGCGCCGCTGCGTGCGCTGCACTGTGGTGAGGAGGCTGCTGCAGGCTTGGCTCACTATGCATGCACGGTCACCGCCACTAGCCAGGTGATCGCGTGGCGACTGCCGCGTGTCACGCTTGCGGACGTTGCGCAGGTGCATCCAACGTTGGCAACAGAGGCGTTGCTCTCGCTGGCTTCTACGCTGGGCGGCGAAGCGATCGGTGGCGGGGTCGGGAAGGGCGCCGCTGGAACCAAGTGGATTCCGCTCACCGGGCGCGAGATCGGTGGCT
>DBCE01000193.1:0-1929 GCA_002292895.1 Phycisphaerales bacterium UBA966
CGTCGGCCGAGGGCGCGCCGGCCAATTCTCTGGAGGCCGCCACTGCCCCCGTCACCGACTCCAACCCGCCCGAATTCCCGCTCATCGACCCACACGGATTCTCACTGGACTTCCGTCCGCAGATTTGGATGCCTTCCGTCTCTGGCAGCGTGGGTGTCGGCGACCGCACGGCGAACGTCGAGGAGAGCTTTATCGACATCCTGCAGAACACCGACTCCGTGATCGGACTCTCGGGGCGCGTGACACTGGCCTATGACCGGTTCGAGGCGTTCACCGACATCACTTGGATCAGACTTGGCTTCGACAAAGTCACCACTCCATCCGGCGCGCGCTTCAGCACCACCATGAGTCTGATGATCTCTGATGCGTGCATTGCTTACAACCTCCTTGAGCCATCAGTGGACAGCCGCGGACGACGCGGCCCAACACTTGCTCCATATACCGGCGCGCGCATCTTCTGGGCCAACACCCAGGTCACCGCTTCGGACGTTCCATTCAATGACTCCGCGTCATCCGTATGGGCGGATCCAATCTTCGGTGGCATGTGGGAAACGCCGTTTGGCGAGAACGGACGATTCTCACTCGCCGGAGATGCTGGAGGATTCACACTCTCCTCACAACTGACGTGGCAGGTCACCGCGCTCTTTGGATTTGACTTCCGTTGCTTTGAGCACCCGTGCACGCTCTCGATCGGCATCCGGGCCATTGCTGACGATTACGCCGCCGACAGCACGAACAGGGTCACGACCGACCTCATCCTGTGGGGCCCGATTCTCGCTTGGGATATTCGATTCTGAACGCTCGCAACCTGCACGAACCGCAGCGAAATCTATAGAATCTTGCCCCTATGCGCACTCTTGCCAACATCGCTATCGCTTGCATCGCCATCACCGTCAGCGCCGTGGCGCTTCCAGCGTGTGTGCAGCGTCGACCCGTGCAGCCAGAATCCGAACTGCTCGCCGAGCGCGCGGAAATCAAGAAGCGATTCAATGAAGGCAATCGTCAGTGGATGGAATTCCTGGTCAAGAGCGTGCATGAGCGCCGTGCCACGGAGCCACAAGCAAGTGTTGACGTCTTGGTGGTCTCCGGCGGCGGCGACTGGGGCGCCTTTGGAACGGGCGTATTGATTGGCTGGAGCGGGCTACCCGCTGGCCCCAACGCGCTTCCGAAATTTCAAGTGGTATCCGGCGTGAGTACCGGCGCCTTGATCGCGCCGTTTGCATACCTCGGCACTGCAAAGGACTTGAAGGCGATCGATGATCTGTACCGCAATCCAAAGCCAGACTGGGTGAAGTCACGCGGCCCGCTGTTCTTCCTGCCAGACAACGCCAGCTTTGCCGAAGTGCCTGGGCTTGAGCGCGAAGTGGATAAGTTCATTGACATGGACTTCGCCAAGCGCATTGCCAAGGAATTTGAAACCGGCCGCATTGTGGTCATTCAGACCACCAATATGGACGACGGCAGCGCGCAGCCGTTCAATTGGAGCTTTGCGGCGAAGCAGGCCACTGAGGACGGCAACATCCGTCGACTGCAGAACATTCTGCTGGCTTCCTCGGGAATTCCCGGTGCATTCCCACCCCGAGAGATCGATGGATCGCTTTATGTCGATGGTGCAGTGACCAGCAACATCATCTACGGCGGCGCATTCAAGCGCAACGAAACCTTCGGTGCCACATGGAAGCGCGTCTATGCGGGCGAGGCGATCCCAAAGATTCGTTACTGGGTCATTCTGAACAACTATGCCGCTGCGCAACCCGTCACGGTGCAACCAACGTGGCCGAGCGTGATCTCACGCGCACTTGAGGTGGCCGTGCGTGCGTCAACCACCATTGCGCTCCGACACTTGTACTCGATGGCCGAGGTCAACCAACTCCGCGGCGATGGCGATATTGAAGTTCGCTGGATGGCCATTCCCGATTCTTGGAAGGC
>DBCE01000193.1:2019-4835 GCA_002292895.1 Phycisphaerales bacterium UBA966
GACCCGGCGTCGTGGCAGACTGAAGCTCCGTGAGTACCGATCCTGTTGGCGAAGTGCCTGCACGTTCGCGCAGCACCACGGTGGTGGCGTTCGTTGCGCTGTATATCTTCTGGGGTTCCACTTACCTTGGCAGCAAGTTTGCCATGGCAAGCTTTCCACCCGCGCTCCTGAGTGGCATCCGATTCATCATCGCCGGGCTTGCGATGGCGGCGATTCTCTTTGCGTGCAAGAAGTTGCATCTCAAGGATTTTGCCAACTGGCGCTGGTGGCGCAATTGCACCGGCGCAGGAATTCTGCTCTTTGCCATGGCGAACGTCATGGTTTCCATGGGTGTGCAGCGCATTCCGTCCGGCGTTGCGGCATTGATTGTGGCATTGACCAGCGTATGGATCGTCTCGCTCGACCGAATCATTTCGCGCGCGGGCGCACCAAGTTGGTCGATCATCTTGGGACTGATTTGCGGCGTTGCCGGAGTGACCGTACTCGGCGGTCCAAGCTGGAGCGGCGGTGCCAGTGAACTGAGTACTGCTGGCGTATTACTGGCTGCAGCAAGCACCCTCGCATGGGCATGCGGAACCATGGTCGCCAAGCATTCGGCACGTCCGGACTCGCTGTGGGCTGCCAGCGTCATGCAGATGCTCGGCGGCGGCGCGGCAGCACTGCTTGCCAGCACCATCTTCGAACGCCAAGCGTGGCCGGCGTGGGAAGCAGTCACTCCAAGCTCATTGTGGGCGATCGCATACTTGGTGGCATTCGGATCATTGGTCGGCTTCAGCGCCTATGTGTGGCTACTGAGTAACGTCAACGCGGCAGCGGTGGCAACCTACGCCTATGTGAATCCGCTGGTGGCACTGTGCTTGGGAACAATCCTCGCCGGCGAAGCAATTCCTGCGCGCACCGGCTTGGCCGCACCGCTCATCCTGGGAAGCGTGGCGCTGATGCAGTTTGTCAGACCGCCATCAAAGAACGAACCGCCGGTTGCCGAAGAGTAGGCACAGATTCCATTCGCGCCACACGTAGCAAGCACTCACGCCGTCCACGCGCGAACGTGATCGCCGACCACCGCGGTCACCACCGCAAACACGCGGTCGCGATGAGATCGAACCACTACGTTCTGCTTGCCATCATCGCTCAACGCACCGACATGTTCAATTCGGAGTGAACGACCGAGTGCATCGGCGCCGATCCGCTCTGCCTTGACCACGGACTCCTTTGCACACCACAGGCGGAGTGGCCACGCATCATCATTCCATGGAAGCCGTGCTTCGCCGGTCTCTTCTGCAAGCGATCGCAACGCAGGGATACCGGAAGCATGAATCGGCTCAGCATCAATACCAATGCTCGGCGCGCCAGGTGCGGCGATGGCACATCCGGCAAGACCACGTGTATGCGCAATTGATACGAACGGCGCCGCGCGGTGGCCAGCGATACGCGGCGCACCTTGTGCATCATGCTCAAGGGCGGCGCCATGCCACGCGCTTGGCCCGTGCGCACTCTTCCACGCGGCCACTGCGACGCCGAATGCAGCACGACTCGCTTGGCGACCGAGTTCGCGCACATGCGCACGCGGCGCATCGGGTTCATGCGCAAAGGGAAGCCAGATGATGACCGGATCCAACAGGTCCATGGGCGAGAAGTATGTCCGAAACCGAACCCGGCGCAAAGTGGCTATCAAAAAATTAGCGCGCTGCTACGGAGCACCTAAGGTCAAATGGGCCGATTCTGCGCGCAGGCGTTGTGACTGTCGGCCGCTTGCAGGCGCTCCGCGAAACAATGGACCGTGCTGAAAGGCACCTATCTACACGGAGAAGTAGCCAGCACCGGGGTGGTGCACGATGATCGCGCTGGTGGACTGCTCAGGATCAATCTGGAAATTCTCAGTCAGATGGCAACCGATCCGCTCCGGCCGGAGCAAACGCCACATCTTCTCTTGATCAGACATGTCTGGGCATGCCGGATAGCCAAAGCTATAGCGGCACCCTCGATACTTCTGCTGGAAGAGTTCGCGGATCTTTGGACTGTCGTCATGACCAATGCCCAACTCCGCGCGCATGCGCTTGTGCCACAGTTCAGCAAGTGCTTCCGCACATTCCACGCCGAATCCATGCGTATAGAGGTATTCCGTATACGCGTTGCTGTCAAACAACTTCTTCGCGCGCACGCTGGCCATCGGCCCCATGGTGACGCACGTGAGACCCACCACGTCACGTTCGCCTGAAGCAGCCGAACGGAAGAAATCGCTGATGGAAAGTTGCCGGCCAGACTTCTGACGCGGGAAATCAAATCGCTCGAGTTCACGGCCCGGATCAGTCGGGTCGTAAATCACCAACGCATCACCTTCCGTTGCACACGGGTACCAGCCGTACACAACCTTGGGTTGCAAGAACGCGTCGCCGTCATCCTTGGCTTGCTTCTGCATGCGCGCCAGTGCTGGTCGAGCCTCGTTATCTAGGAGTGCTTCGTACGCCTTGGCGTCAAGATCGCCTTGCTTGAATCCCCACTGACCGCGGAACAATGCAGTCTGATTGATGAATGGGAACAACTCGTCAAGATCAACATGCTCCACCACGCGTGCGCCCCAGAACGGCGGATCGGGAATGCGATCCACGGCAACCACTGAACTTGCCGGGCGTGCACCTTCGGTACCGCCCGAGCCCTGCTCGCCGCGCATCGCCGCACCACCGTCAACGCTCTCAATGACCGCCGTGCCGCCCGCTGGTTCCTTACCGATCGCACAGGCGCGCGATGCGGCAACGCGCTCGTCAACAGCACGACGCTTGCCAAGTCGCTCGTCGATCTGCTCGTCAATCGCCGCC
>DBCE01000232.1:0-10449 GCA_002292895.1 Phycisphaerales bacterium UBA966
TCGCCATCCGTTGGCGGCGGAAGTCGCTCGCGGATTGACCCGTTCTGGTGTGCCGGAAGGTGCGCGCGTCATGGTGGCGGCCAGCGGCGGTGCGGATTCAACCGCGCTCATGGCGTTGTGCGCGGGACTGGCGGCGCACGGGCGTATTGAACTGGCGGTGGGCACGGTCGATCACGGTATTCGCAGCGAATCAGCACTTGATTGCCAGTGCGTTGCAATTCTGGGTGCGCGCCTTGGTGTTCGTGTACTGACTCGACGTCTTGATCTCAGCGCGGGTTCTGGACTGGCCGATCGGGCGCGGACTGCCCGGTACGAAGCGCTGGCATCCATGGCGCTTGAGTGTGGGGCCGCCAGCATTCTTGCCGCGCATCACGCCGATGATCAACTGGAAACCATGCTGATTGCATTAGCGCGCGGCGCTGGTCTTGGCGGTATGGGCGGTATGCCCGGACGACGCCCCATTCCCTGTGAAACGCCTGGTGCGCAGCACCTTTTGT
Organism: Phycisphaerales bacterium UBA966; assembly: GCA_002292895.1. Lineage (GTDB taxonomy): Bacteria > Planctomycetota > Phycisphaerae > Phycisphaerales > SM1A02 > UBA966. The sequence goes on from DBCE01000232.1 coordinate 498, forward strand.
TGGTGCGTCCGTGTTTACGCATGTCGCGCGAATCATTGCGTGCTGCATGTGTTGATCTCGCCGTGCAATGGCGTGAAGATCCCACCAACGATCGGCGAGACACTCCGCGTGGAATCGTTCGGCACGTAGTGATTCCGGCATTGGAATCAGTGGCTACGGGTGCCACGCGACGTGCTGCGCGGACCGGTGAACTTGCACGGCTGGGAAACGTGTTGCTTGAATCGCATGTATCCGCCATGCGCGGTCCTGATGGATCCATTGCGCGCAGTGCGTTCCAAAATGCACCCGAAGCGCTTGCAGCAACTGCAGTCTGGATGCTTGCCGAAGATCGAATGGATGACGCCACGCGGTGGTCCGCCGCTGAGGCGATCGTTGATGGCTCAACCGAGCCGCGCCGATTCCCGATGAGTGGCGGCAGCGAACTGTCCGTGTGCGCTCACTCCGTGCGAGTTCGCCCAGCTACTGTTTGACGTCTGCCGGCGTTCGGCAGCGGTCGTAATCAGTACTGGTGACACAGGTCACTCGCCCGTTCTCCACCTTGACGATGGTGGGCGGGGTGATGATCCACTGCTTGGTGTCCGGCAGCGAAACCCGTTCGCAGCCGGTGCATTCCACGTCGGCGGGCTGGTCGCTTGGCAATACTTGGACGCCGGGGCCATGTGGCACCAGGACGGCAATGACGTTGCCGTCTTGCGGACCAGAAAAGTACGTTCGAAAGACTTCGTGACAACGGCCGCAGGTAGGGGAATAGAACACCACCCACTTGGTTCCCTCCAGCGTCAGGGGCGTCAGGCTTGGAACATGTCGAGCGACGCCTGCCTCGGCCATGGTCATGCCAACCCATTCGGAGGGATTGAGTACCACCATTTCTGCGCCGCTACTACTAAACCGGGAGTTGGTGCGCGGAGCCAAGTCAAGGCGCCCGGCGAGTCCAAATGCAAACGCGGCAACGGCCACAGCTCCAATGACCTTCAGCGCTGAAATACGTCCGCGTGGGGCGGGCGTTGGATTGGGCCGCATCAGTAATGCAAGCGTGCCAGCGCCGATGGCCAGACCGACGAGCGGCGCGATCCACATACTGGCCGGAACCGCTGCATCGCCGGGCGCATTGATGATGGCGGAGAGTTCCGCCAGACCACTAAACGCAAATGCGATGCCGGTCAGCCAAGCAACGCGGCGTGACAATCCAGAAGACAGAAACGCAAACATGGCGCCGCACAACTCAACAGCAATCAGAATGCGCAGCACCTTGTCCGAACCCGCTCCAGTCTTTACTGAGAGGTTCGCGAGCCAGTTTGGAAGCGAGTCGCCGCCACGTGACCACTCAATGACAACGCAGGTGAGGAGTAGGGCGGGGATAGCAATGCGACGAAGCAGTCCATTCATGGATTCACTTTGCCTTTCGCGTTCAGCGCGGCGCGCACCAACGTGGCGTCTTCGCTATTCGTGCAGACGCCGATCACCACGCCGTCCTCGACGGTGAGGAGTACCGGCGTGCTCAGTACGTAGTTAATGCCCTTGGGTAATGTTGCTTTGCCGCACTCAGAGCAGGGGTTTTCCAACAGCTCGCCCGTGGCATCAGGGATAGAAATACTGGTGGTTGGTGTGGGCAATGGGCCACTGAAGTAGCTGTTCAAGAGCTCGTGGCAGTGATCGCAGTCATCGCGCATGAAGACGATGTGATGTCGGCCGACATTCAAGTTGGCAGGCAGCGGTCGCTGCACCAAGAGCATCAGTTCTTGGGCATCCAGTCGCTGACCCTTCCATGATTCAAACTCGGGCGCGTACCACGGCTTGGCGGTTGCCGGCATCGGTGGCCAGGCTGTTGTGGCGGTGACCACAGGGGTGGTGGTGACCACGGGGTTGGTGGTGACCACGGGGGTGGCAGTGTCAACAACTTCAAGCGTGACTACGGCGCGATCCGGCACGCCGAAGGCAATTCCGATGCCAAGCAGTGCGGGGACAAACATGACCGAGCCAACTTTGCGCCCAAGTTCCGCGGGCGGCAAGCGACGACCGCGCGGTCGCAGGACGCACACGCCAATCAGCAACGTGAGGTCGATGGCAAGCATCCATTCGGGCGATGGTCCGCTTGCGCCGAAGCATCCGCAGCTCGCGGCGCCGGAGGCGATCAGTAATCCGAGGATGACACAGAACAGCGTCAGGAGTGAGATGGCGAGGCTTCGCGCCGCTTGCACGGGGCCGACCACCATGAGGAGCGCTGCCATGATCTCGAAAGCGATCATGAAGCGCATGGCTGGCCCAAGGTAATCCTCGCGGTTCATGCCAAGTCCACGAACGAACAAAAAGTCCGTGACATCCGTGACCGGCTTTGGCAACAACTGCGGGTTGCGCTCCCAGAGCTTGAACGACGCGCCGAGGAGGATCCAAAGGGGGACGATCAATCGGAGTAATACGGTGCCGATTCGAGTTCCGGAAGGCTTGGCGGGTGTGGTTTCATTCATAACTTGCTTTATCGTAGTCAATGCCTCCGGAACGGCGTATGGTGACTTTCGTCCGCGTGTACGAATCTAGAAATTCACCTGTGCGAATACGCCGCGAAGTGCGGGAACTGTCCCGCGCGCGCCCGCTCTTTGCAAGGTAGACCACACACATGGCCGTGTTTGTTCGATCAAGTCTCATGCCTGCTTCCGCCACCGAACTAGCCGCATGGCACTTCCGGTCCGGAGCGATCGACCGCCTCATCCCGCCGTGGGAGGATGTTGAGATCCTGGAGCGTCCGGCGGCCATGGTGGACGGAGCGGTGGCTCGATTTCGGATGAAGAAGTTCGGAGTGCCCTTGGTGTGGGTGGCGCGTCATCACGACGTCAAGCCTGGGGCCTCCTTCTGCGATACGCAGGAATCCGGTCCGTTCAGTTCGTGGAATCATCGGCATTCGTTCTTGCCCAATGGTGATGTCTCCAGCATGTTGGAAGACCGGATCGAATACGCACTTCCGGGCGGGATCATCGGTCGTACCTTTGGTGGCTCCACGGTGGCAGGTGACCTGGAGCGAATGTTCACGTGGCGACATGCGCGGACTCGCCATGATCTGCACCACCATTCAACCTTCCCGGGCGAGCATCTGCGCGTTGCGGTGAGTGGTACCAACGGAATGGTTGGCGGTTCGTTGCTGCCATTCCTCTCGACTGGCGGTCATGATGTTCGGCGCATTGTGCGCGGTACAGCCGATCATGCGCGTGGCGATGTGGCATGGGATCAGCATGCAGGCACGTTTGATGCGGCGCGGCTTGAAGGTCTTGATGCCGTGGTGCACCTTGCTGGGGCGGGCATCGCCGACGAGCGTTGGAGCGCTGCGCGCAAGCAAGAAATCCGCGATAGCCGGGTCAATCCGACCACGCAACTGGCGCGCACTTTGGCTGGCCTCAAGCACAAGCCGCGCGTCTTGGTGTGTGCAAGCGCGGTTGGCTGGTACGGAAATCGTCCGGGCCCTGGTCAAGTGGATGAATCAAGTTCGCGCGGGGACGGCTATCTGCCGGAAATCTGCGAAGAGTGGGAGCGTGCCACTGATGCGGCGCGGGACGCAGGTATCCGCGTCGTGAACGTGCGCATTGGCGTGGTGATCAGCGCTCGCGGGGGCGCGCTTGCCAAGTTACTTCCACCATTCAAGATGGGTCTCGGTGGCTCAGTGGGCTCTGGCACGCAGGGCATGAGTTGGATCGACCTGGATGACTTGCTCGGCGTTCTCCGCTTTGTGATGAGCACAGATGTGAGCGGACCCGTGAACGCGGTGGCGCCACAGCCGTGCTCCAACAAGGAGTTTGGGCAAACGCTTGGAAGTGTGCTTGGTAGGCCATCAATCGCGCCGCTTCCTGCAACGGCAGTCAAAGTCATGTTTGGCGAGATGGGCGAGCGCCTGCTTCTTGAAGGTGCGTTCGTTGCCCCAAAACGCCTGCAGGCGTTGCAATTCAAGTGGGCGCTTCCGAGTCTGACTGATGCCTTCCGATTTGAGCTTGGGAAATTCGAATGACCACATTGGTTTGGTTTCGACAAGATCTTCGTACGTCCGATCATGACGCGCTGCTTGATGCGTGCGCGCGCGGAGCAGTGGTGCCGGTGTTCATCTGGTATCCAAAGTCCGAGGGTCGTTGGCCGATCGGCGGTGCACAGCGCTGGTGGTTGAATCACTCACTGCGGCGGCTTGCTGAGGACTTGAAGTCGCGCGGATCCAGGTTGGTGATTCGAACTGGTGATCCAGCAGTGGAGCTGGCGTCCGTGGCGCGCGCGTGTGGCGCCAAACGCGTGGCGTGCTCACGTCGTTACGAGCCAGCAGCGATGGCTGACGAGGAGCGCGTCGCGGAACTGTTGGAGAAGTCAGGTATTGAACTTTGCCGCATTGGCTCCAATCTGTTGTTCGATCCGTTTGCGATTCGTACGCAGACCGGCACCCCGTACAAGGTATTCACGCCGTTCTGGCGGGCATGTTTGACGCGCCCAGCGCCCGATGCTCCGCGCCCAGCGCCAGCATGGCCCGCGGGGCTAGACGTGGACGCGCTGCAACTCCTGCCGAAGATTCCGTGGGACGCTGGATTGCAACAGATGTGGACTCCTGGTGAGGCTGGCGCGCGCACGCGCCTGCAGGCGTTCGTTGCTGGGCCGATCGGTCAGTATTCACTGCAGCGCGATATTCCTGGTGTGCATGGAACGTCCATGCTTGCCGCGCACCTGCACTTTGGTGAGGTGAGCCCGCGCGAAGCGTGGCACGCAGTGCAGAAGGCAATCCGCGGTCGCGCGGGAGAATTCACTGCGAATGCTGAGAAGTTCCGCGCGGAATTGGGTTGGCGGGAATTTGGTGCGCATGTCCTTGCCAATTTCCCGCGCACGGCAGAGGATCCACTGCGCATTGACTTCCGGAAATTTCCGTGGCGCACCAACGCAGCGGAACTACGCGCGTGGCAGCGCGGCCAGACTGGCTATCCGATTGTGGATGCAGGAATGCGTCAACTTTGGCACACCGGCTGGATGCATAATCGCGTCCGCATGGTGGTGGGCAGCTTCTTGGTGAAGCACTTGCGAATGGACTGGATGCATGGCGCCCGCTGGTTCTGGGATACGTTGGTTGATGCGGATCTTGCCAGCAACACACTGGGATGGCAGTGGGCGGGCGGTTGCGGCGCTGATGCGGCACCGTACTTTCGTATCTTCAATCCGATGACGCAGGGCAAGAAATTTGACCCAGACGGCGCGTACGTCAAGCATTGGGTGCCGGAACTTGCTGGCGTTCCTGCGGAGTACGTCCATGCGCCGTGGGAAGCGCCGCCGCTTGCGCTCGCCATGTCGGGCGTCACGCTAGGCGAAACCTATCCGCACCCGATCGTTGATCATGCAAAGGCTCGCGCCGCTGCATTACAAGCGTTGTCTGCAGTGAGTGGAAAGTCTGTTACTGCGTCGGATGACGTGTAACGAGCAACTTGTCCACGCGGCGCCCGTCCAGGTCGATGACCTCAAATTGCCAGCCGTTCCACTTGGCTTTGTCGCCAGTGCTTGGCAGTTCGCCGAAGAGCGCCGTGACCAGTCCGGCCGCGGTCGCGACCTCCGGGAGTTCATCCGCTGCGTCGCTCTCCAGTCCGAGTGTTGCCAATACATCCGGTAGCGGGAGCATTCCATCCATCAGCCATGAGCCATCTTCGCGTTTCACGGCGGTGGCTTGTTCGCCCTCCGTGCCACGGCTCATATCGCCAAGCAACGCTTGCACGACATCGTTGGCGGTGACGAGTCCTTCCAGGCCGCCATGTTCATCAACCACAAAGGCAATGCGCGTGCGGTTGGATTGAAAGAGTGCAAGGAGCTTCAGTGCCGGCATTGAATCAGGCACATAGAGCGGCGCCTGCATGACGGCAGAGACTTTGAAGCCCGCGCCTGCAAGCAATCCGTAAGAAATCAAATCCTTGATGTGAACAACGCCCAGCAGGCGATCGATGGAACCTTCGCACACCGGAAAGTGACTGAACGGGGCTGTGCCGATCAGTACTTGCAGATCGTCAGCTGGCATGGCCGCATCGATCCAGGTGATTTGTCCGCGCGGAACCATCAAACTCTTGGCGGTCATGTCACCCACGCGAAGGGCGCGCTCAAAGATGCGGTGCTCCATGGGGTCAAACACGCCGGTGCTAGCAGCTTGCGCAACCATTGCCTTGACGTCTTCTTCGCTCACTTCTTCGCGGTGGTTGCGAATGCCAAGGAGTCGCGTCAGTGCATCCGTCGAGTTCGTCAGTATGCGCACCGGAATACCTGCCACGCGAGACATGAACCACAGCGGCGTGGCAGTGGCGGAGGCGATGCGCTCCGGATAGGCGATGCCGATCTGCTTGGGAACCAATTCGCCCACTACCAGCAAGAGGTAGGAGAGGATGGTGATGACCGTGATGAATGAAATCACCTCCGCATGCGGAGCGATTGCTGGGTACTCACGGAGCCAAATCTCCAGATAGTGCGAAAGTTCCCGTTCGCCGTATGCGCCTTCCACGATGGCGGTCATCGTCATGATCAGATGAACCGTGGAGAGCAATCGCGATGAGTCACGTGACAAAGCCAGCGCGCGGCGTGCGCCGTGGTTGCCGCGATCGGCCATCGCTTGCAGGCGCGAAGGACGCGCGGTCATGACGGCCAGTTCGCAGGCGGCCACAAAGGCGTGCAGTGCGATCAGTGCGCCAAGAATGATCAATGTCACCATCATGCGTGTGCCCTCTGTTCCGTGCGTAGGCGACGGCGCCACGCAAGCCATGGCATGATGGCCGGCGCGATGCCGAGCAGAGCAGCAGCCCATGTCGCTCCCACCAGCTGTGCTTGCGTGCCGCCAGCCAGCATGCCGGCCACCGGACCAATCACGTAGCCAACGCCGATCAGTGCCTCGAAGCGGCCGCCCGCGTCAACATCCGCGCCACCAACGGCCATGGCGTAATACAGACCTGCGTAATAGAGAATTCCGTGACCGGCGCCAAACATGGTGAGTCCAATCAACAGTATGGAAACATCGGTTGCCAGAACAGTGCAAGCAAATCCGCCAGCCAGCAACGAAACTCCAACTGCAAGCGTGCTCCAGCGACCGTGCCAGAAGGTCAGTTGCGCCAAGATGACTACCGTGAGCATGCGCGCAAACATCCATACCGATGCGATCGGCGTCTTCAGTCCATCTTCAATTGCCAGATCGCGCAAGATGAATGGCATCACCGGACCGATCACCGAAATGAATATGTAACTGGTAGGTATGACAAATCGCGTGGCGCGGAGCAGATAGGTGTACTGCGGAGCAATGTGCGTGTGCGCATGTTCCGGAGGATGTGCGGCCGGACGTGCTGGGAACCATCGGAGCAGGAAGATCGATAGAAGTGAAATCGGCGCTAGGACCAAGAGCGTGTGGTTTGCATGTCCGAATGCAATCACCGGCGCCATGAGTAATAGGGATGCGCCAGTAGCAGACATCCACGTCACATTGAAGATACCGATCGAGCGCCGCATGTTGCCGCCGTGTTGTCCGGACGAAACATAGCTCTCCATGATCGGCCACAGCGTTGCACCTACGGCGCTAAAGACGCACGAGGCGACTACCACGCCCCACATGCCGGTGAGCGCGACACCGGACGCCACGAGTTGGACGATGAAGATGGTCATCAGAGCGGCGCGCGGCGTCAGCCCGCGACCTGCAAAGCGTCTCAGTACTGGGCCGGAGCCCAAGGCCACCAAGACGTAGATGATGCTCTCGGCCAACGCCAGTAGTAGGTTCTCACCCTTCGTGAATCCGTACTGCAGTTCCGTGACGAACGGAACACCGCTCCAGAGCAATCCGCTGCCGAGGGAATTGGCCCACGTGACGGTCAGCACCACCCAGCGTGGGGCGATGGCGGCTGGTCCGGCGTTGGCAACGCAATCCATGCCAGCCTCGGTTCCATGCGCTGAGGCAGGGGTAGCGGTCTCTCGGGAGGCGTTGGCTGGGATCGCGGGCACGAAATGGAAGGATAGAGGAGGGAACTTGTAGTGGTCGGCAGAATCGTGAATGGGCTCTACACTCCGCGAACGGCCGTTTGTTCGTCCGTTCATGTCCTCGTAGCTCAACTGGATAGAGCGCCGCCCTCCGAAGGCGGAGGTTGTGGGTTCGACTCCCCCCGAGGACGCTTTCCTACCGCGCTGACGCGCGTAATCACGCATGCCTGACGCAACGAACGCACTCCCTGGTACTTCCGCCGCACCAATCCATCCGATGGCTATCCGTGACTTTCAACGGATGATCCATGAGCGGTACTACGCCACCGACAGTGCGCGTGGCGCCGCCAAGACCTTTCTGTGGTTTTCTGAAGAGGTGGGCGAATTGGCCCACGCGCTCGGCAAACTTGAGAAGGGAACTCCGGACCGAGCCAATTTGCAAGAGGAGTTCGCCGACGTCCTCGCGTGGCTAACAACACTTGCAAACATTGCTGGTGTGGATTTGGAGCAGGCGATTCATTCCAAGTACATCGCTGATGGCGGACCTGAGGGAACCAAGTGACCGATCCGTCAGCTGCGGGCGCATGCGATATCTGTCGCATTCATGCAAGCGCGGCAGACGCACGCGTTCATCAACTCGCTGGGAATGCACCGCTCGCCCCGGTTTCTGGTGCCAATGATTTCGCTGCGCTCGAATGCCACCGTGGTCCACATTGGATTGTTCGCCATCATCCATTGCCGGCGCCGCTCGTAGGGTGGACATGCTTAAGCGCCGTTCGTCATGTGCAGGGACCGGCAGATTTCCACGATGCAGAAGCTGATGAATTTGGCCGCGCATTACGCACTGTGTCCCGCGCCATCCGTGAAGTCACCCGCTGTGACCGCGTCTATGCCATTGCGTTCGGCCAAGGTGCGCCGCATCTGCACATGCATCTGATTCCGCGATTTGACGCAGTGGAAGCCACGCGCGCTTGGCAGATTGCAGATTGGTATCGCGCGGTGGAACGCGGCGAGCATGCCCCGGCAGATCCGGCAGCGGTGGCGGGCTTTGTTGCGGCCATGCGTGACATCCTTGCAGCCAACCCACCCGGTGCGACTTCATCCAACACGCGCCTGGTGCGAAGTGCGCGCGCCGTGGCGCCCCCGCGCGCTGCCGCTGGTCCGCGCCTCACCGCGAAGCTCCGCGCAGATATTCACGAAACGGCTGTTGAATTCGTAGCAGCCCGCTACCAACTCACCGCCGATCAACGCGCCACGCTGGCAGCCACGCCGATCCGCTGGCGTCGAGGCCGTGGCGCCAGTGCTTACTACCAGCGCCACGCGCATGGCTTTGATCGCCCGCACATTCTGCTGCGTGTTGCTCCGGGAGCGAGCGCGTATTGGCACACGTACCGGCGTGCCCGTGCTCGCTACTCAACGCCGCCCGGTGGAATTGAATTAGAAACGCGGATCTTGGCGATCGCTGTTCTGATTCATGAATTGACGCACGCCTTGCAACATGGCGCTTGTGGTCATGGCAAACGGGCGTTCAGTGAGGTGGAAACCACCGAGAATGAGATTGAGTTCATCCGTCAGCATGCACCACAAGCATTTGCGAAACTGATTCCGGTCGTGCGCCGCACTCGCAAGAAGGTGCGTGGGGTGCGCGGGGCACCCCCTCCGCCAAGCGGACTGGCGGCTCTGCGGGCGATTGTCTTGCGAGCAGCCGGAACGCTCGCTGGGCTTATCCAGCCGCGGAAGGCAGCAGTGATTGAGCCGCGCTCAACCCGGCCACGTACCCGCTCGCCCAAGCCCACTGGAAGTTAAAGCCGCCAATACGGCCGTCTACATCACACACTTCGCCTGCTAAGTACAGGCCAGGAACCGTGCGGCTTTCCATGGTTTGCAGGCGTACTTCGGCAAGCGGAACCCCGCCCGCGGTGGCTTCTGCAAAGGTGAATCCACGGTCGCCGGAAATCGGCAGCGGGGTGCCGGCAACACATTGCGCAAGCGCGCGTCGCTGCTCGCGCGG
>DBCE01000232.1:10496-11302 GCA_002292895.1 Phycisphaerales bacterium UBA966
GCCCGCATGAGCCGCTCTGGAAGGTAGGCGCGCAGAACGGTTCCGACGCCTCGTCCCTTGGCGTCAATCAGTGCGCGATCAATGGTGTCGACTTCGATTCCGGGCGTCCAGGAAAGTTCCAGTCGCGCGCCGGGATCGATGAATTGCTCCATCAACAAGTAGCGGCTGACATTGAGGACACTTGGTCCAGAAATTCCAAAGTGCGTGCACAGTGTGCTGTCGGTGAACGAGACCAACTTCTTTCCAGTTGCGGACCGCAAAGTGAGTTGTGCTGGAACAGTCAGACCGCTGAGCTCAGTGATCCAATGCCCAGCAGGCAATCGCAGCGGAACCAGTGCTGGAACCAGGTGTTCTGTTACTGAGTGACCCAGTGAACGCACCATGTCCAAGCCCGCGCCATCTGACCCAGACTTAGGAAGCGCCTTGCCGCCCGTGCACAGAATCACTCGGCGAGCGATCCATTCCACGGAGGCACTTGCGTGTTCATTTGCCCCTGAATTACTGGGGGAATTACTGTTGGTGGTGAGACGAAATCCAGCTGCCGTGGCGGCAATGGAAGCCACCCGGTTTGGATGCGAAAGTCGAACCCCTGCATCGCGCGCCGCGGCAAGCAGTGCATTCAAGACGCTGTGTGCATCGTCAGACACCGGGAACAGTTTCCCGGTTTCTTCGCGCTTCAATTCAACGCCAAGTTCCGAAAAGAATTGCACGGTGGTGTCAACGCCAAATCGACGCAGCACCGTGCGAATGGCAGATGGCGTACTGCCCGCGTAGTCAGAATCATCAACACGCCAGTGCGTGACATT
>DBCE01000232.1:11438-14802 GCA_002292895.1 Phycisphaerales bacterium UBA966
GCTGCGCCGGCACCGATGACAGCCACGTCGCAATGCGCGACATCGCTGTGCGTCACATCGCTATGCGCCACGTCGCGGTGGCTCGGATCCGAGCCCGTCTGGCTCACTTCGGTGGACCCGCCGTCGGAAGGGTTGACTCGCCGAGTTTCAGGCTGCTTTCAATGCGCTTTGCCTTCTCAGCATTCCAAGCGAGCGTGATGGGGGTTCCGGCGCTTCCTTTCACAAGGAATCGCGCTGCCACGGTTGATTGCCCAGGGACGCCTCGTTCCAATCGGAGCGTCGCGGGCTGGAATCCTTGCGGATCGAGGGTGCGGTCCGTTCGGCGATCGAGTGTTCCGGCTGCAACCACTTCGGCTCCAGTCAGGGTCAGCGTGTCAGCGAGGCCGATGCCCTTTTCAGCCGCCCGCGCAGTGCGAGTGGGGATCAGGCGATCGTTCGCCACCGTGACAGTGACCTGCCATAGTTCCGGTGCCAGCTCCTTGGTCTCAACGCTCTCAAAGCGCAGGAGCGGCATCTGATCTGCGTGGAACATGGTGAACGCAAAGTTGCGGTGCAACTCTTCTTCCATCATGAATGGCGGGGGAATGCGCGAGGAGTACTTGGTTCCGCCGCCAACCAGCACGGTGCCGAACTCCGGATGCTTCACTTCATGTAGCGGAACAGTGGTTTGCCCAAACAGCATGCGCTCGTTCCACTTGCGGTCCTGATCGTCGGTGGGTTCTTGACCGTTCTGCATGATGCGCTTCTCTGTCCAAAGCTCATTGGTCAGCGAGACAATTCCGAGCCCCTCTGCAAACCAATTCACTACGCCGCCGTGCACCGTGTACAGATCCTTGTAGATCACCATGGAGCGGTAGAACGGCAGCATCTCTGCGCCAACAGACTGAATTTTGTTGTAAACGCCGACGTCTGCGGCGGGGTAGTCGTCTTCGCGCGTGCCTGAACCAGGACCGCGAAGAATCATTCCACCTGCGTTGTGGTACGCCTGCGCCGCCGCGATCTGTGGCTTGGAAAGCACCCAATCTGCCAGCGCCTTTGTCTCCGGCCAGCACAATGGATATGCACCCGCTCCATTCTGAATGTTCTCTGGCTCCCATCCAGAAGGGAAGTTTCGATTCATGTCATAGCCGCCCGGGCCATCCTCGTTCACGCGGCCATCACCATCGTTGTCGACCCCTTCTTGTCCAGCCATGACCCAGTCGCCGTACTCGCGCGTTCCATCTGCCTTCGGTTCGCGTGGTACCGGGATCATTCGATTGGCATCGCGCGGATCACGGCGGTGCGTTCCAAACGGATCGGGCCTCCACATCATGGTGATGTGACCGTCGCCATCCATGTCGTCGGGACCATCTTCATCGGCAACACCGTCGCCGTCACTGTCGACGGGCTTCTGTCCAGTACGAGCGGAATGCGGAGTGTTGGCGTTGGCAAACCACTCAGCGCGTCCATCCGGATTCACCAGTGGAACAAGGTAGAAAGTGCTTCGATCAACCAATTCGGTGATCTTGGGAATGGTGCCGTAGCCAGACAGCAAGTACCACGCTGTGTACAGCACGGTCTCGCCAGCTTGGATCTCATTTGCGTGAATGGCGCCATCGATATACATGGCCGGCTTGGTGCCTTCGTCGCCGGTTTGGCGATTGTTGATGACCATGGCCAGATACGGTCGTCCCAGAGCAGTGGTGCCAATGCGCTCCACGCGGCACAGCGATGGATACGACTCCGCCAACTTAAACATGTATGACTGCAACGTCTCCACATCACTAAAGCGGTTGAATGGAATTTCTACTTTGGAAGCGATCTGCTGCTGTGCATGAGTAGCAAAGCAAAGACCACATGCGACGATCGATGAAAGAAGGCGAATATTCACTTGCTGCCCTCCGCTGTGAGTTTCTCTCCGTCACGGAACGCCCAACGTTGTGCCGACTTGCCGTTGTAGAGCAACTCGACCGCCACCTCTTCACCAGGCGGTACGTTCACAAGCCATGAATACATGCGGGCGCTACCAGTATCAATTCCGCGAATCACGTCGTTGCGGTTGCCCGCCTGAATTCGATCCATGGGCGCTGAAATACGAATGACATGCGCTGGCGTGACCAGATCCGCACGACCGCCGCGCATGACCGATGGCAGGCGACCAGTATTGGTGAGGCGCGTTTCAATCCGCCACAGCGAAGGGCCCACTGCCAGCACGGTTGGCTCAGAAATAGCGATCACCGGACGGGCGTCAGCAATGGCTGCGATGAACTTTGCACACGCATCGCCAAGAGCGGGCACCTGAGCAATCGGCGGGTTCTCACGGAAACCGGGCACCCATCCGCCCACCTCAACGTTGCGCAATTGCGGATGATCGATGCGAGTCCACGGGACGAACCCAGCGCCGTTGCATACGCGGTCACTGTATTCAAGCCAAGCGGCGCCTTCCGCGTCGGCGGGCTTGGGGGCGTCCTTCTTGTCCGCCTTCTTGTCCGCCGGCTTATCGGTGTTCGGCGCGTCTGCGGGCTTGGCTGCTTCCGCCGCTGGGGCATCTGGACGACCCCACAATGTTGAAGCGAATGTTGGAACGCCACGCTGTGCGTTCATCCATGCAACAAAGCTTCCGCCGCTATCTCGCGCGTCGGCCCGCTTCTGGCCGCTGATTTCGCGCCATGACTTTGCTAGTTCGGCATACGTTGCAACATCGGCTTCATCAAGCATCACCGGCATTCCGCCCGGCGTACGTGCCTTGCCATCCGGGACATTGATCACCGTGTCATGGCGCCCCAATACGAACGCAGAAAAGATCGTTGGGTGGGACATGACAAAGTCAGCAATCGCTTTGCTTTCGGGTGCAATCAACGGATATGAGCCGGCTTCATCTTCAAACTCCGGCCACCGATGCGGAAAGTTCCGCTCGGGATCAATACCGCCCAGCCAATCCTCAGCGATGCGGCCGTCTCCGTCCGTATCAATGCCTTCGGTCCAAACGGCGTACACCGGAACTTCGCCCGCCTTGGCGTCGGGGGCGCGCAGTAGCCGAAGCTCGGCGGCGTCGGCAACCAGTGTCGGAGCCGTCCATGGCGTGGAGTTTGCGGATGCGCGGATCTGCGTGATCAATCCGTCGCCGTTCAGATCACGCGGGCGGTCTTCCTCTCGATTGCCATCGCGATCATTGTCATGCACGATGCCATCGCCGGAATAATCGCGGCGCGGATCAGTTGAAAATCCTTCCGCAGCATCGGGATTACCCCGTGGGATCACATACACCGTTACCGCGCGAAGCATGTCAGCGTGATCGCGTGCGATCGCCTCGGCGGCAATCAATGCAGCCTCAGTACCGGACCAGCGCGGCCCGTCCATGCCAGCCAGCATCAGAATGGCGGGG
>DBCE01000232.1:14826-44437 GCA_002292895.1 Phycisphaerales bacterium UBA966
CCCGCCGTGGCTGGATCGGCAGAAAGTGTCAACAGCGGAATGGCGCGTCGGCCAGCGCTGTTACCGATACTGGAAACCACCATGCTCGTCGGATAGCGCGCGCACAGGCTGTCGATCGCCGTAGTGAGCGATGCGGTGTTGCGCCGCTCCACGGGCGTGGTTGCGACCGCAGTCGCGGCGGGCGCTGCAGTCGTGGCGGGTACCACAGGCACCTCCGCCACCTCAGGCGCGGCAGGCACCGCACTTGCGTTGGGCGCCGCCGTAGCGTCGGGCGTTACTGGCGGAGTCTGCGAAAGCGCAAGCGCGAAAGTCAGGCATATATGAATCATGGTGGGTTCCATCAACGGGGTGCAGGCAGGCAGATCGTGTGGCGCAAGGCGCTGCACGCATCGGTCATCAGGTTCGGATTACAGCTCTGGTTTGGCGCCCTCAACCATTCGGGCGCCTTCAAGGATATAGAGGCCAACCAGCCAATTCTCAACAAGGTACGGATCGACGCGGAACGTCCCGCGCACGCCGCCAAAGTTAAATGCGGCGTGTCGACCGCCACGCTTGGCTGGCTCAAGCAACTTCACTTCAATAGCGTCATAGGGCGTGGGTGGAACGCCGATGCAGCATCCATCCCACTGATTCAGCATGACGATCAGTTCCTTGGTTTCGCTCACCATCAGTGGAAACGCCTGATAGCCATCAATCTCCAGCACCTTGCCGTGCAGCAGCGCAATCCGTTGCGGGATCTCACGCTCCTGGAGGCGCGGCATGTAACTCTCGGATGCGCTGGCGAGGCACTCCCAGCTCACGCGGTACGGCGACTCTGGAGTACCGAGTCCACGAATCTCATACTTGCCGTCTGCATAGAGCAACATCTCGCCCGTCTTACCGTCCTTCTTCGGAACGATGTTTCCAGGCACAACCTTTGCATCGTGAATCGTCTGGTCAAGACCCAAGTCGACGGCGTCTGCTGCACGAACGATCGGTGGTTTTTCTTCACCTGCAGTTGTGTTCGCAGTCACACCCTCAGCTGCGCCTACTGCTTTCGCGGGTGTGACCGGGTTTGCCGCGCCCGTTGACGAACTCACCGTTGCGGCGTTCGGGGCACTACTTGCCGCACTCGGCGCGCTTGGTGCTTCGGTGCTGGTGGCCATCGCAGGTGTGCTGCCCGCAGGCTGCACCGACGACGAATCGTTGCCAGTCAGCGCCAGTACCACTGCGAATCCCGCAAGGCCAGCTCCTGCAATCCAAATGATTCTGGTTCCGTTCATTGCCACTTCCTCATGCTGCAGGTCGAAGGTTGTCTGCCACGGGCACTTGGTACGCACGCCACGCAGGCAAGATTCCGGCAATGCCACCGAGCGCCACCGCACCACCAAGCACGATCACCGTACTTCGTGGATCAAGCGTCGGATCAATGACCAACCCAATGGATGCCTTCAACCACGCGCTCGCCACAATTCCACCAAGCAGTGCCAGCACGATTCCCGAAAGCGCTCCGGCCATAGTGATGACCAAACTCTCGGTGAGGACCAGCCCAAACACGCGTCCTTGGCTCGCACCCAACACTCGCAAGACTGCAATCTGCCGTGTTCGTGCCGCCATGGAGTTGTACAGCGCCAGCATGGTGCTCAATGAGCTTGAAATCAATACCACTATTGCCATTCCAATGAATATGCCGTCCACGTTGGAAACAATTTCAAACAGCTTCTGGATCTGTTGCGCCGGCTGCGCCACCACAATGGCCGTGTCGCGCCGCAGCGTGTCGAACTGCTGCTGCATCGCGGCGCTGGCATCGCTACCGGGGCGGGTTGGCAATCGCAGCAGAATGCCCGTCACCTTGCGATCGTCATCTTCCAGGTCTGCTGCAGTCGTGACGCCAGAAATACCCGCTCGCTCGCGGCGATCGAAGGCGTGCAGAATCCAACTTGATTCAAGATCAATAAAGAGCGCGCGGTCATGGGCACTGCCGGTCGGCTCAAGGATGCCAACAACTTTGAATGGGTACTCCGTATGCACATGACCGGCATGCTCATCCGGCTCGCTGCCTTCGCGGCTCGCGCCGGAGCCGTGGGTCAGAAACACCTCTTGACCAAGGCGAAGGCCCGATGCCTTGGCCGCCGCTGATCCCAGCACAATCTCAAACGGACGCTCAAAGAACTTCCCACTTGCAAGTTTCCATGGCTCACCCGCCACGGGCTCAAACTTAGCAAAGAAGTCAGTCGATGTTGCCATCGTTGGAGAGCCGCGGTAGCTGTCGCCTTGTTGGGTTGGGATGGCCCACTGATATGGGAACGCGCCACGAATCGATTGATACTTGCTCCAAGCGATTGGCTTGGATGGGGCGTTGGCATAAAAGATGCCGTTGAGTACCGCCACTAGCGGGCTTGGATCAGCGCTCACCAGTAAGTGAATATTCCCCGAACCCCGGTCGAATGCTCCGCGCGCCGCTGTTCGCATGCCAAACAGCACCAACAGGAGCGCAACGCTGGTAGCCACCATGCCGATGGTGATCCACGTCGACAGCGGTCGCGCACGCAAGCTGCGCATGACGATTTGCCAGTCAGTCAAGGTCTTTGCACTCATCGCGCGGCTCCTGCAATCATTGCATCAATCGATTCAATGCGCGCAAAGCGTGCACGCATTGATGGGTCGTGGCTAGTGCACAGGAGCGCGGCACCTTCGGCGCGACATGCGGATTGGATCAGGTCCATGGCGGTCTCCGTGTTCTCTGGGTCGAGGCTGGCCGTTGGTTCATCAGCAAGTACCAGGGCGGGGCGTGCTGCCAGTGCTCGCGCCACGGCCACGCGCTGTTGCTGGCCAACCGAAAGCCGGTCCACCTCAGCGTCCGCGTCAGCAATTCCAAGCGTCGAGAGCAGGGCGCGCGCACGATGTTCGTGTTCGGCCGCCGGCATCGAACTAAACATCAGCGCTGCCAAGACGTTCTCAAGCGACGTGAATCCGTGCAGCAGATTGAAGGTTTGGAAGATCATTCCAATGCTGCGCCCGCGTGCTTCGTCTCGCGCTGCGCCGCGCAGTGTGTCCATGCGAACGCCAGCCACTTCGACCGATCCACTTCCAAGCTCGCGCAACCCGGCAACTAATTGCAGCAAGGTGCTCTTGCCGCGGCCGGAGCCGCCGACAAGCAACACATGTTCTCCAGCTTCCACCTGCAAGTGCGGCACTGACAGTGCCCACGAGGCGTCTGGATACGAGAATCGGAGATCGCGGATGGTGAGTGCAGGTGCGGGCATCAGGGAAGGAAGTCTACGCCCGATACCGCTGCTCACGGAACGCACAGCGGCGCTTCACTGGTCAATTTCACATCCGCTCAAGCCACGTCGGCCAGGCCCAACGCGCCGCCATAGGAATGCATGAGTTTGCGGCGTAGCAATCGATGTTCCGGCGCGCTGAGATCCCCGTCGCGTTCGATCCAGTCCTTGGCGTCGCGGCGCGCAAGGCGCAGTAACTCCATGTCGTGCATCAGGTCGGCCACTTTGAACGGAGGGAGACCGCTTTGGCGGCTGCCAAAGAGTTCCCCGGGTCCGCGAATCGCCAAGTCAAGTTCGGCGATTTCAAATCCGTCATCAGTGCTGCCAATGGCATCGAGGCGTTTACGCGCGTCGTCAGTCATTGGCTCGCCAATGAACACGCACAGACTCTTGCGCTCACCGCGTCCAACCCGTCCGCGCAATTGGTGAAGTTGTGCGAGACCAAATCGATCAGCATGTTCCACCACCATAAGTGATGCATTTGCGACATCAACGCCCACCTCAATGACCACGGTGGCTACCAGTACATCCAGTTCGCCGAGCCGAAATGCGTCCATGGTTTTTTCGCGATCATCGCGCGCCAGTTGGCCGTGCACAACGCCCACACGCAATCCTGCAAACACGCCTGCCGACAGTGCGCGCGCGGTTCCTTCTGCATCCTTGAGACCCATGGCGCTCTCTTCAACCGCGGGCACCACCACGTAGCACTGCTCGCCTCCATCAATGCGCGAGCGCAGGTACGTGTACACCTCGGCTTCCTTGTCGCGACCAACCACCCGGGTAGTGACTGGTTGCCGACCGGCTGGCCGAGTTCGGATCACTGAAACATCAAGATCGCCAAAAACTGTGAGCGAAAGCGTGCGCGGAATCGGCGTGGCAGTCATCACCAAGATGTGTGGCACTTCGCCGGTTTCGCGGGCAACCTTAGCGCGCATGGCCGCGCGTTGTTCAACGCCGAACCGATGCTGCTCATCAATGACCGCCAGTGAAAGGTTCCGAAACACCGCACCCTCCAAGAGCAGAGCATGCGTGCCAACCGCAATCTGACTTTCACCTGTTGCGATCCGCTCCAGCGCCGCCCGCCGCGCCGCAGCACCCAAACTGCCAGTGAACAACTCGACGCGCACATCACTTCCGGCAAGAAATCGTCCAATCGACGCGCCGTGCTGTTCAGCAAGCAACTCTGTTGGCGCCACGATCGCCGCCTGGCCGCCCGCAGCAACCGCTGCCAGCATTCCATACAACGCCACCGCGGTCTTGCCACTGCCAACGTCTCCTTGCAGCAATCGATTCATGGGAACCACGCCGGCAATATCACCAGCAATCTCCGCACACGCACGATCTTGTTCCGACGTAAATACAAAGGGAAACCGCGACCGAATCCGCGCGTCGACCGCCGCTGTCACCGGAACTGAAGCTGCTTTCGCTCCCTCCCGCATCTGACGCTTCTTCATCATGACGCCCAGTTGCAGAAGGAGCAATTCTTCAAACGCCAGCCGGCGCCGCGCTTCCCGTTGTTCGTCCATGTCCTGCGGTGCGTGCATGCGGCGATAGCACTCAGAAAGCGGCGGCAGCGCTCGCGAGGCGCGGTATTCAGCCGGCAGGGGATCCTCCACCTGAGCAAGCAGTCCGGCCAGCGCAGGAACCATGGCGCGCTCAATCTGCGCACTGCTGATCTCTTCGCTTGCTGGGTAAATCGGCCGCAGTCGCTCCGAGCGTGGCGCAACTTCCACCGCGCCCTCAGGCTCCCAGCGCGGATTGGTCAGTTCCAAGTACTTGCCGCGCAGTTTCGCTTGGCCTTGAATGACTCCCTTGGCTCCGGGATGCAGTTTCTGCCGCATCCACGGCGCGTGGAACCAGACGGCGCGCACGGTGCCCGTGTCGTCTTCAAAGGTTGCCTCCGATCGTGGCTTTGGCCGCGGCGTGTGCCGAACCGAGGCAACCTCCACGCGCAATGCCGCAATGGGGCTCTCGCCGCGTTCGCACAGTTCGATCAGGTCCGCGACGGTTCGCTCGCCGCGGTCGTGTTCGTAGCGCATCGGGAAGTGTCGAAGCAGGTCGCCAGCGGTGGACAGGCCAAGGTGTCGAAACGAACGACCCACCTGCGGTCCCACGCCGGGGAACGCCTCGATAGGAGTAGATGGCCGAAGTTCAGTGTTCTTCATGCGCTGCCCTGAGCGACCGTATCGTATCGGTCGTGTCGAGAGTGCCCTTTGATCCCAAACGAGCGCGCGGTGGATTGTTTGATCCACCCAAAGTTGCCGCACCGAATTCCGGCACCGCTGGGTCTGCTTCTACTTCAGGCACTTCGTCCGCCGCGGTTCCGCCGCCCATCACGGTCACCGAAGCAAGCAGTGTCATTCGGCGCGCCGTTGAATCGGCGGGTCGGCAGCGCATTGTGGGCGAGGTTTCCAATTTCACACATCGCGAACATTGGTACTTCACCCTCAAGGACGACAAGAGCCAACTTGAATGCGTGATGTGGGCCAGTGCCAATGCGCGCAGCACCATCACGCCAGCAAACGGCATGCAGGTGATTCTGACTGGTGATCCAACGCACTGGGGTCCACGCGGCCGTACGCAATTGGTAGTGACCCGGGTGGAGCGTGTTGGTGAAGGCTCGCTGCAGCAGCGTTATGAAGAGCTGTGCCGAACGCTGCGCGAGCAGGGCTACTTTGACGAAGCGCGCAAGTGTCCGCTCCCGGACTACCCGCGCGCGATCGCTGTCATCACCAGCGCCACCGGCGCCGCGCTCCAGGATGTTCTGCGCACCGCCCGCCTGCGTGCGCCATTTGTGCGCATTCTGGTAGTTGATGTTCCAGTGCAGGGCGATGCGGCTGCGCCCGCGATTGCCCGCGCCATTGACGCCGTCGATCGGCGTGCCGATGAGCTGGGAATTGATGCAATGATCGTCACCCGCGGCGGCGGAAGCCTGGAAGACTTGTGGGCATTTAATGAGCGGATCGTGGCGGATGCCGTGTTCCGCGCCACCACTCCGGTGGTTGCCGCCATTGGTCACGAATCGGACACCACCATCATTGAATTGGTGGCGGACCAGCGCGCCTCCACGCCCACGGCCGCGGTCATGGCGCTGCTACCCGACAGTGAGGGCATGACGCAGCAGACCGATCATCTGCACGACCGCCTGCAATTCTTGATGCGGCGCCGGATTCATGAGTTGCGCCGAGCCGTGGAGTCGCACGCCCGACACACCATGTTCCGATCGCCCACGGCGGTGATTGATCTGCACCGTGCTGCGCTGTTACGCAGTGTGGCACGCCTGGCATTGGCCGCGCGCGCGCGGATCAACAGTACGCGCCACCGGCTGTCCGACGCTCGCACTCGATTTGAGCGCCACCGTCCCGCCGCTCGTCACGCCGCTGCCCGCGAGCGTCTCTTTGGCCTTGATGCACGGCTGCACAGCGCCGCACGTCGAACGATCGGCGACTTACGTTCGCAACTCGCGGGTGCCGATCGACAATTGCGCCTCTTAGGACCGGGCGAAACGCTCGCGCGCGGTTGGTCTCTGACGTTTGCGGCGGATGGCACGCTGATTCGCAGTGCCGCCGATGCACGGCCTGGTCAGGAAATCGAATCTCGTCTGGCCGATGGCACGGTGCGATCGCGGGTGATTTCTCCTGACGTTTCCGCGGCGCCAAGCCTCTTTGATCCACCTGCCGGGTAATCTCTTTGTCAGTCAGCACACACGCATGAGCAAGCAACCACGCAAATCCGTCAGTAAGCCGCCCGTCGACCCCGCGCTCGATGCCGAGGTGGCAGCCATGAGCTATGAGGAGGCCATCGAAGAACTCGAGGCCATCATTGACCGCATGGAGAAGGGCGAAACCGTCCTTGAAGACAGCCTGCGCGAATATGCACGCGGCGACGCATTGGTCCGTCGTTGTCGGCAAGTGCTTGATAGCGCCGAGCAGCGCATCGAGGCTATTTCTGGCCAGCAACTTGATGCAGATGCCAAGCCCGCGCAAGCGGACGCGCCGTTCTGACCGATGATGTTTGGTCACTGCGCGGCTGCGTCAACAGGGAATCAATCACCATGGGAAGCATGAACGACTTTACGATTGCGCTCCCAACGATCGTCAACATGGTGTTCATGTTTGCATTCGGTACCTGCGCGGGCAGCTTTATTCACGTGGTGGCGTATCGCATGCCGGCGGGGTTGAGCGTCATTTCGCCACCCTCACGTTGCCCGGTCTGTGGATTTCGTCTGCCGTGGTATCAGAACATGCCAATAGTTGGGTACCTCCTGCTGCGCGGTCGATGCTCGGCATGCTCGGTGCAAATTCCGGTGCGGTATGTACTGAGCGAGTTGCTGATGGGGCTTCTGTTTGTTGCCATCTATGCCGTGCTCTTTCTGCCGAGTTCCGCTGACTTCTGGTATTCGGTGGGTGACGGTTGGTGGCGAGCCCAAGGGGTCTTCGCTGCGTTTCCTGCCTTGGTTGCGGTGCTGTGGGGCACTGGCGCACTTGTCGCCATGACCATGTGTGATGCGCGGACCTTTCTGATTCCAATTGCCATTCCAGGGTGGGCCTCGGTAGTGGCATTGATTGCCTGGCCGATCGCCGCGCTGGTGGCGCGCGACTTCAGTCATCCATTTCCGGCGCTTGCGCCAGCCTGGCCAGTGTGCGGTGCTGCGATCGGCGCCGTTGGTGGTTTGGCCATCGCACGCATTCTCCTGGTCGCTGGAATCTTGCCCCGTTCGTTTGAAGACTGGGGCGACTTTGCCGAGAGCGAGGGCGATGTCTTTGCTGACTATCCATACGCGCGCCGTGAGATGATCAAGGAAGTGGCCTTTGTTGGCCCGGCCGTACTGTTGGGGGCGGTCGGTTGGCTCGCTGCCAATCAGCTTGGAGCTCCCGCTGAAATGCATCCCGCAGTCGGCGCGATCTTTGCGGTCGCCGCCGGATTTGTCATCGGCGGCGGGGTAGTGTGGGCACTCCGAATCATCGCTTCCGTCCTTCTTGATACCGAGGCCCTTGGGCTTGGCGATGTGCACCTCATGGCGTGCGTCGGAGCGGTCTTCGGATGGCGCGTGGCACTGATTGGATTTGTCATCGCGCCGTTCGTTGGACTGGCGTGGTGGCTTGGCAATCTGTTCCGCAAGGCGCCGATGCGCATGCCGTTTGGACCATCACTCGCTATCGGGTCGTTCGCCGCATTCTTCCTGAAGCCGATTGTTGCAACGGCGGTGGTTGGCGGCTTAGCAACCATGGCGCACCTTGGAGGTTGGGCGCGCAATGATCCAAGCGGTGCGCTGGCGGTGGCGTCCGTCTTGGCGATCGGTGCCGCTGTTTCTGCTTGGGCCGCGCGACGCACGGGCGGACTGGCAGCTGCTGCGTCAATCATCTTGATGGTGTCCGCCGTGGTGGCATGGATTCTCGCGGCGCACATGCGCCCCGGAGCGGGTGCGGTGGTGGCGGGGGTCTTAGTGGCGTGTTGCGTGGTGGGCAGTGCGGTCTCTGGTGCTGGATTCGAGGAAGAATCCGGGCCACGAACAGCCCTTTCGCGGATCCTGCGGCTGTTGGCATTCGTGGTGGTCTTGGTGGGGGCATTCCTCCTGCTAGCGCGCCCGGGATCGCCGAGCTAGGCGTTCTGCTGAAACGCTCCCCCAACCCCAACAATTCAATAAAAATGCCTTCCAAGCCCTTTACAGGGGCTCCCGGGTCGAGTGCAATGCCGCCACCTCGCAAGGATGCGCGGTCCGATGGTTAGCCATCGGGTGCAGTCACGAACTATTTGAAAGGATTCAGCCCAATGACATTTACTCGCATTCTTGCCGTCCCAGCGCTCGCGCTTGTGTCGGTTCTCGTTGGTTGCAACGACTCACAGAAGGCCGCTCAGGCGGACCTTCTGACTCAGAACGAGACGCTCACCAAGCAGCTCGAAGACAAGAACAACAGTCTGCAAGATATTGGCGAGCAGCTCGCGCGTGCTCAGCAGCAAGCATCCGATCTGCAATCGCAACTCGAAGCGTGCAAGCAGACTGCTGCCGCTCCATCGACTGACGTTGCAGCATCGGGCGTCACTGCCAACGACTTCCAAGGAATCGAAGGCGTCGAAGCCACTGTTCAGGGTGATGACATTCATCTCACCATTGCCAACAGCTTGCTGTTTGATAGCGGCCGCACCTCACTCAAGGACTCTGCTCGCAAGTCGCTTGACAAGGTCTCCTCTGCTATCAAGAACAAGTTCAGCGACCGTGAGATCATTGTTGTTGGTTACACCGATGCTGATCCAATCCGCAAGAGTTCGTACCCAACCAATTACCACCTCGGCTTTGAGCGCGCCTTTGCGGTGCGTGGCTACCTTGACCGTAAGGGCGTCGTTGGTGCGCACATGGGTCTCATGAGTTTCGGACCGGATCGTCCGGAGGCTTCCAAGGAGAAGAGCCGTCGCGTTGAGGTGATTGTTACCTCAAAGACTGCAAATTCCGACGCTGCTGCCATGAAGACCGAGGCTCCACGTAACGCTCCAACGGCTGCTGGCAAAGTTGACGCAACCAAGGCAACCGCCAACCGTGCATCCACTGCGTCAACCACCAAGTCAAACACTGCAAGCAAGACAGCATCCACCACTTCAAGTAGCCGCAAGGCGACCGTTGCTCCTGTCACTGCAGGTAAGTGAGCAGCGCGATCGGTGGCGGTTGCTTGAGAACCGCGACACACCATGCAACTTTCCACGAAGCCCGGCACCGCGCCGGGCTTCGTGTGTTTCATGGCATCGGTGGTTGGCGTACTCAGGACCGCGCGTCGATCACGGCACCTTGATCTGCAGGCCCTTCTCGCGAATCTGTAGCAAGAGCAAATTCGCTTGATCGAGCGCCTCGCGCAATCGCACGCCGCTATCAGCGAGATTCTCATAGAGCGACGGATCGCTGACGAGGCGTCCGGCCGTTCCTTCGCCCTTACCAACGCGCGCCACAATTTCATCAACGCGCGCCATAGCGGACGCCAGTGAATCGGCG
Organism: Phycisphaerales bacterium UBA966; assembly: GCA_002292895.1. GTDB lineage: Bacteria > Planctomycetota > Phycisphaerae > Phycisphaerales > SM1A02 > UBA966. Next base: position 25,072 of record DBCE01000232.1, read on the forward strand.
GTGCGCTGCAGAGTGACGGCCAGTTTGCTGGCATCCATCTGCACGCTCTGCGAGAGATTGCCAACAATCTGCACAGTATCGGTGGCTTCATCAAACAACACATTGGCCCGACCAACCGCGCCCTTGACATCAGCGCGCAATTGTTCATCGTCCAGCCAGACCCGCGCACGGTCGATGGCAGCTTGCGCGCCCACCAGTGCGCCATCAAGTCGTTCTTGCAAACTCACGCTCTCGCCACGCACGCGCATCGGTGGCTCCGTGGCGGCAAGCAGCGGGGCGCCCGCGTCGGCATTGGCGCGGACACGGAACGCTACTTCTGCCGATCCGCCGACCAGGGATTCCGACAGCCGAATATCAGCGTCCGCCGGAACCCGCGCATCGGGCCGTAGTTCGATCGTGATGTGTACGGGTGGATGCCACGCGGGATCAACCGCCACGTCGCGGACCGCGCCGACGGTGACACCGTTGAGCGTGACCAGGCTTCCCGGGCGCACTCCCTGCGCCCCGTTGGTTTCCACAATCACTGGAAAGCGGCGCTCTAAAAGAGGCTGCAGTTTCCCGAAAGCCAAGAGCAGGGCGGCCACACCCGCAATCGCGCCAATCGCCGTCGCGCCCAGGGCAAAGTCACGCCGGGACGGGCGGTCGTCAAAGTTCATCATGAGCGACATCCCGCGAGGCGAGCGATTGACATGCAGAGGACTTCCATGCGCGCATCATCCCCGACCCGCCACCGGACGGCAATGGCACTCGCGTACGATTCGGAATGACCCATGGACGGATCTTCTGGCCTGCCACCTCCCCGTGTTGCCTATGACCGAACCCCCATCCACCGGGGCAGCGTGTTCGCCGTCGAGCGTGTGACATTCCGCGACGACGCCGGTCGGGTCATCGTTCGCGACATTGTTCGTCATCCCGGCGCCGTCACGGTTATTCCGGTCCGCGATGACGGCAGTCTGGTCATGATCCGCAACTGGCGCGTGGCTGTTGGCACCTGGCTCGATGAATTCTGTGCCGGAAAGTTAGAGCCCAGTGAAGACCCCGCGCTGGCGGCCGCGCGCGAACTGGAAGAAGAGACTGGTTTCACTGCCGCGCGCATTCGCCCGGTGGGCGTCTTCTTCACCAGTCCCGGCTTCGCTGATGAGCGCATGTATGTCTTTGAGGCAACTGGCCTCACGCCCGTACCGCAACGCCTTGAGGTGGGTGAGCAGATTGAAGTGGTGACGCGCTCGGTCGAGGACCTACAGGGCATGATCACCCGCGGAGAGTTGGTTGACGGCAAGACGCTCGGCGCATTTACCCTTTGGAAACATGGAGCTTCCGGCACCGGAGCAACGCCATGACGACCCGCGAGGCACGCCCATGACGTGGGAACGATCGGCGCCATCCGCTGCCAATCCGTTGGCGTGGTCGTTGCCATTGTTCCCGATCGCCGGCATCCACTTTCGGGTGCACTTCACCTTCATCGTGTACGCGCTGGTGGTGGTCTTGCGGGGTTCGTACGGACCGGTGGAAGAATCGTCGGTACACGGCGCGAGCACGGTGGGCATGGCGGTTGGTGCACTCTTTCTCTTGGTATTCCTGCGCGAAGCGGTGCGAGCATTGGTCGTGCGTGCCTCGGGTGGATCGGCAGAAGATGTTGTCCTGTGGCCGCTCGGCAGCCTGCAAGGCATCGATCCGGCGCCGGGTTGGCTGGCTGCGCTCCTGTCTGCCGCGGTGGGAACGGCGGTTTCGGCAGTGGCATTTGCGGCCATGGGAATCACACTTGGAACGCTCACCGGGGACTGGATGGGCGCGGGACTCCCCAACCCAATCTCCGCCTCTTGGCTCAGTAATCCGCACGCGTGGTGGATCGATGCCCTGTGGATTGCTCATTGGACTGGTGTGCAGTTGGCACTCTTGGCGCTGCTCCCCATGTTGCCGCTTGATGGCGGACGCATCATGGAAGCCTTCATCCTGCGCCGGCGCGGCGAATATGACACTCCGCGGATTGCGGCCGCTGCCACGCTCGCCACGGCGTCCACGGCGGGCCTTGTTGCCATCGTCCGTGATCTTGGCACGCTGCTGACGGTGGCAATTTCGTGCGCCGGTTTCGCCGCATTTGTCCTGTGGCGCCTCCGAGCAGGGGACTCCGTGGCGGCGGCACGTCCGTCATGGATGACGAGCCACGACGAATCCGAGGAGCGCGAGTCGCGTGAACTGCGCGCCGAGCGCGAAGCGGCCGAGCAGGAACGTCAGACGCGCGCCGCGGAAGACCGCGCCGTGGACCTCATTCTTGAGAAGATCGCCCGCGAAGGTGCCGATCGACTCTCTGCCGCTGAGCGCGCCACGCTTGCGCGCGCCACCGATCGTCGCCGCGGCGGCTCGCAGCGCTAACCACCCGCAGCGCGCGACGGCTTTGCGATATCGTTCCCCGTTCAACCTATGGGCATCCAGGACCGACCGTACTACCGACCCGACGCTCGAACCCCACCCGCGTATGCACGCACATCGGGCTGGTCGGCCACCACGTGGATCATTGCCATTTGCGTGGCAGTGTTCGTGATTGAGGGATTCCTGCCCTGGACCAACGAGCCAGTGGCAAGCCAACTGATGCCGGGCGCGTCGGCGGAACAAATCCGTCAGATCGATCGAAGCGAGTTTGCACTCACCAAGCCAGTCGACGTCGCCCCAGGCGTGGCACGCGGCTACGCAGTCTTGGGCCGCGACAACGTGGTTGCCGAGGTGGAGTACCGCAAGGAACGTCCGCTCACCCGCATTGGATACTTCTCTACTGCCCGCGCTGTGTACGCCTCGGATCCGGTGTTGGGCGTCTCCGGGTTTGAAGTGTGGCGATTCGTCACGTTCCAGTTCTTACATGCCAACCTCAATCATGTGCTCTTCAACATGATGACGCTGTTCTTCTTTGGCGGCATGGTTGAGAATTTCCTAGGCAAGAAGCGCTATGTAGCTTTCTATCTTCTGTGCGGTGTTGCTGGCGCATTGATGTATCTGATTCTCAACGGCTTGGCGATTGGCGGTCAAGCAGCGTTCGGGCCCTCGTTCCATTTGCCTGGACTGCTCTTCAATGATCCGAACACCATGTTGGTCGGCGCATCAGCTGGCGTCTTTGGTGTGATCATGGCTGCTGCATACCTGGCACCAAACGCCACCGTATTGCTGTTCTTTGTCATCCCCATGCGCCTTGGTGTCTTGGCATACGGCTTGCTTGCATTCGCATTGCTCGCGGTCATCTTTGGTTGGACAAACGCAGGTGGTGAAGCAGCGCATATCGGTGGCGCGCTGGCTGGGTTCTGGCTTGTCCGTAACCCGAACCACTTGCATGGCTTCTTTGACTTCCTTGGTCAGTATGACCCAACCAGCAAGGTGGCTCGCGCGCGCGTTGCTGTGAAGCGCGGCAATGTGCAAGGATCCACTACGAGTACCGAAGTCAATCGAATCCTCGACAAGATTTCAGCGCGAGGTTTGCACTCGCTCACTGAAGGCGAAAAGCGCGTGTTGCGCGATGCGAGCCGGAAGCCGCGGTGACTGCGCTTCAATTTGAAATTCTTGCACGTTCTACGGCGAATCACGCTCGTCTTGGACGCGTCACAACGCCACACGGATCCTTTGACACGCCGGCATTCATGCCAGTAGCCACCGCGGCAGCGATGAAGGGTCTGACACCTTCGCAGATTCGCGGCACCGGTAGCCAAATCATTTTGAACAACGCGTATCACCTGTTCCTTCGTCCCGGCGGCGATCGCATCGAGCGCCTGGGTGGAACGCATCGATTGATGCGCTGGAATGGTCCGATCCTCACCGATAGCGGCGGCTATCAGGCGTACAGCATGAGTGACACCGCCGTCCTCAGTGAAGAGGGCGTGACGTTCCGCAGCTTTATCGATGGCTCCAAGGTTCACCTTGGTCCAGAGTCAAGCATGCGCGTTCAGAATCAGATTGGCGCGGACATCATCATGGCCTTTGATGATTGCGCTCCTGCAGCGCTCCCCGCCGAGGACGCCGACGAGCGCCGCGTCGCTCGAACCCGCGGTGTTGTCGATCATGCGCTGCGCATGGAAGAAGCCCACGAGCGAACCCTGCGATGGCTTGACCGCTGCGTTCAAGCGCATGCCCGGAAGCAGGATCAGGCGCTCTTTGGCATCGTGCAGGGCGCTACCAATCTTGACCTGCGCCGACGTTCCGTGGAAGGTGTCTGCGCTCATGATCTTCCTGGGTACGCCATCGGCGGGGTGGCGGTCGGAGAGGGCACCGAGGCGATCAAAACCGTGGTGGAATTCACCACGCCGCTCCTTCCGGAAAATCGGCCAAGATATTTAATGGGCGTTGGCTACGAACGGGACATCGTCATGGCGGTGGCTGCCGGGGTGGATATGTTCGACTGCGTCCTGCCCACCCGCAACGGCCGCAATGCCAACGCCTTCACGCCCCACGGCCCAATTCGCCTGAGAAATGCGCGATTTGCCGAAGATTCGCTGCCAATCGACCCCTCCTGTGACTGCGAAGGCTGCGCCGGCGGATTCAGCCGTGCGTACCTCCGGCACCTCTTTATGGCTGAAGAAATGCTTGGGCCAACATTGGTGAGTGCCCATAACATTCGGCACTTCCAGCGGCTTATGCTGGACATCCGAACTGCGATCCGTGAAGATGCGTGGTCTTCGCTCCTCGTCGCATGGCCGTGCATCGGCTCTGACGAGGCGCATTCGAGTACTGACGAGCAAACATGATCACCCCGACCCTGACCGCACTGACACTCCTCGCACAGACCACCGACGGCCCGTCCCTGCCCGGAGCACCTGCTCCTGCAGCGTCAGCCGCCGCAACGGATGCAACCGGAGCCGCAGCGCCCGGCGCATCCGGTGGCAGTGGCTTCATGATCATGATGGTGGTGCTCCTTGGAGCAATGATCTTGTTCTCCTTCATCAATGCTCGCCGCGAGAAGAAGAAGCGTTCCGATCTCTTGGGCAACATCAAGAAGCACGACAAGGTGCTGACCATCGGTGGCATTGTTGGAACCGTTGTTGAACTCAAGGACGACTCCCTGATCTTGAAGGTTGACGAGACCTCCAATACTCGTATCACCTTCACCAAGAGCTCGATCTCGCAAGTGATCCCACAGGACGCTGCGGCCTGATCGACGCTTCACCGTTATTGCATTTCGCCCATACCGCGGCACCACTGAGAACACGATGCACCTGCTCTTCCACACGCTGATCCTTCCGCTCCTTCTTGTTATTTATGTTGCGGGAGTCCGCAAGGCATTTGCGCCACTCAAGCGCACGCTGCTTGACGTTGTAGTCATTGCTGCAACCTGCGTGGTCATGGTGCTCGCCATCATGCCGCCTGAACAGAAGATCAAACTCGGCCGCGATTTGCGCGGTGGTGTGAGCTTGATTTACTCGGTCAACATGCCGGCTGGATCAGATTCTGAAACGAAGTCAGAACTGCTCAAGCAGACCATCAAAACCCTCAAAAACCGCGTCAATCCGCAGGGTGTTCTTGACTTGACCATGACGCCGCAGGGCGAGGATCGCATCGAAGTGGTGATGCCGCTTCCAGGCGACGAGGTTCGCGTTTCGCAGAAGGCGTACACCGATGCGCTTGATGCACTGCTTGCCAAGGCTCGTCTCACGCCGCGCGAACTGAACACTGCGCTGGCAGAGGGCAAGGCTGTCGACTTGGCCAAGGGCGACGCAGTGCGTGCTGCTGAATTGACGAAGTTGCAATCGCTTTGGAGCGCAGCGCGCGACGGTCGCGCTGCTTATGACGCTGCGATCGCTGCAGGCAAGCAGGGCGCTGATCTTGACGCGTCTGCTGAAACTGCCGCAACTGCCGAAGTGGCGTACGACGAACAGCGCGCCAAGGTGCAGACCGGCGCGCTCACCTCCAGTCGCTGGACACGCATTGTGGCATTACCACTGTTGGCCAAGAAGGGCGAAGATCGTGGCACGGCGGTAACGCAACTCAAGACGGAGTTCCCATCCGCGGCGGCCGAGATCGACGCCGCGCTGGTGAACTACGACGCCTACGCAGCCTTGCGCACGGTGCTTGATGACCCGGAAGACTTGAAGCGCCTTCTCAGGGGCGCCGGCGTGTTGGATTTCCACATTGCGGTGACCACGCAGAATTCGCTCGGCGTCAACGTCGAAGAACTGCGCAAGCAACTTGCTCAAGGCGGACCACTCGCGGCCGAGAGTCCAGTGGCGCGTTGGTTCAAGATCAATAGCATTGATGAGTGGGCAAACACGCCCGCGCAGCGCGAAGCGCTGGAAGCAAATCCGGCTGGGTTCTTTGCTTCGAGCCGCAATTTGACGGCAGGAACCGGTCCCGACAAGTCCATCTACATCCTGCTCTGGATCACCCCAGACCGCAGCCTGACCCATGAGCCAGGCGGCAAGGAATGGGCCATGAAGCGCGTCGGCCGCACCAGCGACGAACTCGGTCGTGTCGCCGTGAGCTTTGAGCTTGATGACTCCGGCGGTGTAGAGATGGGCCGTCTCACGGGCGCCAATGTTGCTCAGCCCATGGCCATCGTGTTGGACAATCAGGTCTATACCGCGCCGAACCTCAACTCCAAGATCAATGACCGCGGCCAGATCAGTGGCAACTTCAGCGAGAAGGAAATTGATTACCTCGTGCGCGTCCTTGCATCGGGCTCGCTCGGTGCGCGACTGTCTCCAGAACCCGTCTCCGTCAGCGTCCTTGGACCGGCCATGGGTAAGGACAACCTGCAGCGCGGACTGAACAGCGTGCTGATTTCGGTGCCTGCCACCTTCGCCATCATGGCGCTTTACTACTTCATCCCAGGAATCATTGCGAACATCTCGCTCCTGGTGAATGCACTGATCATCTTCTACGCCATGTCGTTGGTTGATGCCAGCTTCACGCTTCCCGGCCTCGCCGGTATCGCGTTGAACTTGGGTATCGCCGTAGACAGCAACGTGCTCATTTACGAGCGCCTTCGCGAAGAATTGGTCGATCGCAAGCAGCCGCTCCTTGATGCCATCGACACCGCCATGCGCCGCGCGCGCACGGCCATCATCGACGGCAATATGACGCACTTGATCGTGGTGGTGGTGCTGTACTGGTTCGCGGGTTCTGAAGTGAAGGGCTTTGCGCTCGTCATGGGAATCGGCGTATTCAGCACGCTTGCTGCCGGCTTGATAGTGACGCAGGTGCTCCTGCGCCTCTACGCGCTTGGTCTCAACGCCAAGACCATGCCAATGCTGCCAATCGTGGTGCCTGCTCTCTCTCGCGCCTTGCAACCATCGATCGACTGGCTCCGCTACCGATTCATCTTCTGGGGCGGCGCCATTGTGGTGGCAATCATTTGCATCTCCGCAACCCTTGGTCGCGGTAGTGACATCTTTGAGACAGAGTTCCGCGGCGGAACCACCATGACCATGTCCACGCGTACAGCACGGGCTGGCGAGGATGCGTTCGGTGGCCACCTTGCCATGGCGCGTAGTGCAGTGGAAGAACGCCTGCACGCGCTCGGCGCAGCCAACAGTGCTGATCCGGTGCTTGCTGAGCTTCGCAACGCCACAGTGCTGACGGTCGGTGAGACCAACGCGGCGCTGGAGTCGTCTGCATTCCAGATCAAGGTTCCCAATCCGTCGGGCGTTTCTGAAGACACGCCGATTGCCAACATCTTGGTCTCGGCAGTGGTCGAAGCGTTCAAGGATGACATGGATATCCGCCGTCCGGTGAAGTTTGCCGGTCTCGGCATTGCTGCATCCGCAGGGCATTCGTTCCGTATTGATCGCCCGGGACTCGGTGAAGTGATCGGGCGCCCAACGCTTGATTACCCAACTGATTCGGCCATCGGCGGCGTTGCCATTGTGGTCACTGAGGTTGAACCGCCGCTCGCTCCTGCCGATGCCTTGGAGCGCATTCGACGCATGCGCAGCAGTCCAGCATTCGCCGAAGCAGGCGGACGTTCGGTGGACGTAGTGGGCCTTGACGCTGCCGGTAACGGCACCTTCAAGTCACTGGCAATCGTTGTTGCTGATCCCGACCTTGCTGGTGCACAACTCTCTGATGCAGCGTGGCAGAAGAACTACGCAGACTTGGAGTGGAACCTGGTCTCTTCAGCGTTGAGTCAGCAGGCATCGCTTGAACAGGTGTCCAGCATCTCCCCATCGGTTGCACGCGACCTTGCTTCGCAGGCCACCCTGGCAGTGTTGCTTTCCTGCGTCGGAATGTTGGTGTACATCTGGATCCGATTTGGTTCGCTGCTCTATTCGGTGGCAACTGTCATCGGTGTTGTCTTCAACATCTCCGTCTGCCTTGGGATGTTGGCGATGAGCAAGTGGTTGGGAGATACCCAAGTTGGGCATTTCCTACGTATGCAGGACTTCCGCATTGACCTCAACGTTGTAGCCGCGTTGTTGGTGGTCATCGGTTACTCCCTTAACGACACGATCGTCATCTTGGACCGCGTCCGCGAGAATCGTGGTAAGTTGGCTCACGCTTCGCGTTCCATCATTAATGAGTCGCTGAATCAAACATTCAGCCGAACGCTGCTCACTGGTGGGTGCACGGCAGCCACTCCAATTGTTCTTTATCTTGTGGGCGGTCCAAGTATGCAGCCGTTCGCATTCACATTCTTTGTCGGACTAGTAGCAGGTACGTTCTCGTCTGTTGCTATTGCCGCTCCACTTGTTTACGTACCCGGCGACGGAACGCCGGAGCCTGATGGGGCGGCATCGCGCGCCCTTGCATCGCCGGCGTCTGCATGAGCCGCCATTGATTGAACTATCGCTGCGGGCAACGCGTCCGCAGCACGATCGGATTCGCCACGGAAGGAGATTTTCGACATGTCTAACGGAGCCCGCCTCTCAGCAGTGATCGTGGTGGTGGCAGTTGCCGCCATCGGCCTCTACTTCGCCTTTATGACGCCCTCGGGTCCCGCGCGGACTGAGAATCCCAAAGCGCCAGTTGACGCGTTAGTAGCGCCAGACGCGGCAGCAGGAATCGGCGAGATGTCCGGATCTGCCGCCGCAGCAGCCGGAGCCGACAATGGAGCACCTGCCCCTGAGGCGTTCGGTGCAGGCAGTGGAACGATCTCCGTTCCAGGAACCACCGACCCAGCAGGATCAACGATTGCCGCCCCAGGCGCAGGCGCTGGATCGATCGCTGGTGGTGCCGCGGGAGCAGCCGCCGCCAATGCCAACTCAACGCGCACGGCCACTCCGGTCACCCCAACCGGTTCCGGGACCGCCGGACCTGCATCCACTGGTACAGCCAGCGGCGGAGCGGTTGTACCTCCGGTGAAGGTCGTCACTGCACCAGCAACACCCGCTGCCGGCACCACGCAATACACCATCAAGTCTGGAGACACCTTGGAAGGCATCGCGCGCACGCAGATGGGCGACGGACAGAAGTGGCAACTCATCGCTGCAGCCAATCCTGGCCTCGATCCAAAGGCTCTCAAGATTGGTCAGAAGATCACCATTCCTGCCAGCACCACCACGGCAAGCAAGGACAAGGCGGCGGTTCCAGCGGGCGGCAGTACGGCGGCTCCAAACACCTACACGGTGCAGAAGGGCGACACGCTCATTGAGCTGTCCCGCAAGTTCTACGGCAATGACGCTGAGTGGAAGCGCATCTTGGAGGCCAATGCCACCACGCTGAAGGGCGACGCCAAGGCGATCGCACCGGGCATGAAGCTGGTGATTCCGGCCAAGCGCTAACCGCGCGACCGGTCGAAACGTCGATTGACCCCCGTGCCCCGAACTGCCCTTTACCGGACGCAGATCTCGGGGCACGGGTTTTTTTATGAATTCGTGAACTGAAATAGACCGCACGTCCGTGAGACGCGTACACATTGTGTTACCGGAGTTGGCGTCGTCTCCCTTGGAGCCCAATCTGAGTAATCATCGATCCGACCTGTCCCCACGACCTCGATACCTGAGAACAACTGATATGACGCAATTCACCAATAGTCACTCCGCGACCCCCATCCGCATTGGTTCGACAGCCCTCTTCATTGCGTCGATTGCCGCCGTGATGGGCTCACTCTCGGTGCCGGAGGCAACCACCGTGGCAACCGCCGTTCCGCCCGCCCAGTCCTCCGAACGCACGATGATTGGTTTCGAGCCAGTGTGCATGGCCGAGATGCCTGGCGTTCCGATGTCGCTCTGCTTCGTCCCGGGCACGTCCGCGGAAGAAGTGAACGAAGTCACCCAGCGATTGGTGTCGCGGTGGGCCAGGGACCTTGCAGAGCGACCGTTGGCAGGCGAGGGTGATGGCGGTACCGCCTACTTCGCCACTACGCGATGGGTGTTGACCGGCAGTTCTGTTCAAGGGGCACCAGCAACCCTGAGATGGTCGATGCCTGCCGACGGTCTTTCCATTCCGGATGATCTGTCCGGCGGTGCCGCTGCACCAAACAACCTGAATGCCACCTTCGTAACCAAGTTTGGATCGATTGAGGCGGGCAAGAATCTGCTTCGACAGGTTTATGCACGCTGGTCTGAACTCTCCGGTGTGAACTACACCGAAGTCACCGATGACAATGCAGCGTGGGGCGCATCTGGTGGCGCTACGCGCGGGGACATTCGAGTTGTCGGTCGTGCATTCACAAACTCCGGCGGCGTCTTGGCATACAACTTCTTCCCAAACAATGGCGACATGGTGATTGTGACCTCGAATAGCAACTTCTGGTCGGCAGCCAACAATCAGAGGTATTTCCGCAATATTCTCGCCCATGAGCATGGCCACGGATTGGGCTTTGACCACGTCTGCCCAGCCAACAACTCCAAGTTGATGGAGCCGTTCATCACGACTTCCTTCGATGGACCACAGAACGATGACATCCGCGCCGCGCAGCGTCAGTACGGAGACAATTACGAGCCCAACGACACCTATACCACCGGCTCGGCGGTCATCAACGAGTCTGGCTCGACCTCGCTCCCCAACCTTTCAATTGATGACAACGCTGACGTTGACTACTTCAAGTTCAACGCCAACATTGGCGCAACCATCACGGTGCGCGTCAGCCCTCAGGGTCCGGCGAGCTACCTCAATGGCCCCCAAAATGCCAACGGCTCTTGCAGCGCTGGCACTAGCTTGCTGCCACTTTCTGTCCATGATCTCGTTCTGAGTATCTACCGCGGATCGAGCACGACGCCACTCATTTCACAGAATGTGTCCGCACTCGGCGTTGCCGAAACGATCACCAACTACCCGGTGCTTGCATCAGACGTGTACTCAATCAGAGTGTCATCAGCCTCAACGACCGACGACATTCAGCTCTACTCCATGATTACCACCATTGTCGCCACTCCACCGGTCATTGGAGACTTTGATGGCAACGGCTCCGTCGGTGGTGGCGACTTGGGAATTCTCCTGGCCGTGTGGGGGCCAATCACCTGCGGCTCGCCATACGACCTCAATAATGATTGCGTGATTAACGGCGCCGACTTGGCAAACTTCCTGACGCTGTGGAGCTGATTCAGACCTCGATCCTTCGAGCGGATGATCACAGCAATCAAAGGGCCTGATGAACTGCGGATTGCCGCGGATCATCAGGCCCTCTGTATGTGTCTTGACACGCGGAGTTCGCTGCCCAAGTCTGCGTCGGAACGCCTCTCAGCGGTCGCCAGCTCAGTTCCGTTCCCAGGCTCCAGCGAGAGCGTCTGAGGGCCTGTTGGCGTCCTCTTGGCTTCCCGCGCGTGCTCCCTGGCTGTGGCCCTGACTCTGCGCCTCTTCTGCCTGCGCAGCATCCACCGCCTCCTTGGCGATGGTGCCATCCTTACCAACCTGCTCGAAGCGCACGCTGACCCGCTTGCTGACGCCGCGCTGCGGCATGGTGATGCCGTAGAGCTGGTCGCAGGACTGCATGGTGCGCTTATGGTGGGTGATGACAATGAAGTGGCTGCCGGAGAGGAATTCACGGAGCACGTTGCAGAATCGCTCCACGTTGGCCTCGTCGAGCGCCGCATCCACTTCGTCCAGGATGCAGAACGGGCTCGGCTTGCTCTTGAAGATGCTCATCAGCAGAGCAACGGCGGTCATGGTCTTCTCTCCGCCGGAGAGCTGACTGATGACACGTGGCTCCTTGCCTGGTGGCTTAGCGCGAATCTCCACGCCCGACTCCAAGATGTCCACCTCGCCGGTGACTTCGTCAGGAACCAGGAACAGGTCAGCACTTCCGCCGCCAAACAGACGTCGGAACATGCCGCCGTTACCCGCAAAGTTCTCTCGAACCGTGTTGAACACCTGCTCAAAGCGAACGCGCGTAACCGCGTCAAGCTGCACGATGAGTTCGCCAAGCAGGGTGGTCGCGGAATCGATGTCGCTCACTTGGCGAACCAATTCCTCGTTGCGCTGCTCCAGCTGCCCCTCTTCCTCGATGGAGTCGAGGTTGACGTTGCCAAGCTTGCGGATTTCGTCCTTGAGTCCAGCCAGTTCCTTCTCAGCCGCACCGCGATCGGTCTGTGCCCACTCGGGCAGCGCCCGCGCGGCAACATGTTCGGCGTAGCCGGTTCCAAGGTCCAGTTCCAAGTCGCTGAGCGCAGACTCTTCCAACGCCTCGCGCTTAATTTCCACTTCACGACGCCCAAGTTCCACGCTGTTCCAGTTGCGCTCCAAGATGTGCGCTTGGTCGCGGGCGATGCGCAGCGCGGTGGCTGCCTCTTCGGTACTTCGTTGCGCGGCGGCAACAGCCACTGCGGCACCTTCGAGGCCCTCTGTGAGCCCGACAAGTTCTACAGCGGCGGCCTCGGAGGCCACACGTGCTTCTGCAATGGTGGACTCGTAACGATCGATCTGCTGCTTGCGCCGGTCAGCCTGTTCAGCGGCGTGCACGCGCTGCCGTTGCTGCTCATCCCGGGAGAGTTCGGCGGTCCGGCGCTCGCGGCGCAGGACATCCAGCGCTGAATTGCGCTCGCTGCTGGTCACGCGAGCGGTGGAAAGTGCTTCCGCGGCGGCCTCGGCTTTGGCAATGGCCTTGGTGGCGTCCGCATCGGCAACCGCGTGGCGACCAACCAATCCTTCAAGCATGGCACGCGCCCGTCCCAGCCGCTCGTCCACTTCAGCGCGCTCCGTACTCAGGGTACGAATGCGCCGCATCAGTTCATCGGATTCCAAGGAAAGCGTGGACTGCTCATGTTCAACGCGCTGGATCATCTGCTCGCAGCGATCGCGTTGGTACTCAGCATCAATGATGCCGCGCCGAACGTTGGAGAGGCGGTCTTCTACTTGGCGGTGGCGAAGGCGCGCTTCATCGGAACGGGCAAGCAGCACAGCGGCTTCACCCTCCAGAAGTTCCATCTCAATGGCCAAGATCGACAACCGTTGGGTCAACTGCGCCAGCTCCGCGCGCCGAGCCAGCAGGCCTTCTCCCGCGCCGTTGCCGGTGGGGGTGCCGACCGTCACGCGCCCGAGGGCGTCCACCAACTCGCCAGCCCGGGTAACGATGCGAGCACCTGCGTGGGTGGTGGCTGAAGCCTCCAAGGCAGTGGCCAAGTCAGCAACCACCCAAGTGTCCGCCAAGAGGCGATGCACCAGCGTGGCGGCAGCGTCGCGCACCCGCACGGTGGCGGATACCGGATCAATACCGGGGCGGGTTTCGCGCACAGCGCCGTTCACCGCCGGCAATTCCGCCGAGGCCATGGTTACGCGCCCGCGCACGGTGGCGCAGGTCGTAGCAACTGCCAGCACAGAGTTGCCGTTGTCAACCACCAGCAACTCCAGATCGCGGCCCAGCGCGGCTTCAGCGGCGGCGGCATCTGCCATCTCGGTTTCGATCCAGTCACCCAGGATGCCCAAGACGGAAGGGAAGCGATCGCGGTCGCCAACTACCTCACGGACTGCTTCATCAACGCCTTCACGGGCGCGTTGCATTTCTTCCAAGAGTCGGCTGCGGCTCTCAACTGCTGTGCGCTCATCGCGCAACTCGGAGAGTCGGCGCGAAAGTCCAGCATGGCGATCGCCAAGCGATGTGGCATCAGAAATATGAATGTGAACATCGGACTCAAGGCGAACCGCCTCGTCGAGCGCCACCATGCGGCGCACCACGTGCTGATTGTGCGCTGCACGCTGCGCATCAAGCTCAATGCGGAACGGCTCACGACGACGCTCAATGCGGGCGAGTTGCTCTTCCAGTCCGCGTTCGCGCTCGTCGACCGAGGCAAGATGCGAAGCAGTGCGGGCGATTTCACGATCGGCGGAGACGGTTTGCTCGCGCAGGCGATCTGCCGCCAAGCGAGTCTGCTGCGCGGCTTCAGCGGTTCGAGCACGCGCATCGGATGCGGTCATCACGCCGCGCTCAGCTTCATTCGCTGCCTCGGCTGCGCCGGCAACGCGCTCAGCGGTGTCGTCAATCTGCGCAGTGAGTTCAGCGATGCGTGCCTCAAGTTCAGCCAAGCGCATCGAATCGGAAGCGGCCTGTTCGCGCACTTCACTCAGCCCGCGACCTGCCAGCTCCATTCGCTGGGCGGCTTGCTTCTCGGTGCCGAGCGCCTCAATGCGGCGCTGCTCCAGCGCACGCTGTGCGTCCTGCGCTGCTTGGCGCACGCCTTCCACTTCATTACGACGGTCTTCAAGAAGCGCAATGGCGCCTGACAACTCTTGACGATCGCGCTCTAGGCTCGCTAGCTGGCTGGTGAGGCCCGAAAGTTGCTCGCGGTACTCGTGGTACAGGTCAAATGCCACTGCTTGGCGCAGTTCACGGCGCCGCAGATCAAGCGTCTGGAAGCGACGTGCCTTCTCTGCCTGACCCTTCACGATGCGTAAACGGCGCTCGGTGCTTGCAAGTTGTTCGCGCACCAGTACCAGGTTCTTCTCGGCGCTTTCCAGTTTGCGCTGCGCTTCCACCTTGCGCGCGCGGAACTTGGCAACACCTGCTGCTTCTTCAAGAATCGTCCGGCGCTCAAGCGGGGCGGCGCGCAACATGGCGTCCACCTTTCCCTGCTCAATGATGGAATAGGCATCGTTACCGATACCCGTGTCCATGAAGAGTTCCTTGATGTCACGCAAACGCACCTTGCGGCCGTTGATGAGGTACTCACTGCGACCGTCTGCGTAGAGTCGGCGCGTGACTTCCACCTCGTCGGTGTCGACCGGCAGTCCGCGATGACGTACGGCGTGGCGATTGACCGACATACTTCCGTCGGCTCCGTCTTCGTCCACGTGTTCGGAATGTTCAGCGTGCGCGTCCACTTCGGCGGCCAGTACGGCCGGAGCTGGTGCAAGCCGGGCTTGCTCTTCAGCAGTCAGCACTGGATTGTCAAAGACCAAGGTCACACTTGCCATGCCGCACGGCTTGCGCGTGGCGCTGCCTGCGAAAATGACGTCAAGCATGGCACCGCCGCGCAGGCTCTTGGCACTGCGTTCGCCAAGCACCCACTTGATAGCGTCAACGACGTTGGACTTGCCGCATCCGTTTGGTCCAACCACGCCAATGATCGGCGAGTCGAAACGGAATTCGGTGGTGTCGGCAAAACTCTTGAAGCCGCTCAGAACGAGTCGGGAAAGTCGCAAGGCAAGACCTCCTGTCGGGTATTCGTCGCGTCCCTTCCTGGAACGCGCGGCTCATGTGGACTAACTCAGACCGCCTGCCCCGAGCAAGGGGCGATTGGTCAACGTGGGACAGTATCCTTCCGCGCCTTCGCGGCATCAAGTCCAGATCCGACGGAAGCTGTCTCTAAATCGCTTCCCCGGCTGGCTCCAATCTCCGAAATACTCCTCGGGCCGACCTCGTCAGAATCGGAATCTCCGTCTTCTGCCGTAAATTCAGGCCTTAAATCCTTCTCGCCCTTGTCGTCCCGGAGTACCTCGGCCAGGATTCGGTCCTGTTCGGCCCGGAAATCGCAATCAATATATTTGAGCCGCCACAGCTCGTGGAGGGCGCTGATGGTCTCGCTGTAGGTGAAATTGAGGCCGGACTCCGGTCGATCGGGGGTGGGGCGCCGGGCAAAGTAACTGACCATGGAGGACATATCTGGCTTCACGCGGTCAACCACGGCAGGCGTTTCTGGGCGTTCGCGATAGAAGACTTCCAGAAGTTTGTCGCCTTCGTCAGCCTTGATGATCAACCGACCGCTCCAGGTGTAGAGCGTCATGGGGCGCTTCACTTCCACGTCTTCGCCAAAGATCACAATGCGCGGCTGTCCACTCTGCGACACGTAAATCATCTTGTACTTACTGGGCACAATGTTCAGTACAAACTTCTTGCCCATCTCGATACCGATGATGTGCGGATCGCGCCGCCGGTCGAGTGCTTCAAACGCCGCAAGGCGGATTTCCACATCCGGATCGTTGAGCAATTCGCGCAAACCGATTTCAATTTCCGCATTGACGCCCATGCGTCCGAGCAGTTTGATCGATTCGGTTCGATAGGTGATGGAGTCGCTGCTCTTCGCCATCTGTAGCAGCGGAGCAACGGCCAACATGTCGTTCAGTTTTGCTCCGGTATTCAACGCCGCAAAGCGCGGCTGTTCTTCCGGGTATTCGTAGAGATCCTGAATCATCGGCAGCGCGCGCTTGCCAAGTGCTTGCCAGCGCCAACTGGCAGCACCTGCCGCACCCGGGTTGGAGAGCAACGAACGCCGAATCGCCATGGCGGTCTGTTCAGCGTTTTCGACATTCAATGGCGTGTGTCGAACCAGTTCTGCAAACTCTCCCGTGCGCTTGCGGTACGAAGGCGGCACGGTCAAATCAATCGTTTCACCGGAACGACCATGCGCGGTCTGGTCTTTTTGCTTGGATTCAAGCGGAAACAACGTATTGATGGTGTTCTGAATGCTTTCCGATCGTGAATGACTCGGCGTCTGCAAGCGCAACTTCAGCTTCATGTCCTTGCTGAGGGTGCCGCCATCAAGGATGCGTCCGCTGCTGCGGTTGATGGTGTCGCGTTGCGTTGCGTTTGGCTCAACAAAGGGATTGATGACGATGGAGCCCGCGCCTTCGGCCAGCGGAAACGGCTGCCTACTGCCCGTGTACAGCGGACCGGGCCGCAAGTCTGCGACTAACAACCGTCCGCCTTCAAGGCTGGTGGTCGATGTTCCTGGCGCAGTAGTGACGCGAACATCAAAGCGCGACCCCTTGGGAGCACCCGGAGGAATCACGCCTTCAACGATCACCACCGCGGAGTCGCTGGAATTCAGTAACTGCTGCGGGGTCATCTTTGGTGAGCCGGGCGCGCCACTGCCAAAGCCGCGCTTTGCCAGTTCCTGCGAAAGGAACGCGCGCACGTCGGATGGCATTTGCCGACTTCCGGTATCGCGCAGACCAACCACAATTCCGTATCCGCGCACGACCAGTGGATCAAATCCAACCAGCGACGTTTCCGACGCCACCGTGCCACGCATGATCGGATCGATGTCCGTGGCCGCTACCGCCACCGCGTCGCGATTCACCGCCGCCTTCTGCAGCGCAGGATCAGCGCGTTCCACCATCATGTCTGAGCATCCGATGATCACCATGCTGGCCGCCACTGTGGCGACCGTCCTGGCCGTGATCCAGCGAAGTGCTCGGATCGTGGTCATAGGGGAGGGCATAGGGGCACGAACGTTGGTGGGCAATTGCCAGGGCATACGGACCAAACGGGAAGGCAAATGGGCGCTACTGGATTCGAACCAGTGACCACTGCTGTGTAAAAGCAGCGCTCTTGCCACTGAGCTAAGCGCCCCAATGGTGTGGGGAGGATACAGACCTACAATCCGTTCGCAGTGCTCGAACGGATCCGTCGTCTTCAGGAGCTCATTGCGGGCTGTCCCGCCCAGGAACAGCCCGTATTTCGGCGTCGAGTGGCTGGATTGACCCGCGGCGCTGCGCGGCAGGAGCCCTCCGAAAGCGCCGTGAGCGCCCTGGAACGGGATATTGCGCGAAGTACCGAGCGCCGGGCAGCACGGGCGCAGCGTGTCCCACCGGTGACCTATCCGGACGATTTGCCGGTGGCGCAGGCACGAGACCGCATCCGGGACGCCTTGCTCAGTCACCAAGTGGTGATCGTGAGTGGCGATACCGGCTCCGGAAAGACCACGCAGTTGCCCAAAATTTGCCTGGAGGCGGGGCGGGGCGTTGATGGCCTGATCACCATGACCCAGCCGCGCCGGATTGCGGCACGCAGTGTGGCCGCGCGTATTGCTGCAGAACTGCAAACAACACTCGGCGGCACGGTGGGGTTCAAGGTTCGCTTTGATGATCGCACTTCAGAACATTCGCTGGTGCGCGTCGTCACCGACGGCGTTCTGCTTGCAGAGATCGAACGCGACCCACTGCTCTTGCGCTCGGACACCGTCATCGTTGACGAAGCGCACGAACGCAGTCTGAACATCGACTTCTTGCTTGGCTATCTCAAACGCCTGTTGCCCAAGCGTCCGGATCTCAAGGTGATTGTTGCATCCGCAACCATCGATGTCGATCGCTTCAGTGAGCACTTTGGAAATGCACCAGTAGTGCAAGTGGATGGTCGATTGCATCCCATTGAAACACGGTGGCGGCCGGTTGATGATGAAGCAGCGGACATTTCGCCAGCCGAACGTGCGGTGAAGGGCGTTGAGGAATGTCTTGACTCCGGTCCCGGCGACATTCTTGTCTTCCTTTCTGGAGAGCGTGATATTCAGGATGCCGCCGATGCACTCTCACGCGTGCCCGCGGCGCGCGGTGTGGAAGTGCTGCCGCTTTATGCACGCCTGCCAGTAGCAGAACAGGATCGAGTCTTTCATGTTGGACGTTCGCGCCGGATCATTCTGGCTACCAATGTTGCAGAAACAAGCGTCACTGTGCCCGGTATCCGCTTTGTGGTGGACACCGGATTTGCACGCATTGCACGGTGGTCCGGGCGCACCCGCGTCCTGCGCCTGCCGGTTGAACCGATCGCGCGCGCCTCGGCTGATCAGCGCAAGGGTCGCTGCGGCCGCGTCGGGCCGGGCGTGTGTATTCGCCTGTATTCCGAAGAGGACTTTCTAGCGCGCGAACCATTCACCGCCCCGGAACTGCTGCGCACCAATCTTGCCAATGTCATCCTGCAGATGAAGGCACTGGGTCTTGGAGAGATTGCCCAATTCCCGTTCTTGGAAACGCCCAGCCCGCGTCTGGTTGCTGAGGGCCTTGAAACACTCGCCGAACTTGGTGCTGTTGATCGCCGCGGTGATTTGACAGCGTTGGGCAAGCGGATGGCTACGTTGCCTGTCGATCCGCGGCTCGCACGCACCGTCCTTGCTGCGATCGATGAAGGCGCGCTCGCCGAAGGCCTGGTCATTGCGGCTGCGCTTTCGATTCAGGATCCACGCGAACGTCCCGCCGGGCAAGGTGGCGCGGCAGACTTTGCGCAGTTGATCTTTCGCGATCAAGAGAGTGACTTCTTATCGCTTCTCAAATTGTGGCGGCGCTGGCGCACAGAAAGCGCGGCGCTGGG
>DBCE01000245.1:0-121 GCA_002292895.1 Phycisphaerales bacterium UBA966
GGCATGCCGAGCTTGGCAGCGGTTCCGTCGCCGGAGCCAACCGCGAGCACCTTGTCGAAGGTCAGTGACTTGACGTCATCTGCCACCTCGCGCGTATCGAGGTCGACGATGTCGCCGACGT
>DBCE01000245.1:250-6741 GCA_002292895.1 Phycisphaerales bacterium UBA966
AAGTGTAGCGGAAACCCCGGTTCAAATCCACCCCCCCAGAAGGGGGAAAGATCTTGTTACTCGGACCTCAGCAATGCCGGCGACAGGAATCGAACCTGCAAGGGTTTAGAGCCCGGCGGATTTTGAGTCCGCTGCGTCTGCCAGTTCCGCCACACCGGCGTGTGTGACTTGGGTCATTCGTCCCCAACTGCCGTGACAGTGTAGTTGGGACTTTCTTTCGTGATTTGGATGTCGTGCGGGTGATTTTCAACGACCGTTGCGCCCGAAACACGGACGAATTGGGTCTTGGCTCGGAACTCATCAAGTGAACTGCAACCACAATAGCCCATCGCGGCGCGCAGTCCACCCACCATTTGATACACGAAATCGGCAAGCTGCCCACGGTACGGCACCCTGCCCTCAACACCTTCCGGAACATACTTGCGGCTGTCGCGGATGGATGCTTGTCCATAACGATCGGACGAACCAAGCGTCATAGCCCCCGCGCTGCCCATGCCGCGGTACGTCTTGAAGTGTCGTCCGCGATGAATCACCAATTCGCCCGGGCTCTCTTCAAGACCAGCAAACAGGCTTCCAAGCATCACTGACCCGGCACCCGATGCGATGGCCTTGGCAATATCGCCAGAGAGGCGAACGCCGCCGTCAGCGATCACTGGAACCTGCCCGCGGGTGCCTTCCACGGCGTTCATGATGGCGGTGATCTGCGGAATACCAACGCCAGTCACCACACGAGTGGTGCAGATGGAACCAGGACCGATGCCTGCCTTGACTGCATCGGCGCCAGCGTCAACAAGGGCGCGTGCACCATCAGCGGTTCCAACGTTTCCAGCGATCACTTCAATCTGGAATCGCTTCTTAATCTCGCTGACCGTACGCATGACATTCAGGCTGTGGCCGTGCGCGGTGTCAACCACAATCACGTCAACTTCAGCTGCAACCAAGCGCTCTACGCGATCAAGCTGCATGATGCCCACCGCAGCGCCAACACGAAGCCGCCCGCGTGCATCGCGGCATGCTTGTGAATGCTTGGTGAAATTGTCGATATCACGCATGGTGATCAAACCGGCGAGGCGCCCGTCATTATCAATGAGCAGCAGCTTCTCAACGCGGCCGCGATTCAGAATCGCCTCGGCAAGCGTGGGCGTTGTGTCAGCAGGCGCAGTCACCAATTTGTCCTTGGTCATCACGTCTTGGACGCGCGTCTCGGCGGGGTGATCGACAAAGCGAATATCGCGCCGAGTCAGGATGCCAACCACGCGGGTGCGTCGCGTACCGTCTTCAGTGACGGGGAAACCGCTGACGCCGTACTCGCCCATCAGTTGCTGCGCGCGCTGCACGGTGTCAGTGGGCGCAAGCGTGACCGGATCCGTAATGATGCCGTTCTCGGTTCGCTTGACTTTCTGAACTTCGAGCGCTTGTCGCTCTGGCGAAATATTTTTGTGGATGATGCCGATGCCGCCCTCTTGGGCCAATGCGATGGCAAGGGCAGACTCGGTCACCGTGTCCATGGGCGCAGAGACCAGCGGAATATTCAGGCTGATGCGCCGGGTGAGTTGCGTCCGCGTATCGGCGGACTCCGGCGTGATCTCGCTGTAACGCGGAATCAGCAGGACGTCGTCAAAAGTGATTCCGTCTTGGACAATCTTGTGCTCCATCTGCGGGATGTTACAGAGCCTGCTCGCACCGTTCACGGGCGGGGCACACTTTCGGCAGTTCGTGCTACCCTGCGGGTCTCCCCCGACGGTCGTCCGCGGGTGGTCGACCAGGTCCGCGGCTCTGCCCGCTCACCTGCCGAGGATGGCCAGTGTGGCCATGGCCCGTCGCCCGCCTTTTTGCGGTCCAGTTGGAACCGTACGGGGTGCCCCTTGCGGAGGTGACCTGAAGTGTCAGGCAACGACGGAAAGCAGTACCTCACCAGCCCCATCAACCTTGATCGCCGCGGAATGCAAGACGGCGACGGGATGAAGGCATGGACCCTTTGGCTCTCCGCGATCATTAAGTTCGGCGGGAGCGATCTCATTGTGAAGTCGGACCTCAAGCCGCGCATCCGCCATCGCGGCGTCTTGAAGGACATTGAGACAGACGTCATCACCCAGGAACTCATGTTCCAAGTGGCCAAAGATGTCCTTGATGCCGGGCAGCAGGAAGTCTTCTGCAAGAAGGGCTCGATGGACTTTGCCTACGACTACGACGACAAGAACCGCTTCCGCGTGAACATGTTCATGGCGCGCGGCAAAGTTTCGATCGCAGCGCGTCTCATCACTAGCAATATCAAGAAGTTTGAAGACCTCTACCTTCCGCCCAGCCTTGGCGAGGTAGCGCTTCTTTCGCAGGGTCTGGTGCTCTTTGCAGGCGTGACCGGCAGTGGTAAGTCCACTTCGATCGCCGCCATGCTGCAGTACGTCAACGAGCGCCGCAAGGTGCACATCGTGACCATTGAAGATCCGATTGAGTACATCTTTAAGGATGACAAGGCCACCATCAATCAGCGCGAAATCGGCATTGATTGCGTCAATTTCAATGATGCACTGCGAGCGTTGGTTCGTGAAAACCCGGACATCGCGCTGGTGGGTGAAATGCGTGACTATGAAACGTTTGAAGCCGCCGTGCGCGCCGCTGAAACGGGTCACTTGGTGTTTGGAACCATCCATGCATCGAGCGCCTGGCAGACGTTTGGTCGTATCTATGACTTGTTCCCAGTGAATGAGCGTGAGCAGATTCGTAAGTTGTTGGCCTACAACTTGCGCGCCATCGTTTATCAAAAGCTCCTGCCGACATTGCACGCGCACATTGCGCGTATTCCAGCGCTGGAAATTCTGATCAACACCCCTGCTGTTCAGAAGTACATCTTGGAAGCACGCGAGGGCGAACTCTTGGACATCATCAAGGGTCGCGAAGCAGGCATGCAAGACTTCACCACCGCATTGGTTGACTTGGTGGAGAAGGAATTCATCCATCAGAGCGTCGCGCTGCAGTCGACGCCGAAGCCCGAGGAGCTGCGCATGCGCCTCAAGGGAATTTCGCAGGGCGCATCGTTCGCCAAGGGAGCCTGATCGTGAACTTACCGACTGCCTTCTTCATTCCGGGCTTCTCTGTCCTCGCAGAGGCAACATCGCCGGCGATTCTGATGAGTATCGCCAAGCCGATCGTGACATTTGCCGCGTTTGTGCCGTACGCAGTTCTTGTCTCAACCAAGTTGGAGAAGGATGCTGCGTACTTCAACCTGAAGCCGCAGAAGTGGGCTGCCATCTTCCTGGCGTTTGGTACGGCTGGAGTGCTGGCCGCGCTGTTGATCCCCACCTGGTTTGCGGGCTTCCCGCTGATGATTGCGTTGTATGCAGTTCCATGTACGTGGTACATGAAGTTCCGTAATCAAGCACTCAAGGGCACCAAGGCCAAGCCGCTCACCTTCCTGGACATTGACTTCGGCAAGATGGCTGCGGATCGCAAGGCGAAGAACGCACAGGCTGGCGCCACGTTGCGCTTCCAGAAGAAGGATCGCAGCGAGCAAGCCGCGCCCGACCGCAAAGATCCCGCGTTTGAGGTCTATGCCGGCCTTGAGGCGGTACTGCTTGGAGCCCTCGACGCACGCGCAACCCGCGTTGAGATTGCACTTTCCAAGCAAGGCGCACAGATTCAGCAAGTGGTTGATTCCATGCGCTTCAAGCGCGACCCAATCGCTGGTGAACTGGCCACGCGAGTGGTGGATCTCCTGAAGGGGTTTGCAGAACTTGACCCAGCTGAGCGCCGCAAGTTCCAACGCGGCACGGTGCCAATTGTCCGTGACGGAACGCGGATTGTCCTGACCGTCACCAGCGTCGGTTCGATGCAAGGCGAATCGATCCGTGTGGACTTTGAGCGCGAGAAACAACTCAGTATTCCGCTCGCCAAGATTGGTATGGGCGAGCAGCAACTAAAGCTGTTGGTGGACACCATCACGGCTGACCCACGCGGCACGGTGCTGGTTGGCGCGCGTCCCGGCCAAGGTCTGACCACCCTGACCTATGCGCTCTTGGGTCGACATGACTCACTCACGTCCAACATCAAGACGCTGGAGCGCCGCTTTGAGCGCGTCGTTGAAGGTGTTGAGCACACTGACTTTGATGCAGCCAAGAGTGACTTTGGTACGCAGTTGCAATCGATCGTGCGCCGTGGCCCCGATGTGGTGTTTGCTGCTGACGTGGCCGACGCTGGGTCTTCCAAGGTGCTGTGCGCCGCTGGTGCTCGTTCAACGCTCTTCTATGTTGGAATGCCATCCGACAGCGTGCCGGACATTCTGGCTGCTTGGCTGAAGTCGGTGGGTGACCCCAAAGCGGCGGCTGATGCGCTGCGCATGGTGGTGACGCAGCGGCTCGTTCGCAAATTGTGCTTGACCTGCCGCGCGCCTTACACGCCAAATCCGGCGGAACAGAAGATGCTGGGTATTGCCGCTGGTAAGCCGGTGCAGATTTATAAGCAAAGTGGCAAGGTGCTGATCAAGGATCAGCCCGTTGATTGCCCGACCTGCAAGGGGGTTGGATTCCTTGGTTGCTGCGCAGTGGTTGAAGCGCTGCCCTTGGATGCCGAATCACGCGCGGTGCTTGCCACTGGTGACGTGAAGGGCGCATACATGCAGGCGCGCCGCACCTTCAAGTGCCCTTCGCTGCAGGACGCTGCGCTCCTCAAGGTGCGTAGCGGCGAGACCAGCTTTGATGAAGTGAAGCGCATCTTTGCCCCACCGCCAGCGCCAGCTGGAGCTGCCCCCGCGGGCGCCGCGAAGCCAGCGGCTGCACCTACACCCGGCGCAGTCGCCACTACGCCAGTCAAGCCGACCGGCCAGAAGAAGCAGTAAGGACCACCACAGTGATCATTTCAGTCATCGCTATTGCAGCCATCCTTCTCATCACCTACTGGTGGTCCAACAACGGCGCGTTCAGCGCGTTGGTCCACTTCTTCTGCGTCGTTACCTCCGGCGCGATCGCCTTCGGCGTGTGGGAACCATTGTCGTACCGCATGCTCAGCAGTTCGGCTGGCGAGTACTCCAAGGGTCTGGTGCTGGTGGGCGTGTTCGTTGGCTTGCTTGCCATTCTGCGCATCTTCACGGATCGATTCATTCCGATGAATCTCTCTATCCCGCGCTTGGCGGACGTGGTGGTAGGCGCAGGGTTTGGCCTTGCTTCCGGCGTCCTCTCAGTTGGTCTGTTGGCGATCGGCATGGGGTTCTTCCAGTCCACAGTGACCATCGGTGACTTCACCGGATGGAGCCGACGCAGTGACGTGGCGAATGCGCCTGCCATCGGCAGTGACAACGCCCCCCTGCTGACGATTTCAGGGATCGCCGGTGGGTTCTTCTCATACCTCTCCTGGGGTCCGTACACCCCATGGCTCGGTGGCGGCACCATCGATACACATATGCCGCAGCTGGTGCGCACCTCGGGTTCGCTGTACCGCGATTCGTACGCGGACGGTTTGGCGCGCGTGTCGGTTCCACCGGAAGCGGTCAGTCAGCTCAAGCTCTTTGATGTTCCCGCTATGCCGCTCAGTGCTGGCGTGGGCGCCAAGCCCGTGGCATCGTGGGCAGTGCAGTTCACCATCGCTCAGGACGGCTTTGACGGCGCTGGGCAGCAGTTCCTGATGACGGGCGCTCAGGCGCGCTTGATCGGCGACGGCAAGGGCGGTAAGGGAACGGTTTCGTACCCCGTTGCTTGGCGCCAGAACGCCAAGGAAGGCGGGGAGCGGATGTATTTCTTCAACTCACCGTCCAACGTGTTGACCTCGGTTTCTGCGCAAGGTGAAGGCACTTTCTATCTGTTCTTCCCCAAGGATGACCTTGGAACGCAGGCGCCCAAGTACTTTGAACTGAAGGGCGTGCGCTTCTTGGCGCCGCGCCCAATTGCGGCGCCGGACTTTGCAGGCGGAGGGGCCATTGAAAGCGGCAGCGGCAAGGCTGTTGATGATGGCGCCGCCACCAACATCGATTCCCTGATTGAGTTCCCCGATCCGAAGTATGCGATCGGCGGAGTGACCATCAACTCCAACGACAAGGGAGCCCTGGTCTTGGACGGTAGCAACTACATCGTGGGTGGTGAACAGAAGTTCCCGCGCAACGGCAGTGCCATGGTGTCTGCGGACTTGCGCGTTCGTGGCTTCCAAGTCACCGCTGGACAGCGACTGCTTCGCTTGGACGCGTCCGCGAAGGCTGATGGCGTTCGCATCTTCCCCGACCTGAATGAGTGGGTGCGCACGGCAGGTACTGATGCGCAGTCTGCGCGCGTGGCAGTCATTGATGCCAACGGTGCCAAGTACTTTGCGGTGGGCATGGTTGAAGACGATGGCGACTGGGTACTGGTGCGAAGTATGGGCGGCAAGCCGCTCACCCTCAAGGACATTCCGATTCAGCCGCTCGGTAGTGGTAAGAAGCTCATGCTGCACTTCCGCTTGCCTTCCGAGACCGTCCTCAAGGGACTGGTGCTGACCACTGGCAAGGAAGATCGCCTTGTGAACACCATCAC
>DBCE01000245.1:6836-8806 GCA_002292895.1 Phycisphaerales bacterium UBA966
GCGGACGCTCAATGCGATGGAACATCGGCGCAGCCGTCATCCTGGCAGGCATCACCTGCGGCGCCACCTACGCGATGCAAGCTGCTGATCCAACCATTCCGCCCCAGCCAGACAAGGGCCTGAATCTCTACAGCCCCGTGGGTGGATACGCGCTGATGGCCATTGCAGCTGCGGCGGTGATCGCCGTGAATCTGATGCCCGCCAAGCGCGGTCATCAAGACTAACGAAGCTGGACTATTTGGAACGCTCGGCGATCTTGCGGATCATTCCGCTGAAGATCAGTGCGTGCATTGGATACAAGACGTACCAGTACAGGAATCCGAACAGGCCCTTCGGTTCGAAGATTGCCGTTTGTAGTAGTTCCGTCTGACCACCTTCGGCGGGTCGGGATTCCAGTTGCAGCCATGCGCGTCCGGGGACCTTCATCTCCGCACGAAGTCGAATCAGTCGACCGGGCTCCACTTGCTCAACGCGCCAGAAGTCCAGCGTGTCGCCCACACGTAAATCGTCCGGGTCCCGTCGACCACGCCGCATGCCAACCCCACCAAGGAGCCGGTCAAGTGTGCCGCGGATCTGCCAGGCCCAATCCATGTACAACCAGCCGCGCGCACCACCGAGACCTGCAAAACTGCGGTAAACGGCTGCGGTGGGAGCATCCACCATCAACCTGCGCCGTTCCAGGATCATGCCTTGGGTACTGATCAGGGCGACCGGTGTCCGATCGCCTTGGCTTGAAATCAGTGCGTCGCTCCAAACGGTTTCGACTTCGTTGCTATCGATCTTCCCCAGAGCCAGCCGCAGGGCACTTTCGTAGTCCATGGGCTTGATGTTCGGGAACATGGTGAGCGCGGACGGGTTGCGCACGATCACCTCATTGCCCAGTCCTTTGATGAGCGGCTGTGCGATCTCAGCAGGAATCGGGGTCACAAGGTGAACCCAGTATGACGAAAGCCGTGGAGTCAGTATTGGCACTGCAATCAAGCGGCGCGTGAGCCCGCGTGCCCGCGCATAGCCGGTCATCATCTCCGCGTAGTTGACCACATCGCTGCCACCAATCTCAATGATCTGCCCGACACTGGCCGGACAATCAAGCGCGGCCACTAGGTAATCCAAGACGTTTCGAATGCAGATTGGTTGCGTTCGGGTGAATATCCAGCGAGGACAGATCATCACCGGGACGCGTTCGGTGAGGTAGCGAATCATCTCAAAGGAGAGACTGCCGGACCCAACCACTACTGCGGCGCGGAATTCAGTGACGGGGACGCCGGCTTCACGGAGCGCGTTGCCAGTTTCATGACGTGACACCAGGTGCGGCGAAAGATCGGGGCTCTCTTCACCAAGTCCGCCCAGGTAAATAATGCGTTCGACGCCTGCTGCGCGTGCGGCACTGGCGCAGTTGCGCGCGGCTTGATTGTCGCGCTCAGAGAAATTGCTTCCGCCCGCCAGACTGTGCACCAGGTAATAGACAACACTGACGCCCTGCATCGCGGCCGCCAGCGTCTCCGGCGCCAGGACATCGCCCTGCACTACTTCAACGTCCTTCTGCCACGCGCGACCTTGCAGGCGCGAAGGGTCCCGCACCAGGCATCGAACCCGGTGGTTTGCAGCTAACAACCGCGGAACCAGGCGCCCGCCAACGTAACCAGTGGCGCCAGTGACAAGGATGAGGGATCCGCTATTCATACTGAGCGGCTTCGCTGAAAGACCGCTGTTGGATGCTGCGGCAACGATTACACCTTGGCTGCAACCGCAATTTCCTTGAGCCAACGCTCGACATAGTGAATGTCGTGGCTGCCGGCGCGGAAATCGGGGTGATCAAGCAACTTGAGGTGCAGAGGAATGGTGGTCTTCACTGGACCAATCTTGAACTCGCGCAAGGCTCCCTTGAGGCGCTCAATGCAGGTGGCGCGATCGGGCGCGTGCACGATCAACTTGCCGATCATGGAGTCATAGTTTGGCGGAATGCGGTA
>DBCE01000245.1:8891-11218 GCA_002292895.1 Phycisphaerales bacterium UBA966
GGCATGAATCCACGGTCTGGATCCTCTGCGTTGATGCGCACTTCAATGGCATGACCATTGATGTGAATGTCCTTCTGGGTGAATGGCAACTCTTCACCGGCAGCCACGCGAATACCAGTCTTCACGATGTCTACTCCAGTGATCATTTCCGTCACTGGGTGCTCTACTTGCACGCGGGTATTCACTTCCAACATGTAGAAGTTCTGATGGCGATCCATCAGGAATTCCACGGTGGCCGCGCCGGAATACTTAGCTTCGCGAATCAGTGTCGCCGCGCTTTCGCAAACGCGATCACGCTTCTTGGGGTCCACGCCCGGAGCTGGAGCCTCTTCAATGAGCTTCTGGTGGCGGCGTTGGCTGGAGCAATCGCGCTCGTAGAGATGAACGGCGTGGCCGTGCTTGTCGCCAATGGTCTGCACTTCAAAGTGCCGGGCGTTCTCCAGGAACTTCTCCACGTACACGCCGCCGTCACCAAATGCTGCGGCCGCTTCTTGCCGGGCTGCTTCAATTCCGGTGCGTAATTCAGCTTCGTCGCGGGCGATCCGCATGCCGCGTCCACCGCCACCGGCGCGTGCTTTCACAATCACTGGATACTGAATCTCAGCAGCTACCTTGACGGCTTCTTCAATGTCTTCAATAGCGTCTTCGGTGCCGGGGAATACGGGCGTTCCAGTCTTACGAGCAAGGCGCTTGCAGTTGACCTTGTCGCCAAGCGCGTTCATTGCTTCTGGACTTGGGCCGATGAATTCAAAGCCGGACGCTCGGCACACTTCTGCAAAGTGCGCGTTCTCACTGAGGAATCCGTAGCCCGGATGGATCGCTTCCGCATGGCTCACTTCAGCCGCTGCGATGATGCGCTCAATCTTGAGGTACGACTCCTTGGACGGGCCGGGACCAATGCAGATGGTTCGGTCTGCCTGCTCAAGCCAAGGACCGCCCTTGTCTGCTGATGAATAGACGCACACGGCCTCAATGCCGAGTTCGCGGCACGCGCGGATGATGCGGAGGGCAATTTCGCCGCGATTGGCTATGAGTACACGCTTGAACATGGCTGGTGAGATCCTGAAGGCATGTGCGGCGCACGGGCGCACGCACGCCGTGATGGGGGCGGGTTCAGCTTGGCTTGATCATGTACAGCGGCTGGCCGAATTCAACGGCTTGTCCGCTCTTGACGAGCACCTTGGCAATGGTGCCCGCGCGCTCAGCCTTGATTTCGTTGAAGATCTTCATTGCTTCCACCAAGCACACCACCGAATTGGGGCCGACTTCGCCGCCCACGGAAACGAACGATGGCTTGTCTGGGCTTGGCGATGCGTAGAAGGTGCCAACCATGGGGCTCTCAATGGCGATCAGCCCCGCGTCTTCATTGGCGGCTGGTGCAGCGGCCGCAGCGGCTGCCACGGGTGCTGCAGCCACTGGCGCGGCGGGCGCTGAGTGGGCCACCGGCGCTGCGTGCTGGATGATCTGAGGAGCCGCCTGGGCGGTGGCACGTCGGATGGTGACCTGCTCATCCTTGTCGCGGAGGTCGAGCTCGGTGAGGTCGCTCGTGGTCATGAGGCGAACGAGTTCTTTCAACTTGCGAATGTCGATCATGGGGGCAGAATTGTAATGGACTTTGGGTCGATTGTGGGGCGATCGTGGGCAGATAATGCGATGATCGTGAGTGGATCATGCCGGGATCCCCCTGATCTTGCCGCAACTTTCGAGATCCTGCCCAAACATCCCCGGATGGTGGCCGCCGGCCCGTTCCCTTACTGCGTGCCGCCGTATGGGGCCATGCAGCGTGGCGGTCCAAGTACTTCCCGCAGGATCAGGGCGCGGCGCAGACCCGCTCGGTCCCCAATCAGGAGTTTGGCTCGCACCGGCTCCACCACGCGGGGGGATCCGATGCTGTTGCCAGTGATCCGGGACGCCGCGATAGCGCTCGGCACCGCCGACTTTGACCGCGCCAGCGCTGCCTGCAGAACCTGCATGGCTGCCGGTTGAATCACGGGAGGAGTCTGGCGCTGTTGTGCAGCGATGCGCGCCTTCTCCGCGGCAACCTGCTGCTCAAAGAGGCGCGCCTCTGCCTGACGGCGACGCGCGGCCGCGGCTTGCAATTCAGTGTCGCGAATCTCACGCCGCATGGAGCCGCGCGAGTCAATCGATGCTGGCGCCGCCAGCGCGTGTGGAGGCGGTCGATGCGCGTGCGGCCGTCGTCGCGCGCATTGCAGGGGTCGTGCGGGCGGCGGGGGTGGCGCGCGCAGGTGGCGCATTGCTTGTGATGGCTCGCTCAAGCGCCGCGGCGGCCTTTGCTGCTTGGCGCTCCTTGTACTTCTTCCAAATTG
>DBCE01000245.1:11258-11439 GCA_002292895.1 Phycisphaerales bacterium UBA966
TTCACAATGGCAAATCCGGCGTTCAGCACCATGATCACTACAAAGATGATGAGCTCGGTTTGCTTCATGGCGCCTGTGTGGAAAGGATAGCGCGGTAATCGGCCACGGCAATTCGGCCGTTGGCTCCATTGACCTCTGCGATCGCCACCCCAAGCAATGCCGGCAAAGCGCCCGCAGTCAG
>DBCE01000108.1:0-18945 GCA_002292895.1 Phycisphaerales bacterium UBA966
CGCGCCATGAACTTCGCAGACCACCGGAATAGGCAGCGCGCGAAGCGCTTGCACTGTGCGTGAAAGCTCCATTACCAAGTCACGCAACTCGGTTGGGTCAGCAACGCAAGCGGCAAGATCAAACCCGGCAGAGAACGAATGTCCCTCGCCGCGAATCACCAAAACGTCAGCGCCAATACGCGAACCATCGTGTGTGATGAGTCGATCATCAGCAGCAAGCGCGGCGACCATCAGTCGCGCATGGATTGCAGAAAACATCGCAGCACCCAACGCATTTCGCCGACTTGGGTCAGCAAGCGTGATCTCAAAGGTTCGATGATGGCAAGTGCTGCGCGCGAGCATGAATGACGATACTAAGGCAAAATTTGTGCAAAATTAAAGGAATAGTGCTGAACAGGCTTTCCGGGCCGATCGTAGCAAGGGTGTTGGAGCACATCACCGCATGTGCTCCAGCAAAGCACCCTGTAGTCCACACATCAGGGTGGGGCGCATGTCTTGGCAACGTGCCAACGGCATGCGCCTTATTGAAATTCAGCCCACACGTCACCGCCACACTCGCGGCCATGCGAGTCGGCGGCGGTGGCGTTTAACCCAATCGTCGGCGATGTCGATCAGGCATCGTTCGGCGTGGCAAGTTTCGAAGGTGAACAATGACGGCGCCAATTGCTGCGCGTGTTGCAATCATCAAATCGTGTGCAGACATCGGTTGAGCGTCATTTGGCCGAACCGCAAACTGCTCCTCAAGCTGTGGAACATGAATGAATCCGGCGATTGCTGGCCAGCCTGTGGCCGCACTCCGCTCGAGTGAATGGAACATCACCTCGTTACAGAGATAACTACCCGCAGTCAGTGAAGTTCCGGCTGGAACGCCGGAAACACGGACCGCGTCCACGATTGCTCGCACCGGAAGTGTTGCAAAATGTGCGGCGGGGGCGCCCTCAATCACAGGCGTGTCTTCCGCACAGACGCCAGCATTGTCAGCAATGCGATAGTCGCGCAGATTGATGGCGATGCGCTCAACACTGAATTCGCTACGAGTATGCGCCTCGCCAAAGTGAATCGCCGCGTCAGCTTGAAAGTCCGCCAACACGGCATCAAGCCTCGCCCGCGCTGAACCGGGCCCAACACCACCGACCACTGGCAGGACTTCAGCACGCATGGTGGCGCCAGTGATTCCTTCGGCGGCCAGGCGCTCAACAATCAGTGCTGTGGGGTTCAGGAGGCTGCCTGCAAAGGGCTCGAATCCGGTTACCAGAATGCGGGGAATGCCGATCATGGTTCCCGATGCTAGAACTACGCACATGTTCGTGCATTCCGCTCCGACAATCGTTGCTATTTCGCCTGTTCTGGTGGCTGCGGTGGCCGCCGGAACCGCCATTGCCATTGTTGCCATCTGGCTGATGGCGGTTTACAACGGCCTAGTAACGCGCCGGGTGCGTGTACAGAATGGGTTCTCGCAGATTGATGTCCAACTGCGGAGGCGTCATGACCTGGTGCCCAACTTGGTTGCCACCGTGAAGGGTTACATGCAACATGAGCGGTCCACCCTGGAGGCGGTGACGAATGCGCGTGCCGCTGCTATCAATGCGCGCAGTGCCGTGAGTGCTAACCCAGGTGATGTGGGTGCGACGCTTGCACTTGCAAATGCAGAAGGTGTGTTGCAGGGGTTGTTGGGGCAATTGATGATCTTGATGGAGCGATACCCAGACCTCAAGGCCAACAACAACGCACTACAACTGCAAGAAGAGTTGGTGAGCACTGAGAATCGCATTGCATTTGCGCGGCAGGCGTACAACGATGCGGTGATGACGTTCAATACCAAACTGGCAGTCTTCCCTGACGTTCTGGTAGCCCGATTGTTTTCCTTTACGGCAGCCGCACTCTTTGAGGCGGACCAGTCGGCGCGCGCGCTACCAAACGTAGATTTCAGTGCGCCTGCTTCAATGGAACCGCCACGAAACACGCACAATTCCTGACGTATGGAGACCTTTCATGGATTTCTTTGAAAGCCAAGAACGGGCGAAGCGCAATACCACCTGGCTGGTGGCCCTATTCATCATGGGCGTCATTGCTACGGTGGTGAGTGTGCATGTCGTGCTCTCACTCACGGTTTCGCAGGGCAAGATCTTTGATCCGTCCATGTTTGCGCTCTCGGTTGGATCAGTCCTTGCAGTCGTTGGTGTTGGCACAGCGGTGAAATTTGCGCAGATGTCGCATGGCGGTGCGGCGGTGGCACAGGCCATGGGCGGAACACAGGTCGACCCAGGATCAAGTGATCCAGACGAACGGCGGATTCTCAATGTGGTCGAGGAGATGGCGATTGCAAGCGGTGTTCGCGTTCCGCCGGTCTATCTGATGGAAGACCAGACGATTAACGCATTTGCGGCTGGAAATTCTGAGCAAGACTCCGTCATCGGCGTGACCAGGGGCTGTATTCATGCCCTTTCGCGCGATGAATTACAAGGGGTGATGGCGCATGAATTCAGCCACATCTTTCACCGAGACACGCGGCTCAATATGCGCTTAGTGGCGTGGCTTGGTGGAATCGTTGCGGTTTCGATGGTGGGTCGAATTCTCATTCGTTCACAGATGTATTCCCGCCCATCGCGCGACAAGAACAACAACGCGGCCATTGGACTTGGCATTGGTGTTGCACTCTTCATCATTGGAATTGTTGGATATTTCTTTGGGCGCATCATTCAGTCAGCGGTGAGCAGGCAGCGTGAATTTCTTGCCGATGCCAGCGCGGTTCAATACACACGCAATCCAGATGGCATTGCGGGTGCACTGGAAAAGATTGCACGTGGCGCAGGCAGCCAACTGAGCGCACCAGCAGCGGCAGAGTTCAGTCACTTCTTTTTTGCTAATGGAATTGCATCGTTGTTTTCAACGCACCCGCCGATCGAGGAGCGCATTGCCCGTATTCGTGGCGCCAAGATGGTGGAGGCTGGGGTGACGGCGGTGGTGACGACCACGGGACCGACCGGGGCGGCGACCGCAGGAGTCATTCATCCAAGAGCGACCGCGCGTCCATCGTCAGCGGCTGCATTTCAAGGTGTTTCTGCGGCATCCATTCACGGCGCGCGCCGCAGTATGGGGTCGCTCAACCCACTCGACCTTGGCACGGCGCATGGCTTGATTGCTGGCCTTCCTGAGTCAGTGGTCGATGCGGCGCGGAATCCCTTTAGTGCGCGCGCGGTGATTTGTTCGCTACTTCTCGCGCGTGACCGACGGGAACGCCAGGCGCAACTTGCCGGCATTGCCGCTGCTGATCCTGCACTTGCCAACGCAACCGATGCACTTCAGCAGACCGCAACGATTACCCCACGGCAACGATTGCCGGTCATTGAATTGTGCGCGGCGTCGCTCGCACAACTTTCGCCTGCGCAATATCAGCAGTTTCGCTCTGTGTTGACGCAGCTCATTGCCAGCGATTCGCAGGTTGATCGATTGGAATGGACCGTTCGGGTCATCTTGCGCGGTGTGATTGAGGGTCCAACAACAGGCAAGGACCCCAACGCACGCGCGACAGTGGCCGACGTAGCGTTGGTGGTCAGTGTCTTGGCTTGGTCGGGCGCTACGGACGAAGCGGGCGTGGCGCGGGCGTGGCGCGCAGCGCGCGGGTCTGAATCGTTGTTGCCAGCAGAGCAGACGGCGGCACAACTATGCACACTTGACGCCCTTGATGAGTCACTGCAGCGACTATCGAACGCGAAACTCGGCATCAAGCGAAAGCTGGTGGATGCCTGTGTTGCGTGCGTTGCGGCTGATGGTCAGACCACCGTGGAAGAGGCAGAACTACTGCGCGCAGTGTGTGCCAGCATTGGCGCACCAATGCCCCCGATCGCTGCCGCCGCGTGAATCACTCATGCGGCGCGGGACTGCTGCTCCGGTCGGGCATGTGCGCGATTCCACGCCTCGAGCGCCTCGCGAACCTGTAGAACCAGGGTTTCAGCGCGCCAGCCGTGGGCCTCGCGCGCCATGTCCGGCAGGACAATGGACTCAATTGGCGGCCACTCATCAGCGATGTTCCAGGCATTGACTGCTTGCAGCGCGGCGTGAAGTGCGCTGTAAACCAACGGTTCCGCGGAAATGTATCCAGGGAATTGCGTCGCCGGCGCGGCCACCATAAACGGCATGGTGAAGTCCCCGGTAGGAATGATGATTGCTTGGCCCACCGGAAGTTCAGCATCGAATTCACACGCGATGCGTTCTTGGAGTGCGCGTTGCAGACGTGGACCGAACCGGCGCGCGAACGCGCTGTCAATCCCTGCATCGAGATAGCCGAAGCTATTCGTCGGTGCGATCACAGCGTCTGCAACACACCCATCCAAGAGCGGCCCACTCACGATCGATAGACCGGGCAGGTCGCTAAGTAGCGCGCGATACATAGCAGCGTTGGCGGCAACCGAAGTGCGGAGTTGGATCTGCACTGGTCGCCATCCGGAGGTAGAAGCAGCGATCTTGCCGGCCAGGTTGCTCTTGCCGTCCATTTGATCACACATCGCTTGCCCTCCTCAAAGACTTGAGCCCTGCGTGGTGGTCCACACGGAATCACCACGCAGGGTCAACCGAACGGTCTGATCCATGGATCGCAGGTCAAGGATTCTGTGAGGTAAATGTGCGCACAATTCCTCGCGAAGTCCGTTTGGATCGTCCGCGAGCATCTGGGCGGGAGCACCGGTGGTGTGGCGCTGTTAGCGGCGGCGACGCTTAAACGGCGTCGGTTGCCCTTGATTTCCAGGCTTTCCAGCAGTTCCAACCAAATCCGGAGAACCGGCTTGCGGGCGAACAGCGCCCGTACCGCCCGCTGGCGCGCGTCCGGACTTCTGCGCACTCTCCAGTGCCATTTTGTTCAGCACTTGGGCGCGATTGATGGCTGACTGAAACTGTTCCACCGGCGCACCCTGGAAATACGCCGCAGCCAGCGCCGCTTGCTCATTGAATCCGTCAATACGCAGTTGTCGCGTGGCAGCGTCTACAAAGAGTGATCGAATTCCAAGGTCAGCGGCGAGTTCGATGGCGGCTCGGAGTCGTAGGTCGTTCTGATCGGCGCCCTGTGCAAGAAGTTCGGCGAGGTAACTCGCGGCCGCCATAGCTGGATCGTGTTTCGGGTCGGTGCGGCGCTTCTCCATTTCAGCAGCCTGCGCCTTGATCAGTTCAAAGTTGTTGATCTTCACGTGCATCTCAATGCCGTTCACTTTAATGTGACGGCCAGCAACCACCACCAGACCAGCGGCAAGCGCGCGGCCCTCTTTGATGCCCTCTTCGGTGAAATGCTCAATGATTGGGCGGGTGTCAATGTTCGCGTGTTCACCCTTATCCCACTTCACTTCTCGCTTGTCGCCTTCACCCTCAACGCGTGCCGAGGCAATACCAATTTGCCACAGGGTCCACAGGATCGCTTGAATCCGGGCGTCACTTGTTGGCAGGCCTTGCGTGGTGGTCCCCTCATGCGCAAAGACCGTCAGGAGCGCCGGAAGCGGAGCGCCCTCATGGAGTCGGCGGTAGATCTGTCCAGCAAGCCATGCGAATGACTCCCGTGTTTGGGGCTCAAGTTCGATGGCCGTTCCGTTGAGTGTGAAGGTGGGCATAGGGGGCGGTGAGTTTACTTGACCGGCATCAGGGTGAGGTTACGCAGGTTGATGAACGATTCACCCGGCTTGCTCGCCGCCCGCACCGATATAACGCGGGTTCCGGCGGTGAGTTCGATATTCCCGACCGCGAGGTTGATGAAATCGCTCCAGTCTGAGCGCGGAGGCAGGTTGCTGGTGATTGTCTGTGTGCCGCCCCCGTCCGGGTCAATGGCGGAAACTTCAAAGTCGCCACCGCAGGTGACATTGCACGCATAAGCAACCGCCACGTGGTACTTGCCAGTAGTGGGAATTTGAACGGTCCACGAGGCGGTGCTGGCGGTGTCGCGCCACCAACCGAGATTCTCAAATCGATTTTCGTACTGGATACTTCCGGTGACGATCGCATCCGCGGCCGCGCACGTGATGATCCCATTGCCGTCGGGCTTGATGATGAAGGGCTCCACTGCTGGCTTGCCAGCGATGCCAATTTGGATGACGGTGGCATCCTTGTCGACCGGCGTGGCACCGAGGCCACTGACAACGATGGCGTCGCCCTGGCGAGTAACCGTTGGTGATCGGCCGGTTGCCCCAAGAATCGTGGCAGAAAGCGGTTCATTGCTGATGCCAGGGAGTCTGAGTGTGCCGTCTGCTGGCCAATCAAAGACCATGAGGTTCAGCGTGGTGCTTTCGCGGCCACTGAGCGGACCAACTCCTTGGGTGATTCGGCCCCACTGAAACTTCCGTGGGAACGGCGTGGCTTCGGTTCCATGAATAGCCGTGCCATTGACCTTCATCCATTCGCCCATGCGCTGTAGCCGCTCGATGCTCTCTGGTGGGATGGTGCCGTCTCCGCGCGGCCCAACATTCAGGAGGAAGTTGCCGCCCTTGGAGGCGATGTCACACAACATGCGAATGAGTTCTTGCGAACTCTTCCAGTTGTGATCCGAGGACTTGTAGCCCCACGTGTCATTCATGGTCATGCACGTTTCCCAGTCCTTGCCTGGCATGCCGTTTGGCGGAATGGTTTGCTCTGGCGTCCCGTAGTCGCCGCGGGAAGCCTCGTCTTTAGAGAATCCCTCCATGCCGGCTCGACCACTGTCGACGCGATTGTTCACAATGATCTGTGGCTGAATGGCACGCACAAAGTCATCGGTGGCTTTGCCCCAGGTGTGGTTCCAGGTGTCTTCCCACTCACCATCGAACCAAACGATGCCGATCTTGCCGTAATTGGTAAGGATTTCCTTCAGCTGCGCCTGCATGTAGTTCACATAGCGTGGATAGCTTTGTGGGTCGACCGCGCGTTGATCCCACGGACGGCGCGGTAGATAGTCAGGGTGATGCCAGTCCATGATCGAGTGGTACCAACACATTTGCATCCCGTCGGCGCGCACTGCTTCGGAGAGCTCCTTCATGATGTCACGCTTGAACGGCGTGGCCATGACGTCGTAATCACTCACGGCACTGTTCCAAAGTGCAAATCCATCATGATGCTTGGTAGTGATGACCACATATTGCATGCCAGCATCACGCGCGAGATCCGCCCATTGCTTGGCATCAAATTTCACGGGATTGAACTGTGGCACGAGCGTCTTCTCATAGACGATCGGATCAATCTTTCCATTTTGCAGGAGCCACTCACCAACGCCGCCAACCTCTTTGCCGTCCCACGTTCCTGCCGGCGTGGAGTACAAACCAAAGTGGATGAACATTCCAAAGCGAGCTGATCGCCACCACGCCATGCGTGCGTTGCGGGCGGCAGGCGCCTCCTTCAATCCTGCCGGGGGTGCGTTGACGGCAGACGAGGCGGCAAGCATGGAACCAAGGACGATGGCAGCCGAAGCCGCGGCGATCGATGTGCGCATGCGTGCAGGATAGGTTGAGCCGGGACTACCGCGCCCCGCCTCACCTCATCGTTTCTCATCGTTCCTCACCGCTCCAGCAGCACCACCTGATCGGCATCGACGGTGAGCGCTACCGGCTCCCCGCGGCGCGAAAGGTGCCGAGGATTCAGTTCAAATACCTTGATATTGATGCCATTGCAGTCAACTCGGTGTTGGGCTACTTCACCAAGGTAAGTGGTCTCCGCAACCACACCGCGGAGAGCAGGGCGATCAGCGGCGATCTGGCTCTGGGGATGCATGCGCAGTGACTCTGGGCGAACACTCGCAACTAAACTCACGGATGCGGCGAGATCGCCCCCGGTAGTTGTCTCCAGCATGCCGGCGTGGCTCTTCACCGCGCGCGGGGTATGTGTGGCGGAACCTTCGAGCGTTGCATCAAGGAAGTTGGTTTCACCTAAGAACTCTGCTACGAATCGGTTGCAGGGTCGCTCATACATTTCACGCGGGCCGCCTACTTGCTCGATGCGCCCTTCGCGAAGAACCACCATCTTGTCGGCAAGACTCAGGCTCTCCTTCTGATCATGGGTCACGTAAATAGCGGTGACGCGTAGATCATCAACGATGCGGCGGATTTCACCGCGCATTTCTAAGCGCAATTTGGCGTCCAGATTGGACAGCGGCTCATCAAGGAGCAGCACATCCGGCCGGTAAACAATGGCGCGCGCAAGCGCAACGCGCTGTTGTTGTCCGCCAGAAAGTTGGTTCGGCTTACGATCGGCGTAGGCATGCATGCGCACCATTTCCAGCGCCTCGCCAACACGCTTGCGCAGCTCGGCCGTCGGCACCTTCCGGACCTCAAGCCCGAAAGCAACATTCTGCGCAACAGTCATGTGCGGCCACAGTGCATAACTCTGAAACACCATGCCGCAGTCACGCTTCTCCGCAGAGACATTGGTGATATCGCGGTCGCCAAAGCGTATGACTCCAGCGCTCGGCTCAAGAAAGCCGGCAATCATGCGCAGGATGGTGGTCTTGCCGCACCCGGATGGACCCAGCAAAAACGTCAGACCACCCTTGGGGGCTTCCATGGTGACACCATCGACAGCCACGGCTTGTCCATAGGTCTTGCGGAGATTTTCAAGAGTTACCGAAATCACAGAGCGAGCACGATACCCGCTTGGAAACACGCACCGACGAACTACGATCCACCTCCATGGCGAAGCGGTCGACAAATTCAAGGGGTGCAACGGGTTCTGGCAGCGAGACAGCGCCAGCACGTGTGAAGGCGGCGCCCGCGGATGCCACCAAAGCCGCCCCGCTTGACCCATCCATCCTTCGAACACAGCGGATGTGTGAAAGACGCGCGTTCCGTGATAAAGATGTTTCGATCAGTCGGATGGTTGGTGATATTGCGCGACAAGCAAAGCGCGATGTGGAACGAAGTGGCAGCGCTGCGGAAGCATGGCGCGCCGCGATGCCGGCACAATTGATTGACGAAACGTGGATCGAGTCAGTCAGCCCGATGCAGATAGTGGTGGGGGTGAGTAGTGCCCCCGCTTCGTTTGCTGTGGATCGAGCACTTCGCGCGGGAGCGCTCGCCGAGCTCCGCCGGGTCATGCAGATTCCAGGTCTACGCGTCAAGATCCACTTGGGGCGTTCGCCTTCATCACTTGGTCCGCGGGAGTCGTGAGTACGCCATCCGGAATGGCTTGAGCGCGACCGTTTCGGTCGATGCACGCAAGCGTTGTTGCGCCCGCCACAAGTAGCACGTCGTCACGCCAGATTTCGTAGGTGTGTTCCACCTTGACTGCACCAACACGCGCCAACGTGGTACGCAGTTGCACTACCTCGTCATAGCGTGCTGGTTGCTTGTAGACCACTTCAAGTTTGACGACCGCCAACAGCATGTTCTGCGCTTCCATGTCGCGGTACGTGCGTCCGGTAGACCTGAGAAGTTCAGTGCGCCCCATCTCAAACCACACTGGATAGACGGTGTGGTGAACCACGCCCATGGGGTCGCACTCACAGTACCGGACACGGATGTCAATGGAGCCTTGCACGCGCGAAAGGCTACTGTGCGGGAGCGTTGCGGCGGGCGACAGGAGCTCACTTTCCAATACAGAAACTCGAGAACAGCCGCCCCAAGACGTCATCGGGCGGAATGGCACCAGACACTTCGCCGAGTCGGTCGAGCGCGGCACGCAGCGCTGCGGCAACGAGTTCTGGCGCGTTGATAGTCAGCATGTCGTCGAGTGAGTCAGCCGCCTCTTTGAGCAATGCAATACGTGCCACACCAAGTGTGAATTCATCCGAGTTACGTGGCGCGCGGTTACTAACAGCGCGAGCAATAGCGGCGCGGAGTTCAGCAATTCCAGCACCGGTATGGGCACTGGTGGATATGGCGCCATTGGTATCAACAACACCGGTATCGCCGAGCGTGTCGCACTTGGTCCGAACATGAATGGTCAGTCCGTGCGCGCTTTGGATGAGTGGTGATGTGGCGGCATGGGTGACTTGATCATGGCCACTTGGTTGGCACACAAGAATGATGTCCGCGCGATGAATCGCATCATGAGCACGCGCTTGCATCAGGACATCAACATCGTGAATTGCATCCTCAATGCCCGGCGCATCCACCAAGATCACCTCAATACCACCTGGCAGCGAACACGCGTGTTCAATGGTGTCGCGCGTTGTTCCGCGGTGCGGGCTTTCTACCGCGCGCGTGTGCTGTAACAGCGCGTTGAATAGCGAACTCTTTCCAGCATTTGGTGCGCCAGTAAGAACAACACGTGCGGCCCGTTGCGCCGATTCCGCGCCGGCTGACGTTGCGCAGCGCGCGCGAATTTTGTCGCGCACAGCCCGAACGCGCGCCTCCAGTGCGGGGCGAGCAATGGCCACCACATCTTCTTGATCGGTAAAGTCAATGCCGGCTTCAACGAGCGCCAACAGCGTGGCAACTTCGTCTGCGTCACCGGCCGAGGACTGTTCCGCGGTGTTGACCTGAAGCATTGATGCCGCGGCCAGTTGCGCATCGGTTTCAGCCATGATTGCTGCGGCAACGCGCTCGACGGATGCAATCGGCGTGCGCCCCGACAAGACCGCACGCACGCTGAATTCGCCCGGATGGGCGCGCCGTGCCGATCCATCCGAGCGCGCGATGACGGCAGCAATGATTCGTTCAAGTACGAATGGATTTCCAACAGTGTGAATCTCAGCGCAGTCTTCACCAGTGGCGCTGGCGGGGCCAGGCATGACAATCACCAGAGCCGGTATGGATGGATCACGGAGGCGCACCACATGGACGCCACGCGCGCGCGCCCGAACCGCAGCGTTTTCATGGCAGTTTGGATCCAAGACGTTCCACAGCACCCGGCACGCGTCAGCACCGCTCGCGCGCACAATCCCGCGCGTCGCACTTCCCGGAGGGCTTGCGACGGCGAGGATGACGCTCTGGTTGTCCATGCCGTGATCAGATCACTTGTTGTGGATCTGTTTGCTTGTGACGGATCTGTTCACCCGACGTGGAGCCGCTTACTTATCGCGGAACTTTTTACTTGGAGCCTTCGTGGCATTTGCCTGCGCCCGCTTCTGTGATTTCTGTTGCACTTCTTGCGCGCGCTTCATGGCGTTGGTGTACGCCTTCTGCAACCAGCCATTTGTAGCAGTTTTCGGCTTGCTGAAGTCCATTTTGGCAACTTCAGCCTTGACGCGAATACTCTCATAGATACCAACGAGCGTACTGGTGGCGATGTACAAAGTCAGACCACTCGGTGCGGTGTAAAGCATGACAGGGAAGAGGATGACCATCATCCACTTCATCATCTTCTGCTGTTGCTCTTGTTCCGGCGTCTGTGTTGCCGTTGGCGGCGGAGTCATGTACTTCTGCTGAATGAAGAACACCACACCCATCAAGATCGGGATCAGGTTGATCGAGTCGACCTTTGCGATGTACAGATTCGCTTCAAACGGCAGCGAGATGAAGCGGTCTTGCGCGCTCAGGTCGCTCAAGAATGGCCAGCCACCCATCTTCTGGAAGATGCCAAAGAACGCAGGCTGTTGACGCAGTTCGAATGCGAAATACAGGACGGCATACAGGGCGATCCAAATCGGCATCTGTAGGAAGGTGGGAACCATGCCACCGGCGCAACCAAGCGGATTTACGCCCTTTTCGCGGTAGAGGCGAATGGTTTCTTCTTGCAGCTTCTTTGGGTCTTCTTTGTAGCGCTTCTGGAGAAGATCGATTTCTGGCTTGATGGAAGCCATTTGCTTGGTCACGCGTTGCATGGAAATCTGCGAACGTCGCGTGAGTGGGTGAAGCAAGCCGCGTACTACAACCACGAGCGCAATGATGGCCAAGCCCCAGTCAAAGACCACGTAGTGATGCAGGAAGGCCAAGAACCACACAAGGAAGTCAGCAAGCCATGCAAACGTGCAGAAACTGCAGCAGCCACTCATCAAGTACAGGATCAGTCCCTGCATATTGAGCGCCGCATACGGCTGCATGGTGGTCA
Organism: Phycisphaerales bacterium UBA966; assembly: GCA_002292895.1. GTDB lineage: Bacteria > Planctomycetota > Phycisphaerae > Phycisphaerales > SM1A02 > UBA966. Next base: position 11,932 of record DBCE01000108.1, read on the forward strand.
ACAAGGAACGCTCCAGCGGTCCCGCAAAGACACCGATGTCGAAGGTTGCGTTCGCACCCGGCGCAATAGTGATCGCATCGCTCGAGCATGTGGTGAAGATCACCTTCTCGGGGGTTCCCTGATGGACGCCATCGCCAACCTGTGCAGCGACACTGGCGATGGCGGGGGCAATGGTCTTTACTGTTGAGCCAGGTGCCGCGTAGGGCGCATGCACGGCAAGCGCAAAGTACCGATTTGTAGCACCAAACCATGACAATCCGTAGCGCTCTTGTGTCTGGCGCTCATTTGGCCAAACCACAACATCTCCGCCCTCAACTTGCGTGACCAGCTTGGATTGGTCAATGGTGGCATCGTGGACGATGACGGTTTGTTGGCTGGGATCGCGCTCCTTCGACATCAAATAGCCGGACTGGAAACGACGCGGGTCTACAGAGTCATTCGGATCGCGGGCGAGGTTTGTTGGGCCAAACTGAATCCAACGAATGGCATGAGGCGTGGACGAAAGGTTCTCAACGCGCTGCTCGCAGCGGAGGTCGTAGGAGCCAGGCTCGACCACCCATCGACGCGTAGCGCGGAGTTGCAGTGCCCCAGTGCCGTCAGAAATCTCTGTGACGAACGTGCCAGGCGCGGTTTCTCGCCAGACATTGCCGTCGATGCGAATTTGCCGACCATCGACATCAAGCACACGCGCAGACAGGAGCGGAACAGTGAAGCCCTGCAACTTTCCAGGCGCCGTCAACACGTATTGACCTTCGGCGGGCGGGCTGCCAGCGCGGGCACTTGCCGCATCACGAGCGGTTCCCCACAGATCACTAAAGGTGATCTCCGAAATACCTGCGCCGCGTGCGGTCAGTTGCAGTTGGAATTGCGCGACCTTCGGGTCGAGCGACCCGATCGACGTGGCCTTTTCGGTGGGCGAACCGGGCGCAGCCGCGATCCATGCCAGTTCATCCGCGGCGGGCTTGACGACCGCGGGGGCCGTTGCCGGCGTGGTGGTTGTTGGCGGTGTAGCGGTGGCCTGGGCGCCTTGCGGTGCGGTGGTGGCCGCGGTACTTGGCGCAACAGCGTTCGCGGGTGCGTCGGCGCCGGTGGTTGTGGCAGCCACCGGACCACTGCCGCCGTTACGACCAGTGATGATGATTCCTGCGATCCCAGCGACCACCGAAATCAGCGCAGCGGTGAGCAGAAATCGGCGGACGTTGAAGACGGATTGCTTCCGGGAGGCCGGAGAATTACTGTTCATAGTGTTCAGTTCGGTAACGCGCTCGGCGCGTTGGTCGGGATGCGATGCCGGCCATACAGCCGGGCCTCAGCGCCCTTCAAGCAGTCGGTCGCCGAGCCAATCGTGGAGCTCAGGGATCGCATGGATCTTGGCAACGGTAATGTCGATGTCGTACGGAAGTCGGTGAAATTCAATGCGGTGTTTGTCATCGCCAGCATCGGTGTCGAGGATGGCATATGAGGCGCGCGGATCGCCGTCGCGCGGCTGCCCAACGGAGCCGGGATTGATGATCGCTTTTTGCACGGGATCAACGTTGAAAGTGCGGTCTGGCAGCTCGTCAGGCTTCCAGAACTCTTGATCCTCGGTGAACACGCCCGGATGGTGCGTATGACCCACCAGGCACATGCGATCGAAGCGACCAAAGATGCTCTCCAGCTTATGCGGATTGTTAATCGCATCGTCCGGGAAGAGGTATTCATTGATCGGCCGCCGAGGCGATCCGTGCACGCAGAGGTAATTGTTGTCGTTGACGCGCACCTTGAGGTGACCAAGGAAGTTCCAGCGGCGTTCACCGGCAATGGTGTCTTCCTTAGCGGCGGCTTCAAACTGGCGACGAGTCCAGTAGGCGGCCTGCTCGGCGGCAGAGTTGAAATTGGTTGGCTCGTACAGGACGCCAAAGTCGTGATTCCCAAGGAGCGACCATTCGCAGCGTTCAGCAACCAGGTCGGCACAGGCAACCGGGTCCGGACCGTAGCCGATCAAGTCGCCGAGGCAAATGATGCGTTGCACCTTGCGCTGATCAATGTCGGCCAAGACCGCTTCGAGGGCGGATAGGTTCGAGTGGATGTCACTAATGATGGCGGTTCGCAAGGGGGGTCCTGAAGCGGTCGGATCCTAGCAAAAAGGCAGATTTCCGCTCGAATGGCAGGGGGTAGGGTTTCAGGGACGGTTCGCCGCGCCGTTGGGCAGCCGGGGTCGGTCGCGCCGCGCCGGAGATCCCTACGATGTGCACCCTTCACCTGCACTCATCTTTACGAGGAACTGACCCATGGCAGACGCAAAGCATTATGACCTCATCGTGATCGGCGGCGGACCCGGCGGCTATGTCGGAGCAATTCGCGCGGCGCAACTTGGCAAGAAGGTGGCGTGCATCGAGCGCGCCAAGCTCGGCGGAGTATGCCTGAACTGGGGATGCATTCCGACCAAGGCCCTGCTGCATGCGGCCAGCGTCTACACGGAAGCATTCAAGCACGGTGCGGACATGGGCTTTGAGGTGGACCCTAAGAACGTCAAGCTGGATTGGTCCAAGGTCATCGGCCGCTCGCGCAATGTTGCGGGCACGCTGAATGGTGGCATTGGGTTCCTCCTCAAGAAGAACAAGATCGAGCATGTTCAAGGACACGCAAAGATCATCGCTGGCAAGACCGCGGGCGGGCCGTGCAAGGTGCAAGTTTCCAAGGCAGACGATGATTACTATCGCGGAACCGGGGCGGTTTCCAAGGATGACATGATCATCACGGCCGACAAGATTCTGATTGCTACCGGTGCGGCCCCGCGCGAACTGCCGTTTGCCCCGAAGGACGGGAAGACCATCATCTCGAGCTACGAGGCGATGAATTTGCCGGCGCGGCCAGAGTCGATGGTGATTGTGGGCAGCGGCGCGATCGGCATGGAGTTCGCTTATTTCTATAACGCGTTCGGCACGAAAGTGACCGTCGTGGAGATGCTCGATCGCATTATGCCGGTTGAAGATGATGAGATTTCCAAAGAAGCGCTGAAGATCTTTAGTAAGCAGGGCATTGAGTTCAAGCTCGGCTGCATGACCAAGGCTGTGGAGAAGACGACCAAGGGAGCGAAGGTCACGATCGAAGATCAGGCAACCAAGAAGTCTGAGACAATTGACGCAGAGAAGGTGCTGGTGGCGATCGGCGTTGCGGGCCGCTTTGAAGGGCTGTTTGACGCTTCGCTTGGTCTGAAGACAGACAAGGGGCACATCTCTACGGACTACACGGAGAAGAAGGACAAGGCCACCTACGCAACCAGCGTGCCGGGCGTCTACGCGATCGGCGACGTCATCGGCGGTCCATGGCTTGCGCACGTTTCGAGTGAAGAAGCAATTGTTGCGGTCGAGCGAATGTTTGGACACGCATCAACTGGCGTGCACTACGACGCGATCCCTGGTGCGACGTACTGCAACCCGCAAGTAGCGAGCGTTGGCTTGACAGAGCGCGCCGCGAAAGAGAAGGGCATTGAGTACCGCGTTGGCAAGTACAGCCTGAAGAGTCATGGCAAGGCCATTGCCGACGGCGCGGCCGAGGGCATGGTCAAGTTGATTGTCAGTAAGAAGTACGGCGAGATCCTTGGTGGTCACATCATTGGCGAGAACGCCAGTGAGTTGATCCACGAGATTTGCGTGGCGAAGGCCCTTGAGGGAACAGTCGACGACATCATTGCGACGATGCATGCGCATCCAACGATGGCGGAAAGCATGCACGAAGCGGCCCTTGGCGCTGAAGGTCGCATGATTCACGGCTGACCCTAAATTCGTCCCGTTCCTCCCGGACCATTTTCTGGCGGTCGTCCGCGCGGGCGGCGGCGTAAGGGGCGGCCGAGTACGGCCTCCATGCGGCTGATCCATTGATCATCAGCGAGCGGATCGCCGTTCGTCGTGGCGGCGTGGATCTTTCGTCTTAATGATTCTGGTTGCTCGACATCAAGGCTGTCTCGCCACGCTTTGGTTTCGGTGCATGGTCGATAGTCCGTCGAAATGATTGCAGGCTTTGGGCCGAGTCCCGCATGCCATGCGGCGCTTGACCAACGCCAGTCACAGGGGTTACTGGTGAGCTTTGCGGCGACAGGATTGCGTTCGATGTATCGGAGCGCGGCGATGGTGTGTTCGTCATCCATTGGCGCGGCGTAGAACGCCCCTTGCCAGTTTGGGCCAACATCGCGAAGGCCAACGTTGATCCAGCGCGATAGGAAGGCAGTGGCGCGACCGATCATGAGGCTCAACGCGTCTTCGCTGGGTGGCGTTAGGCACATGTGGAAGTGGTTGTTCATGAGCACAAAGCCGCCAACAAGTACTCCTGTTCGGTTCGCCCATTGGGCGAGGAGGTCGATCAGAATCGCCTTGGAATCGTCGGACTCAATGATGTAGCGACCATGCGCGGCCCGTTGGGTCACATGGTGCGGAACGCCGGGGATGATCGCCCTTCGTCGTCGAGGCATAGGCGCATCATGCCCACGCGCTGGCGACATTTCAAAAGTTGTGCCGAATTTCACCGCAAACAAAATGGTCCGGGAGGAACGGGACGAATTTAGATGAGGCTGGTGCCGGTCATTTCGGGGGGCTGTGGGCAGCCCATCATCGCCAACATGGTTGGCGCGATGTCGGCTAGCCGTCCGCCGTCCCGCAGTTGCACACCACGGAACGCCTCTCCCACCACAAACAACTCCACGGTGAAATTCGTGTGCGCCGTCTGTGGCTCACCCGTCGTGGGGTCCTTCATCTGTTCCGCGTTTCCGTGATCCGCTGTGATCACCAAACTCCCGCCCCGTGCCAACGCTGCTTCCATAATCTGCCCCACGCATTCATCCACCACCTCACATGCCTTGATCACCGCTTGCAGATTCCCCGTGTGCCCCACCATGTCCGGATTTGCAAAGTTCACCACTATGAATGACTCGCAATCCGCCGCCGCAATGCGCCCCAACACCGCATCGCGCACTTCGTATGCGCTCATTTCCGGCTTCTGATCGTAGGTTTCCACGTCCTTTGGGCTCGGAATCAATGTCCGGCGCTCGCCTGGAAACGGCTCTTCGCGGTAGTCATTGAAGAAGAACGTCACATGTGGGAACTTCTCTGTTTCCGCGCACCGAAATTGCGTCAGACCCAAGCTGGAAATCCACTCTCCCATGATGTGTGGCATCTTTGCCGGGCGCTCAAACGCCACCTGCACCGGCAGGCCTTGTTCGTACCCCGTCATGGTTACAAAGTGCAAACCATGCGGGCGCGGATCACGCGCAAATCCACCAGACTTGACCTTTGACCATGCATCGTCCGGCAACACAAATGCCATCGTGAGTTCGCGCGGTCGATCACCACGGAAATTGAAGAACACCACCGCATCGCCATCCTTTGGCACACCAGCGTCGCGCAGAATTCTTGTTGGTGGAATGAACTCATCCCCTGACATATTGGGCGACGTCGGATGTGCGTAATAGTCGCGCATTACCTGCACGGCATTCGCTCCGTACGTTGTTCCCGCCCGATCCATGATTGCATTCCACGCGCGCTCGACGCGATCCCAGCGGAAATCACGGTCCATTGCCCAGTATCGCCCAATCACCGTAGCAATACGTCCGCCCGTGTGAGCCAGCAGCTCTTCGAGCCGTTCAACGAACGGAAGGCCACTGTGTTGCGCCGTGTCACGTCCATCAGTGAACACATGCACAAACACGCGATCACTGGGGACTCCCTGTGACTTTGCAAGTTGCACAAGCGCCTCAAGATGCACAAAGTCGCTGTGCACTTTCCCGCCACTTACCAGCCCCATGATGTGCAGCGCACGAGCTCGACCATCATCCGTAGTTCCCTTGGCGTGCGCGCACGCAGCAACCAATCCCTCGTTGCGTGCAAAATCACCACTGCGCACCGCGCGCGTAATTCGCATGAGCTCTTGGTCAACAATCCGACCAGCGCCGATGTTCTGATGTCCCACCTCGCTGTTGCCCATCACAGGCTGGCCATTCTCGATGGGCAGACCAACGTCCTCGCCGCTCGTCTTGATGAGGGTGTGCGGCCATTGCCGCTCCAGTCGGTCGCATACTGGCGTCTTGGCTAGTCGCGTGGCATCAACAGCCCGTTCCGTTGCGTGGGGGTTGATGCCCCAGCCGTCACGGATGACGAGGATGCAGGGGACGTTGCGTGGCGTGGATGTGGCGGGTGCGCCGGCGTTCGCGGTCATTGCCGGAGGATACGGAGCAGCCATCTACCGACCGCTAGCATCTCTCCTCGTGCGACAGGAAATTATCGCATGAACATCGGTGAACACCTTCTCCGTAAGTACGGCGGTCGCGATCGGGAAGACGATCCAGGACCGCCGCCGCCCGGCAGTTGGGTCGCGGCCCTCTGCATCGTCGTCATCGGCGTCCCCGCGGCTATCTGGCTCGTGACCCTTGCATGGAACGAGCAGGCAGCAGCAAAGGCGCTGGTGGCGCTAGTCGTTCCTAGTTTGATCGTTTCGATCTTTCTCCGCGATCGCTGGGGGCGGCGGGTCGTTGCATTCCCCTTCCCGCGTCGCCCAAACAGACTGCTGTGGATGGTTGATATGGACCGTCCCGACCGCGGCAGCGCCACGCTCAGCGCGTACGCGCTCGGACTCGTGCTTTTCATCCTGTCGATCGGCCTCATTTCGGTGGCGGTGCACTGGGGATGGGCTTCGGTCCGGACACGCCGGCGTCGGTACTGGTATTGGTTCTACTGAGCGGTGCTCCAGCCCACCCGGCGAGCCTGCCGCCGCGCGCGCGTATCCTCCGTGCATGACTACCGGAACGCAGGACGCGAACGGCACCACCCTCAAGCAGCGCTACATGGATGTGCAATCCCGTATCGCCTCTGCTGCCAAGGTCGCTGGCCGTCGACCAGAAGACATCATGCTGGTGGTGGTTTCCAAGAGTGGTTCGGTGGAACAGATTCGCGAACTCATGCAATTGGGCCAAGTGGACTTTGCAGAGAACCGCGTGCAACAACTCTTGCAGCGAACCGCGCAGATCGATGAGTGGCGCGCGCG
>DBCE01000108.1:18981-30199 GCA_002292895.1 Phycisphaerales bacterium UBA966
CCCGCGGTGCGCTGGCACATGATTGGCACTATGCAGCGCAACAAGGTCAAGAAGGCTGTTGAGGCAACCCGGCTGATTCACTCGGTGGACAGCCTGCGCCTTGCCGAAGAAATCCAGATCGCCGCCGCGCGACGCGAAACCCCAATCGAAGTGTTAGTGGAAGTGAATATCAGCGGCGAGTCATCCAAGCAAGGCGTTGCCCCCGGCGCCGCTCGGCACCTCGTGGCACAGATCGACACCATGGTGAACGTTCGACCACGTGGTCTCATGTGCATGGCACCGCTGACTGGTGGAGCCGACGCCGCACGCGCAACGTTCGAACGTTGCCGCGAGCTGTATGACGACATTCGTCAAGTTGGCGCTGGTGGCGAGCGTTTCGACATTCTCTCCATGGGCATGACGTCTGACTTTGAGATCGCCGTGCAGTGCGGATCAAATATGGTTCGGGTGGGTGGCGCGGTCATTGGACCGCCACAGGTCACCGAAGAATCCGCAGATTCATAATTGATAGATCCGCACAGGGGGTGTGCGCAGTTGCCTTGCCAGGCGGCGTGCGTGGTACTTGCTGGCCCGCGCTCTTAACTCGAATGAACCGTGCTCACGGGCTCCGCTTCTCGGGCGCCCTCACTCGCACTGGCTTTCGGCGCATTTGCGTCAACACGGTTACCCGCTGGAACAGCGGCCGAATCAACAAGCTTGGCCTTCGCCCGCGCTGCTGCTGCGGCAATCGCTTCCGCTGCGCGCACTTCGCGGCGTGGTGAGAGATTGCTAGTGAGCCCAACAAGCGACATCGCGCGCAGTTCCCAGTACGTCACATCCAACTCCCACCAACGGTGTTGATTGGTGCAGCACGCAGGATCAGCGTGATGATTGTTGTGCCAGCCTTCGCCAGCGGCCACCAACGCCACGAGCCAATTGTTCTGGCTGTGCTCTTCGGTGTCGTGATTGCGATAGCCAAACATGTGCGTCAGGCTGTTGACGCTCCAAGTGATGTGCCAAACGATCACCGTGCGCAGAAACACGCCCCAAATCAGGACGCTTGTGGCAAAGAGTGCAGCGCCAGTGACGTCGGTCCACGCCAGGGCGACAGCAAATCCTGCGCCAACATAGATGGCACACTGCGCCAAGTAGAACCACAGCGGACTCCATGCGTTTTTCTCGATCCACATATAGAAAGGATCGCGCAAGATGTCACGGGCGTACTTGTCATAGTTGGTGCGGTGATGCAGATCGCGATTGCGGACCATCACCCACCAAACGTGACCCCACAGGAACGTCACCAACGGGCTATGCGGATCTTCCGCTTCATCACTGTGCGCATGGTGCATCCGATGCGTAGCCGTCCAACGCGCCGGTGAATCCTCAAGACAGCAGAGCGCGCCGAGCACCAGTGTGTGCTCAAACCAACGCGGCGTATCGAAGCTGCGGTGCGCCAACAGGCGGTGGTAGCCCATGGTGATGGTCTGCCCAAACACATGAACGCCAGCAACACACAAGATCACCCCAGTCCATGAGAAGAACGCTGGCACAAACACCAAGAGCGCCAGTAGGTGGACCGTGACAATCGGGACCGTGTAACGCACCAACAACTCAACGGGATTGGTGGCGGGCGGACGCGGGAGTGGAAGGCTTGCAGTAGTCAACAGAGACCTCAAAGGTGCGGGCGCCGTCGCCGGGGCAGTGCTGGTGCACCGCAATAGGCATTACTTTAGCCTGTTGATCAATGACAGTCTCTTTGCATCATGTAGAAATTCGCGGTGCATTTGAGCGATTTATCCGCCTATAGCCGCACTATCTCCCGGAACCACGCCTGCAGGTGCCGCGGCGCACCTCCAGGCGCGCCCCAAACCCTTAGTCCCGCTTTGCGAGTCGCGCCGCAACAATCGCCGACACTTCATCGGTAGCACGGGGCAGCGTGTCGTTCACCACAAAGGCGTCGAACGTCTGACCCTGCATCGCGCGCGCGATCTCAAGTTTGCTCTCCGCAAATCGACGCTCAATGGCAGCTTCATCCTCACGACCACGCGCGCGCAGCCGCTTCAAGAGCTCTTGCTCATTGGGCGGAAGCACAAAGATTGCCAGCGCTTCAGGGATGCGCTTGCGCACATTGTCTGCACCCTGAACGTCGATATCGAGCACTACCAAGTGACCCTTGGCCAGTTCAGCGCGGACTGGAGCCTCAGGTGTTCCATACCACGCGCGGCCAAAGACCTGTGCGTGTTCCAGGAATCGATCCTCAGTAATCCACTCCTGAAAGGTCCGCTCATCGACGAAGAAATAATCGATGCCGTCACGCTCCTGTGGTGATCGCTGCCGCGTCGTAGCGCTGACAGAAAACAAACCACCGAATCGGCGAATGAGTTCATGGACAATGGTGGTCTTGCCGACGCCGGATGGGCCGCAGATCAAGAGCAGCAACCCTGGGCTGTGTTCGTGCGCAGGGGTATGCGCATGTGCATGTGCCGAAGCATGATCGTTTGCTGCATGTCCACTAGCGCCCATCGGGCGGAGTCTAGATGAGACCCCGCCCGATGGTGAAACAAGCATCAATAAATTTCGGCGCATATGCACCGCTTACTTCCCGTTGGGCACACCCCACACCGCAACGGACCACCAAAGATAAATCGAGTTCACTTGCTCAACCGGCAAGACCCATCGCCAGGTACCGCCAGCAAACTGCGTGTCCATCCAGGCGATAAAGCACGTTTCCTGCATGGAGTGGGCCCAGATATCAAGCCACCAACGCCGACGGTCCACTGATTTCCCGTCGACCCGCTCGGTGGCGCGCACACCTTGATTTTCCGCCACCACTGGTGAGCAGGGAATGAAAGCAAGGCACGCCACAATCAGAAGTGTCGACGATGAAAGAAATGATGTCGTGCCCGTGGGACCAACACGCAAACGATGACTGAGTACAAATTGCATTTTCATGGTGTGTTCCTCCTTTCATACCTTTTCGACAATGCGGGCATCGGCAAGGATGCGCCAGCCGGTTTCGCGGAACGATGGAAATCTGCCCATCGTTCCAGCGATCGTGCGGACATCTTCTTCATCAAGGATCCACTCGGCCTCAAAGCCAGTGGACTTCTCAAGGCGTTCCCGCCGCATTTGCTCAAGGCTAAATGCGCGTTCCCGGAGCGACCAGTTTCCAAGTCGGTCCGCGATTTCGATCGCCTTGTTGGTAAATATCGCCATCGCGCGATGGAAGTGTGGATCGTCCAAATGACGGACGGCCACGTTGCACCCAAAGATGCACCACCAGCCATAGCTCTCCAACCAATCTCCTGGGGGAGCCAAGAGCGGATCCTCCACACCACCAAGCGCTTCAGTGATTGTTGAAACTGCATCAAGCGGATCCAGCAATCCAAGCGTGCAATGCACTTCAAGTAGGGCACCGCGGCATGTGTTGGCGACGCCACCGTAACTGTCGTCACCGAACTCACGGGCGAGGGCCGAAAATAGAGTGCCAGCGCGTTCCAGGTCTGCGCACGCTTCACTGGCATTGCGGTGTGCATCTTCAGTGCACGTGGAAATTGCGCGCCGCGCGCAGTGCCCGCGATACATCAGGGAAAAGGCCTGCGCTACTCGCTCAACCCGCCCATTTGGCGGTCGCAACTCAAAGCGATCCACTAACTCACGGGCTGTGGCACGTGCTTCAATGACATGCCACAGCGCATAGTGCGCACCCACGAGGTTGACACGCAACATCAGCTCCAACTGCGGCGTCAGTGGCGTAAGCGACAGTGCGTCACGCAAGCATTCAAGACTCTTGGAATACCGCCCAAGCCCATCGTGCCCACCAGACAGCCGGTTGAGCGCACGGGCACGCTCGGCAGGCGTACTTGCGGCCGCCAATAGCCGCCGCCCGCCCGCAATCAAACCACGCCAATCGCCTGCTCGATGCGCTTCAATCGCCTGTGCGTCAAGCGCAGCAAAGTCTTCACCGGGCACCAATACCAGTGGCGGTGCCTCCCACACACACTGCGCTACATCGCCAACATTCCAATCAAGTGCATCGGCGAGGGCAACCACCAAATCCAGCTTTGGATTGCCACTATCAGGAACTACTTTGGAGAGATCTCTGCCAAGGTTGGATGCCAGCTCTTGCCGACTCCAACCACGATAGACCCGCGCTAGATCTACGAACCGGCTCAGCCGGTCACGACGCGCAACATTCGGATTCATGTGCCCACACGATCTGCGGTTCAGCCAGTGCCCCGCGTGCTGTCCACACACGGCGGTGAGTATGCGCGCGGTTTCCGCGGAAACGAGCAGTAGGTGCGGAAGTTCCTAACTATTTATAAATTTGGCGCGCCATGCATGACGGTGTGGAAACGCGGTGGATTACTTGTGTGCACCACTGCGAGTGGACGATCGCTGTGCTGTCCACGCTGCTACTGCGCCAAGCAATCCGTGTGTCACTGCATCTGGAGCAACACTGGCATTGACCACTGCATATCGATGCGCCCAACGCGATGCCTGCGCGAGATAGCCACTGCGTACGCGCGCGTGGAAGTCCACGCCCTTCTGCTCCATGCGATCCAGAAGTGGTGAAAGGCGCTTCATGGCAACATCAGTATCAACATCAAACACCACCGTCAGGTCTGGCCAATGATTTCCCGTGGCAACCTTGCCAACCGCCAAGATCTCTTCTTCATCAATTCCGCCAGCGGTGCCTTGGTATGCCAGCGTGCTTGATACAAATCGATCCGCAAGGACGAGTGCACCCGATGCAATCGCTGGCGCAATGCGCTGCTCATACAGTTGCGCGCGACTGGCCATGTACAAAAGCATTTCGCTGCGCGTAGTCATCTCTGCATTTGCTGGATCAAGCAAGATGGCTCGAATCTTCTCGCCGATTGCCGTGCCGCCCGGTTCGCGTACTTCCACCACCTCAAGCCCGGTTGCGCGTGCGAGGTCAGCGAAGCGTCGAAACTGCGTGCTCTTTCCACTGCCGTCGGGACCGTCAAACACAACAAAGCAGCCACCGAGGGAACTCATCCATGCGGTGTCGGCAACGGTTGGCGCAATGTTTGGGGCGCTCATTGGTTTGATGGTAGCGATGGCCCGCGGGCATCGTTTGGGGCGTTCATGTCACTGGGCACGGCCGGTTGATTGTCGGGCTCTGCGGCGATCCGAGCATCCCACGCACGGTGGTATCGAGCGATCGGTGCGCCCCCGTAGGCGCTGCCGCAGCGATAGCAGACCAACTGCACCCGGGCGAGTACCAACACTGCGCCGTCGAGCACCAGGAGTGCCACCAGTGCCGCAAGCACGATGGGGTCGCTCGAGTAGCCAAGCACTCCCGCCACCACGCCAGCCCCCGCAAGTACGAGGGCGAACGGAGCAAATCGGGGCAGGGTTCGGCGCCGATACAGGTGCTGGCACCCGCATGTCACGCACGAACGCAATTGCCCTGCATCGTCAAGCGCGTGTTCCCAGTCAAGATAGATTTCATGCGGCGCCCCATCCGCCGCGATTGCACGGACCAACATTGGTCGCGCCGCCGGATCCACCTGTGCTACGCCAATGGGCTGGCGGCTGCGGTCGCGGATCTGAATATCCATGTCGCGGCTGAGGATATCCCACGCCACGGATACGATGACCGCCACATGAACGACCGCGCGCATGATCTTCCCCTTTGTCCGGAGGGCGACTTCCGATTCTGGGGCGGCGTCGGCGTGGTTGCACTGCTTGCTTTGGTCATTGGTTGCTTGGCGGGGTTGCCAGCACTTCTTCCAATCCAGGCGGTTTCCCCAACGGCTATTCAGCGACTCTCTGCTGCTGGTGCCTCGGTGGTCTGGCTTTTACTGTGCACAGGCGCGGGCTCAGCGGCATTTGCCGCCATTGCGCTGGTACGTGGGCGCCCGCCGGGATCCGCCATTGACATCATCAGCCGCGCGTTTGCGTGCGTAGCAGTGGCCGCCCTCACCAACTTCGTTCCGATTGATCAACCGATGCTCAAACTGGCGTTTGACGGTTTGGCGTTTACCGCTGCGACGGCATTCTTGGCTCGCTCAGCATTTCGAATCGCCACGCTCGACGCATTCGCTGCAACAGCGATCGGGACAGGCATTGTTGGCGCGCTTGCAGCAGTGGCGTTCGTGATCACCTGGGCAGTACGCCCGGGGTAAGGGACAACGGCCGCGTACGTGCCACACGGAACAGCTGAACACGTGTGGTAGCACGTGCCGAGTATTGAGCGCCCAGTGCTCAGTGCCTAGTGCCTAGTGCCGACGCTCTTCGCGCTTGCGTTCGCTAAAGATCAACTTGATCGGGACTTCGCTGAACGGCAAGTGCTCGCGCAATTGGTTCTTGAAATACCGCTCATAGGTGCCCTTAAAGAGGTCGGGCTTGTTGACCACCATTGCGATCGTTGGTGGCCGCACATCAATTTGCGCCACGTAGAAGACCTTGGCGCGGGTGCCCAGCGCAGAGCTCGGACCGCGCGCCTCAAGAATTTCACGCACCGCATTGTTGATGCGTCCAGTGCCTTCGCGGTGCTTGGTCTGTTGATCGAGATTCGCAATCATGCCCAGCAACTCTTTCATTCCACTGGCATCTTTGGCACTGATGAACACGATCGGTGCAAATTCAAGCCCTGGGAATTCCTGGGTGAGGTATTCGGTGTAGTCCTTCGGCGAAAGCTTGCCGGATACCAGGTCCCACTTGTTGACCGCAATCACCGTGGGCTTGTACTTCTCTTCGAGCTGGCTTGCGAGGCGCTTCTCAATCTGTGAGCACTTCTCAGTGGCGTCCAGAAGCAGCACGCACACATCGGCGCGTTCAATGGCGTTGTCGGTACGCGCATTTGAATAGAACTCAACGTCATCGGCCCAACTCTTGCGCTTACGAACGCCAGCGGTGTCAATGGCAACCAACACCTTGCCATCGATTTCAAAGCGGACATCGACAGCATCGCGCGTAGTGCCAGCGATTTCACTGACGATGACGCGCGGCTCACCAGCCAGCGTATTCACCAGCGAACTCTTGCCGGCATTGCGGCGACCAACGATCGCAAAGCGAACTTCCGGAACTTCCGGCTGCTCACCCGCGTTAGATTTTTCAAGGCGTTCCCACACCGTTTCCAGCAATCGCTTTGATCCGTATCCAGAAGTGGCGCTCACCAAGAGTGGCTGCCCGAAACCAAGTGCGGCAGCTTCAAAGCCGTCGGCATCCCAGCTGGGGTCATCCACCTTGTTGGCGATCGGCACAACCTTCTGCGAGAGCCCGGCGGTACGAATCAATTTGGCAACGCGCTCATCGAGCGGCATCACGCCATCGCGCGCATCAATCACGAACAAGATCAATTCCGCATCGTGCGCGGCCTTGTAAATCTGTGCTTCGATGTCTGGCGTCAGCAGTGCCAAGTCCTTACCAGCGTCATCAATCTGTCCGCCCTCCGCGGCATAGATTCCGTATCCGCCGGTATCCATGATTTCTACAAATCGCGGCTCCTCATCGGAGCGATCTGGCGGTGGATTCAGTTCAAGGATGGTGGTGACGCGATCGCGCGTCACACCCGGAGTGGGGTCGACGATGGAAATGCGGCGTCCGGCCAGTCGATTAAACAGGCTGGACTTGCCGACGTTCGGTCGACCAATGATTGCCAGGCGTGGTAGTGGCATTATTCAGGGCCCCGGAGCAGTTCGCGGGTTTGATCGGTCACACCTTGGTCCATTTGTTGATCCATCATCTTGTCCATCTGGCTGTCCATACCCATATTCATTCCTTGCAGGTACTGCTGCATAGCTTGTTTTTGCGCAGTCATCTGCCCAACCGCTTGCTGCATCTGCGCACGCATTTTGGCTGGGTCACCCTGCTGATATTGCACATTGCCGCCCAAAGGCATGCCATCGGGACCGGTTGGTGCCGCAGGCTGCGTTGACTTGGTGAGCAGCATGCGCACCTTGCGCATTGGCTTGACGCCGTTCTGCATACTCATGGTGACAGCAATGCCAGCGTTACTGAATCCGTACTCGAGCCCCACACTGCGCGGTGTTCCTTTGGGCGAGTCAAGCGGCGCAGCAACGGCAAACACAAACGAGCCAACCTCAGCCATCCATTCGCCTTGTTGGTAGATCATGGACTTATCAAGCTCGGTGAGCATGACGTGCGTGTACTTGTTGAGTCCAGGCGAATATCCAAAGTAATCCGTCTGATCAAGCACGAACTGTCCGCTCGTCAACGTGGTTTCGCCCATCAAGAAATTGTCCGCCATCACGAACGAATAATGCGCGCTACCGGTAAACGTTCCAACGGGCTTGTCGTTCTCATCAAACGATTGTCCATTGATGTCCCAGCGACCAACAAATTGATTGAGAACCTCCATGGCAGCGCGCGTCTCCAGCGTGATCTGCTCGGGGGTTGGCTTGGCGCGACCAGACGGGCGGCTTGCGGCCGGGGTTTGCGCAAACGCCGCACCAAGGAGAATGACCAAGGCAGCGCCAATGAGCGTGCCCGTGCCGAGCAGCACAGAACCGCCGCGAATGGCATTTGGGTGCTTCGTGGTGGTATCGCGCGCGCCATTCAGCAGCGCGCCGTCGTTGCGCGGGGTTTCGTTTACTGTGTTCGTCATGTGGTCTTCCTCCCGCCGCAGGGCTCGCGGCGCGACGGGGCAGTCTACGCTTGACCGCAAGGAACACATTGATGCCCACGCATTCGGACGCATTCTCCAATCTCAAGGTCTTTGATCACCCGCTCATTCGGCACAAGTTGGCGATAGCGCGCCATCGTGGCACTCATTCCGCGGACTTTCGTCGTCTCCTCAATGAGATCGCCGGTTTGATGACTTATGAGGTCTCCCGCCGATTCGACACCCGTCCTATCCGAGTACCGACGCCGCTCGAGGAGACCGAGGGCCACCAATTGAGTCGCCCAGTCACACTGGTACCGATTTTGCGCGCGGGTTTGAGCATGACCGACGGCGTGATGCAGCTCTTTCCGGAGGCGCGCGTTGGGCACATTGGCATTCGTCGCGACGAAACAACGCATCGCCCCGTCACCTATTACGCCAAGCTTCCGCATGACGTCGGTGATGGCTACGCCATTGTGATTGATCCGATGCTTGCTACTGGCGGAAGCGCTTGTGCTGCGATTCGTTATTTAAAGGAAGCGGGCTGCCGCGATATTCAAATGGTGTGCTTGGTTGCCGCGCCTGAGGGAGTTCGTCGTGTTCATGACGAGCATCCCGATGTCATGGTTCACGCCGCAGCGCTTGACCGTGAACTTGACGGCAATGCGTACATTCGCCCTGGGCTTGGAGATGCAGGCGATCGCGTGTTTGGCACGGTGGAGGCGTGAGAGTGCGCAGCGCGATTTGCGCCTGATTACCCGCCGGATTGCTTTGGAATCCACGCAACATCTGCATGCCCACGTTCGTGATTTGCTCGGCGCGCCATGGCAAAGAACAGATCGCTCAATCGATTGACGTAGCGCATCAGTGGCTCGCCGACAGGTTCAATACTTCCAAGCGAAATGATGGTTCGCTCCGCGCGTCGGCACACAGTGCGCGCGACGTGGAGTCGCGCTGCCAGCTCAGTTCCCGCGGGCATGACAAACGTGGTGAGCGGAGGATTGACAGAATCAATTTCGTCAATCCACTTCTCTGACTCCGCAACGTCTGCCGCATCAATGCGGTGGATCTTTGATTGCTGCTTGGCGCCCTCAGGTGTTGCAAGATCTGCACCAATGTCAAAGAGCCGTGATTGGATGGCACCAACGATCGCGTGCAAGCGCTTCTCAAATGGGTGCGCCGGATCACAGGCACTGAGCACAAGCCCCAACACCGCGTTGAGTTCATCAATCGTTCCGTACGCCTCAATGCGCGGATGGTCCTTGGAGACGCGGGCGCCACTGAAGAGGCCAGTGGTTCCGTCATCGCCGGTTCGTGTGTAAAGCTTCATGGGCGGGATTCCTTGGGTGGGCGGAGGTGGCGCGGGTCTTCAGGATCCACGTCCGGCTGCGGGGAGAAGGGTAAAGGCGGATGGTCCGGGCTGCTCTTGGGCGCCCGATGGTCATTATTCGGACTCCCGGCGCCCGCCGGCGCTGGGCGCTCGGGGGAGAATCGCCAGGATCTCCTGAATCTCCGGTGGTTGGCACAGCCGTATATCTGTCGGTACGGATATCGTTCCATACAACCCCGACCCACCCCTCAGGTGTGGTTGGATTTCTGAAACGGCTTCGCGGGCCTGCCGCCAAAGGTCCGCACCTGTTCGAGTCCAGCCCGCCGGTCTGGAACACCGATCCTTGAAGCCTCGGTGAACTTCAGTGCCGGTCACATCTTGGTTTGGACTCTTCATGCACGCCTACGGGCTGCAGAAAGGCGAGGTAGGTACATGAACCGCCTCAATAAGAAGGGCTTCACGATCGTTGAGCTGTTGGTGGTCGTTTCGATCATCGCGCTGCTCATTGCGATCCTGTTGCCTGCGATTGGTAAGGCTCGAGACGCTGCGCTCATCACGCAGAGTTTGGGCAATCTCCGCAACCTGAGTGCTGCGTGTAACGCGTACGGGGCTGACTACAACGACCGGCAGTTCACTGCTGTTCCTGACGAGTGCGGCATGTATGGCGATGCAATCGCTGGCGCATGCACGGCCATCACTGCTACGCAGTGCATCCCGCAGATGATCCTCGGTTGGGATTCGGGTGGTGGTCTCTGGGGCTATTGGGTTTCTGGAACTCCTGCGCGCTGCGCTGGATGGCCAGGAAACTGCGGCAACTTTGTGACCTATCAGGCCTGCGATTTCTGGGGAGCTTCTGCACGTTGGGAAGGCGCATGGCGTCTCACCAATTGCAAGGCATTCAACAGTTACGTCGGCGGCAAGTTCTACGACAAGGTCTTCTGGGCCCCGAAGGACAAGATCACACTCGCCAAGATTGACAAGTACTTCTCAACTCCGGTTGAGTTCAACTACATCGGTGGTGACTTTGAAACCCCCACCTATTGCTGGAGTCCAGCTGCCATGTGGTCGCCAGACGTGATGGCGTGGTCGCGTAAGACTGGTAGCGGCACTTCCGCGGTGTTTGGTGCAAAGCCAACCAAGGCCACCATGCCCGGTGCTTTCAAGAGCCCAGGCGCAGGTCTTGCACAGTACCCATCGCTGAAGTGGCGCATGTGGGAGCATCAATGGCTCCAGAACATGGAAGGCGGCGAAGTGAACCCTGCGTTCTCAACACCAACTCCGTGGTTCTACAACCAAGGCTACAACAGCGCACC
>DBCE01000033.1 GCA_002292895.1 Phycisphaerales bacterium UBA966
GATCAGTTCAAATCAGGGTCGAATTTATTTTCCTGCATGCTGCGATAGACATCCTCAAACTGCAGGGTGCCAACGTGCCCATCCACGAACGCATAATTGCTCTGGCTTCCGCTACCAGGAGTCCGCCGGTCGATCGCATTGATCTGTACCTGCGAAGCCGCGGTCTGGGCGGGGTCTGGGCTTGAAGCCCAGTCCTCGATATGCGGATGGTCGGCCGAAGCAAAGCTGCCTTGTTCCGCCATCAGCAGGAAGCAGACGATTCGGTCAGGATTCTGCACCTGCTGAAGCCGGTCGGCACCTGCTCCTGGTCCATCAAGGGCAACCAGTGGGGAGTAGGTGCGCGAGAGGTAGTTGTTCATTCCATAGCTGGTTCGTCGATACAGCGCGGGAGTGCTGTTGCCCACGGGTTCGCCTTCCCCACCAGCCTCAAGTGGCCAGTGCGGACTTTGATCAAGCGGGCTCTTCAGCGCAATCGGGCTATTCCCGAAGTACGGGCGGAGCCGTTCGACAAACGAGTTCTGTGCATTGGCAAACGAACCGTGCGGAAGTCCAACATCGACAAACCGTTCCTCGTTCATATTGATGTAGGCAAGGTGTGCCACGGTGAGTCCGCGGAGGTTCGAGAGATCTGCCGTTGCTAAGGCTGTACGCCGCGCGCTGGAGATCGCCGGAATCATGACGCTGGTGAGGACGCCAATGATGCCGATGACAATAAGTAACTCAATGATGGTGAATGCCGAGCGTTGCGCCCTGCAGTCAAAACGAGAATGCATATGGATGCCAACCTTCAGCGTTCTGCTGATGCAGAAACGCAATGTGTGCGTAGAAGTGTCCGTGCGCACGAGCGCCGGACGGCATTGCCCTTCAGGCAACGCGGCACATCAGGTCAGCAGGTTGGGGGTGGTCGAGCCGCGAGCGCCGGGATCGGCAGCGGTGCAGCAAAGAGCGCGGGTGCCGGCCAACTGACAACGGCTACGAGCGCGTGGAAGGCTGGAACAGGGACCTCGGCACCCGTAGTGGTTGCGAGCGTCAGAAGCAGTTCGCAGGTGGCGCAGGTGGATTCGTCGTGCTGGTGTGGGGCAGCAGCATGATCGCCGTGACCATCATGGTCGTCATGACCATCGTGATCATCATGATCATCATGGTCATCACTGCCGTGATCGCCAGCGCTACGAGCCGTATCGGCGTGGTGAGCGTGATCCGTGTGACTTGCGCAGGCAACGCGGGCGTGCCCGGCAGTTGATTCGGCCGTCAGATGCAGCGCTCGAAGACCAACTCCACCCGCCGCGACGAGGGTCACGGTGACGAGCGCAAGCAGGAATCGGAGGTTTCGTGGCACGGGTGGGTGAGTATATCCAACAACGCACGCGCTTCTCTCATTGTTCGCTGGGTTTAGTGCGTCGGTAACCATTTACACTCGCCACATGCCTCGTCCTGACCGCTCCGGTTCTTCTCATCGTCCTGCACGCTTTGGTCGCACTGAAGGGGCGGCCCGTGTCACTCGACCGCCGCTGCAGGTGATGCCAACAACGCTGTGGGAGTACCCAAGCCAGCATTACGACTGGACTGACGCCGACGGCAGGCGCCACACCATGCAGGGCGACAAGGATTACGCGGGCGCAACGCCTTCGTGGGTGATCTGGCAATTGCTGATGCGTTACTCGCGTGAGAACGACCGCGTGATTGACCCGATGTGCGGCAGTGGCACCACCATTGATGTGTGCAAGAGTATTGGTCGCCCGGTGAAGGGTTATGACTTGGTACCGCGCCGCGAAGACATTCTGCAAGCCGACGCGCGCAAGTTGCCGCTTGAAGATGGAAGCGTGGACTTTGTGTTCTTGGATCCGCCGTATTCAACGCACATTGAGTACTCCGACGACGCACGCTGCATCGGCAAACTTGACGCTGCCGGTGATGACGGTGGCAAGGCGTACTACGCGGCCATGACCAAGGTGATTTCTGAGTGTCACCGCGTGATGAAGAATCGCCGCTATTTGGGTCTCTATGTGAGCGATAGTTGGAAGAAGAAAAAAGGCGCACCAACCGGCAGTGGCGCAGGGACATTCATGCCGATTGGGTTTGAACTGTTCGCCATGATGCGCAAGCTGTTTGTGCCGGTGGACATCATCTGCGTGGTGCGGCAGAACCAGAAGTTAGAGAAGGGCAACTGGCGCAAGACCGCCGTTGAAGAGAACTTTTACTTGCGCGGATTCAACTACCTGTTCATCATGAAGAAGGTGGACGATGTGGTGCAGGGCGCTGGTACGCATGGGCAAGCGCCGGGACGCGATCGTAAGTAAGGGTTGCCGGGAACAAGGGAATGATCAGCGGCTGCAAGCGGTCACGGCGCCCACGTTGCTGGACGTGGCACTGCGCCCGCGCCGTCATCGTTACGCATGCGCGCGTCCGGGGCTTGGCCTTGCGCAGATGCTGCCATACGCAGCAATCGCCATGCGTTTTCGTCGCGCAGGGTTCGGAGTGCAGCAAGCTCTGGATCCGTGGCAGCTGCGGTCACTAACTCAGCGCCATCGGAAGGCGCGGGGGTTTCACGTCGGGCATCTTGCCATTCCGTGAGACGGCGGATCATGTCTTGATCAACAATTTTCCAACGATCGATTCCGCCATCAAGGACTGCTGACGCTGCATCACTTGCGGTGGCGGGACTGCCTGCATCAGCAAGGTCCGCGGCATCGCGCCGTGCGCGTCCCTCCGCAAAGAACTGCGGGAACGTGGCGTTCAACCACGCGGCGGTCAGTCGATCGCCAAGCGCTTGGTCCATCGCGGCAATCGAAGCGATGGCGTCACGCTGCGATTGGCGTCGCGCCTTTCCAGCCTGATGGACGCGTGTGACAATGCCGCGCACTTCGGGGGCGTTGCGGAATGACTCGGGACTGCCATCCTTGCCATCACGCTTGGCACGCACGCCAAACAGAAGAAAGTCGCGGAGCGCTTCCAGTCCGACCCGGCGTGCTTCATCGGCACTGGTTTTCAGGCGCTCAGCATGCGCAGTCAGCAACACCAATGCGGCGTTGCGTTCCACCTCGTTGTCAATCATCAGCGCCGCAGAGATTGGATCGGCATCGGACTCCCACAGTGGACCAAGGAGCCACGCTTGCCGAAAGCGCTGCCATGGAAGCGATGCTCTGCGAGAAGCAGAGACCGCTCGAGCCAGAACAAATCGAGCGTCATCTTCCGAAAGGCCAATGGCGATGGCAACTTCGCGGAAAGTTTCATCATCCGCTTGGCGCCGCTCTCCATCGGCGGCGAGCAGGGATTGCAAATACTCGCCGAGCGACCGTTCAAACCCAGTTGGATCTTCGGTGGCGCGGTTGGCGGCCTCGGATGACTTGGCTTCAAGGACGCGCATCTGCTCACGTTGGCGCACCAAGAGCGCATCAACGCGGGCTTGGTGTCGATCCCAGATTTGCTCCACCAGTGGATCATCATCTTTGGCGCCCACCGCGCGAGCGGCCAGATGAAAGGCTTCGTGGTCCATGCCGGGCGCAAGCAGCAATTGCTCGGCGATGGAGTGGTCTGTGTTCCATGGCACTTCACTCCGCTCGCGGGAGCTTCGGAAGATCCCGCGGCCGGCCGCGCGCACCACTCGGTCTGCATTGCCTGCGCCCAACATAGGCGTCAGCAGTTCGCGCATTTCATCGGAAGTGGTACCGATGCTCTTATCGAGAAGCTCTTGGGTGCCGTCGTCGATCTCGCCCTCGGCGGCGGCGCGCAGTTTCTTGAAGGCTGCGACTGCTTTGGTTTGTTCCGCATCCAAGCGCGCCTTGGAGCCGTCATCGGTCGGCGCTTCCCCGCGGTCCGCCGCGCTGAGGCGGGTGCGCTCGTTCTGAATCCTGAGACGCACGACGGATGCAAGAGCGTTACGGGCATCTTCGACAGCGTTGCGTGTCTGGCTAGCACGCCCGCTTCGCACAAGTGGGTGCCGTGCGTAGACATCCAGCATGAAGCGTCCGCCTTCAATGTACGGATCGGTGCTGGTGCGACGGCGTTCGTCGTCGGCGGTGAGCCGGGCGGCGGATTCGGGTGGGAGAGCAGCAATCATGGCCGCCAGTCCGCGGCGATTCGCTTCATCTACCTGGGAAAACGCGCGGGCGATGGGGCGCATACCGACGCGCTCGGCCGCGGAAAGCGCCTCGGCAGCTTGAGTGTGCGCGTCGCGTGCGGCGTCGCTTTCCTTGGCGTGCGCGGCAAGTTGCTTGACCGTTTCCGCGCTGACGCCCGCGCTCTTGAGCGCCGCAAGTTTGCTTGCTGGCAAGGCCACCTGTGCAGAGGCAAGTTGTTCCGCAGCACGCGCAAGATCGCGGCGATACTCGGCGAGTGCTGGCTCCACTGCCGCCTGTTCTGCGGCGTTCAGACCCAGCGCGCGTACGGATGGCTCAAGGTCAAGCAGGGTTGGCGTGCGGTCGTCGCCATTGGAGAGACCCTGAATGATGCGAGCGCTGCGATCGATGCCCCGTCGGCTGGCCACGCGATCAACGAACGACGCTCGTGTATGGAATGCCTCGGACACGTCAGCTGTGAAGCGATCGTCGAGCGCCTTGATGCGGCCAAGGACGACAGCGTGCTTGCGTGAAAATCGGCCCAGCGTTTCCAGGTCGCCAACCCACTCGGACTCCTCACGCGCACGGACTTCGCGCACGAGCGGAGCGATCGCCTCAACACGGAGGCGGTCGAAGTCGGTCAGGTAATGGTCGTGCATCGATTCCAGCGATGCCCACTCGTCGGCGCTGAGCGGCGCAGCTTCATCGGCAGCAGCAATCGCCAGGTCGAGGGTGCTGATTGGCCCAGGCAAGGCGTCAAAGCGGGGGTTCGCTCCGGATCCACAGCCAGCGAGCAGCACCGTGACGGCGAGCGCGGTGGAGAACAGGAGAGCGAGCAGCCAGTTCGGACGCACGTTGGCAGTGTAGGTGGTCGGTAATTTGTTACGCAGCGGGCGCCAGACGCCGAAATGGACCCCCGGGAGAGCAGAATTACCTGAATTGTTTACGGAATTCTGGTTGTTTGCTCCGGTCTTGCCCTGTCAGAACCGACAGTCCTCCGTGCCAAGCGAAATTCTCGCCCGGCACTCAGGAGTTCCCCGCATGAAACGCATTGCACCAACCTCAACGGTCCGCCACTTCGGAACCCACGCAGCCACCAGTGCCGGTATTGGCACTTTCTTGCTGGCCGCGGTGTTCATCGCCATGCGCGGTGGTTTCTTTACGCGCGGCGCGAACGCTGAGTTCATTCGACCTGCCGTGGCGTTTGATGCTCTTGACGATGGCGTGATTGACGTGCCCACCGAGGCTTCGTCGATCCAAGCCGCCGCCGACTTTGCCAACAATGGCGCAACCATTCGGATTGCCCCAGGAACCTACGTGGGTGCAGTGGTGGTGGACGGAAAGTCCTTGACCATTACTGGAGCCGGATCAGATGTCACGGTTGTTCGTGGCTTTGGTCGCGGCGCCGTGTTGAGTTTCAGCGGCAGTGCTGAGCAGCGGATTTCCGTGACCGGCATTTCTGTAGTTGGTGGTCGTGGCGAAACTGGCACTGGCATGATCTTTGACGGCGTGTCCTTTGATGTGCGCGATTCACACATCGCAGGCAATCAAGGCGGCGGCGTCGTCATGCGCGACGGCCTCGGCACCTTCAGCGGTTGCAAGTTTGATGACAACCGCAGCGAGAAGTCCGGCGGCGCAGTGAGCAACGAAGGTGGTTCGCCAAGCTTTGTTGCATGCACTTTCCGACACAATATCTCAGCTACTTTCGGCGGTGCCTTGTACAGCAAGGGTGGAAATGTCTCCATCTTGGCGTGCACCGTTGAGGACAATTCCACTCGCAGCGGCGCCTGGGGCGGTGCTGTGTTTGGTGAGAACACCACCTTTGAATTGCATGGCACTGACTTCACCCGTAATCGCTCCATTGAGTCGGGCGGCGCGGTGTATCTCTTGGGTGGGATCGCGGATGTTTCGCGATGCACCTTCACCGGTAATTTCAGCGACGAGGCACGGAGCCTCTTCAGTCGCGGCGCTGGTGTGCGCATTGCGTCCAGTCGCCTGTGCGGCGCTGAAGCGTTCGCCTTGGGCGGAGACTTCGCGTTTGGTGATGGCAACGTCTTTGATACATCGTGCTTTGGTGACTGCAATCAGAACGGTGTGTCTGACGAGGAAGAGATCGCCATGGGTTGGATCTCTGATCGCGACGGCAACAGCGTCCCTGATTCCTGCGATCCCGACTGCAATTCCAATGGTTTGCCTGACGGATACGAAGTCAGCGCTGGATTTGCACAGGACATGAACGCCAACGGCCTCATTGACATCTGCGAGATTCGTTCAGGACTTGCACTGGATGTTGACAATGACTGGATCCCGGATGATGCGCAGATGCCAGTGGTTGCACCAACCGTTACTACACCTGCTGCTACCCAGTCCAACACTGTTCCAGTGCCCGATCCGTTCGATGCGTGGGGACCTGGAATGTCGAGCCGCATGGGTGGTTCCATGGGCGGTTTCCCGGGTCAGTAAGAGAATTCTTGCGCGGGGGAACTTCGGGCGAGGCGGTGGGGCGCTGATAGTGCGCGACCGTCTCGCGGAGTTCAGGGGGTGGAGAGGATGAAGTCCGGAATGGCGCCCAACGCCTTGTACTTACGGAGTAATCCGGCCGGCAACTTGTGAAAGCTCTGCACCGTCTTGCGGCACCGCGGCTCACCACAATTGCATCGCATCTTCCAAATATCGTCAGCACCGATCAGTGTCGCGTAGTCGTGGGTGACTTCGTCATGCGCGGCGATTGGCTTGATGGCGCGAATCACCAATCGTCGTCCCTCTTTCAGGACAAACGAATTCGGCTGGCATGAGTGGTTGGCGAATGCGCCAACCTCGCCTTCGGGGTTCAGGTATCGATCCGCGTCGTAGCGCATGCAGTTGGCGGCCATACGCGGGTTGGTGTCCCAGTATTTCCAAACTTGATCGCTGCTGACGATGGTGCCCTTGATGGCGCAGACCAGGTCGCCGGGTCGGAACGCCTTGAGCGCCACAATTCCGTGCCCATTGCGAACGGGCTCCACACGAATGTCAGGGGTCTTGCGAACAGTCATGTGGGGCAACAGGCGAGCGACACGAATCAGGCAAATCAGAAACGCACGCGGTTGGATTCGAACCAACGACATTCGGTTTCGAAGACCGATGCTCTATCCAGCTGAGCTACGCATGCAGTGAGTGTGGGATTATAACCGCGGCGGGGTGGTGGAGAAGCGGCAGTTAGGATGGCAGTTCGTAGGGGCGGTACCGCGTTTGGCGGTCATTCCATGCTGGTCACGCGATTCCGAAAGAACACCAATGAAATCATTCCTATTCAGTCGTATGTGCATGTCGGTTCTGGTTGCAGTTCTTGCAACGGTATGCGCCTCGCGCGCCGTAGCCGCCATTCAGGCGGGGGCGGCCTCGGCTGCTCCTGTTGCCTCGGCTGCTCAGACGGCCGCGGCATCCGCTGCCGATGCGTGGCCGCGCATCTTTGAGTCGGGTGGATTCACGGTCACGGTGTATCCACCGACACTTGAGTCGTGGGATGCCCGCACCTTGGCCGGTACATGCGCGTTCTCACGCGGGCCAGTTGGCGGCAAGACCCTGACCTACGGAACATTTTCGTTCACGGCGTCCACGGAAGTCAATCGAATGACCCGCATGGTGGAGTTGACGCGCCTCACGGTGACCGGAGTTTCTCTTCCGGAAGACCCCGCCGCCGAGGCCGCCATGCAAGCGGCGATGCAGGCCAAGGGTGGGGCTCGATCCGTGATGGTTTCGCTTGATCGCTTGGAGGCAGCGGTGCCGACCATGGCAACAGCGCCGCGTGTGCAAGTGGCGCCGCTTCGCAATGCGCCGCCCGCGATCACGATTGCTTCCGTACCGACCGTCTTAGTGTTGGTGCAAGGAAAGCCCGCGCTGCAGGAGATTCCAGGAACGAAACTGGAGCGCGTGATCAACACGCAGATGCTTCTTGCGCGTGACAGCGCGCGCGCGTGGTGGTTGAAGATCGCCGATGGGTGGATGACTGCAAAGACGCTCGCCGGTCCGTGGACTGTTGGCGATACTGCGGGGAATGCAGATCTTGCCGCTGCTGCAACTTGGGCTGCTACGCAACCAGCGGTGAATCTGCTTGCGGGGGCAGCTGCTGCGGCATCAACACCCGGCACTGCAGCCACCGCGGGTCCCGCCGCCGCACCCGCAACGCCCGCCATTCCAGTGGCGTCGCTCGCAAAGTCAGTTCCTAGCATTGTGGTTTCTACCCAGCCAGCGGAAGTCATCGTTACTGACGGCGCGCCCAAGTGGGAGGCTCTTGGTAGCAGTGGTCTGGAGTTTGTTTCCAATACCAGCGGCAACATCTTTCGAGTGACATCCAGTGGCATCCACTTTGTACTTATCTCTGGGCGATGGTTCGGTGCGCCATCGATGCAGGGCCCCTGGGCGTATTGGGCTGCTGCGGATCTTCCCGCGGCGTTCCACATGATCCCAACTGATAGCGCGAAGGAGAACGTGCTTGCTTCGGTCCCCGGCACTGCACAGTCACAAGAAGCAATGATCTCCAACGCCATTCCACAAATGGCGCGCGTACCACGCACGCAGACCATGCCGAAGCCGCAGATTGTTGGCGGCACTCCGGTGATGGTGGCCGTTGCCGATACCACGCTGCAAGCCGTATCCAACGCATCGGTTCCGACGTTTATGGTTTCGCCAACTTCGTGGTACGCCATCAAGGATGGGGTGTGGTTTGCATCGAACGCACTTGATGGATCATGGATTGTGGCAACATGGGTTCCGCCAGCGATCTATTCGATTCCTGCAACCAGTCCGTACTACAACGTGACGTTCGTGCGCATTTACGGAAGCACCGCGGAGTTTGTCTTGGTGGGTTACACCCCCGGATACTTCGGCGCGTATGTGCAAGACGAAGTGGTGGTGTACGGAACGGGCTATGTGTACGACCCGTACATCGGCGATACTTGGGTTGCTGCACCGCTGACCTATGGATATGCAACCAATCCCGCCTACAACCCGTGGATGGGCTGGGGCATGGCGTACGGCATGGGCTGGGCCATGGATGATGATTACTACTACTACCGGCCGTATCCATATTGGGGCCCATACGCGGGTGCCTACGGGCCGCACGGCTATGCAGCGTGGGGTCCGGGTGGTTGGGCTGCCACCACTGGCAACGTCTATCAACACTGGGGCGATGTCAACGCAGTGACGCGCACCAGCGCGGGCTACAACGCGTGGACCGGTCGCGCGTGGGAACGCAGTACGGCATCGGCGTACAACTCATCGACGGGCGCGCGCGCCGCTGGGCAGCGTGGCTATGTTGACAACGCGTACACCGGTCAGTGGGCGGAGGGCGCACGCGCCGCCGGTTACAACCCAGAAACTGGGAACTACGCGACTGGTCGAGCTGCGGAAGCTGGTGGTCCAAACGGAAACACGGTGGAGGCAGGCAAAGTCACCGCGGGCAATACCGCCACCGGAAATCAAGTCACCGCGGCGGGCGTGAAGACCGACAACGGAACATGGGGCGTTGCACATACGGAGGGCAACACCACCGTGGCGACAGGCAACAATGTGTATTCAACGCGCGATGGTCAGGTGTACCGAGACCAAAGCGGCTCTGGCGGATCATGGGAGAAGTACAGCAACGGACAATGGAGCGCCGCTACCAACGCGGGCGCAGTCTCCGAACTGAATCAACAACGCGCCACCCGAACGGACGGCGACTGGCGTTCTTCGATGTCTGACCGCTGGCAGCAGGGCGGCGATGG
The DNA here is from genome assembly GCA_002292895.1 of Phycisphaerales bacterium UBA966. Classification (GTDB taxonomy): domain Bacteria; phylum Planctomycetota; class Phycisphaerae; order Phycisphaerales; family SM1A02; genus UBA966. Next base: position 9,806 of record DBCE01000033.1, read on the forward strand.
ATTTAACGGCAACCGCGGCGATGCTGGAAACATCGGGAATGCTGGTTATCGCAGCAGCGACTATTCATGGGGTGGCGATCGTGGCGATGACTTCGATGGCGCCGGAAATCGCGGCGGTGGAAGTTCTAACTACGGTCGATACGGCCGCTCCGGTGGCGGTGGGCGATCGTTTGGTGGCGGCGGTCGTTCCGGTGGCGGTGGCCGCCGCTGAGAACCACGCGCGGCGATCAAGAGCGATCGCCGCGCTGCGGTTCACAGGCCCATGATCGAATAGCCGGCATCAACATAGATGCACTGGCCAGTGATGCCCTTGGAGAGATCGCTGACGAGGAAGAGTGCGGTGTCGCCGACTTCTTCGCCGGTGATGTTGCGCTGCAGTGGGGCTTTCTTCTCAACCCATCCGAGGATTTCGCCAAAGCCGCCAACGGCCATGGCGCTGAGCGTCTTGAGTGGTCCACCGCTGATGACGTTGGCGCGGATCTGCTTGGCACCAAGTTCCATGGCGATGTAACGGTTGGTGGCTTCCAACGCCGCCTTTGCAACACCCATGACGTTGTAGCCAGGGACGGCCTTCTCAGCGCCGTAGTAACTGAGCGCAATCATTGCGCCGCCGTTCGGCATGAGGTCCGCGGCGCGCACGGCCATGGCCTGGTACGTGAAGGCACTGATGTCCATGGCCTGCGTAAACACTTGGCGCGGCGTGGCGCAGAACTTGCCCTTCTCGAGCCAACTCTTATCAGCAAAGGCGATCGAGTGGACGACGAAATCAATGGTGCCCCAGTCAGCTTTGAGCTTGGCGAACACCGCATCAAGATCGGCATCGCTGCCAGCATCCATGGGCATGAGCCATGGGTCAGTGAGGCCAAGTTCGGTGAGGGCGTTGCGGCAGCGGCGTTCCATCTTCTCGCCGGGCAGGTGCGTGAATGCGCACTGCGCGCCGGCCTTGAGGAGGCTCTCAGTGATGAATGTTGCGTAGCTGCGATCGTTGGCGATGCCGACGATGAGACCCTTCTTGCCTTGCATCAGTCCTGCTGTATTCATGGGGCGTGAAGCGTAGCCGGAGTTAGGCCGATGCGGCGGCGGAGATGGCAGGGAGACCGTCCATAAATCGCCACGGCGTGGAATTGGCCATGTCTGCAGGCGGAACCAGCGCGTCGCGAACGCGGGCAACCAGTTCATCCATCGCCGCGCCGGTGTGCGCGCTGATGGCAAGATCGGCGCTGTTGCGCTCCGGGCAGGTGTGCGCATTAGCGCGGTCCGATTGGTTGAGCACTCGCATGCGGAGCGCAGTGGTGGCGCCCGCAATGGCGTGCCAACCGAGTCCCGGAGCGGTCAGTTCAATCACCATGTCCGCGCATGCCAGGGCACGCGCGGCAAGTTCCGCAGCGGCGCGTTCGATGGGATCCATGTCGGGGCGCACGCCTGGTGTGTCAAACCAATCCACCACGAGGCCAGCAAGATCAATGCGTGCAGCGACCGCATCGCGCGTGGTTCCCGGGGTGTGGTGCGCAATGGCAACCGCCCGACCAGCGAGCGCGTTGAGCAGCGTGCTCTTACCGGCGTTGGTTGGTCCGGTGACCACCACCCGCGCGGGCGTGATCAGGCGACGGAGCCGAAGGTCACGCGGTGATGGGAGTGATAAAGCGTTGGCCGTGAAAGGCGGCTCGGTGTGCTGCCGCCAGCGCGCGGGTTGAGCGGATAGCAGGTCAACGGCAAGCGGACTGGCTGCACGGGAGAGTGTGTTGAGCATGGCGCACTCAACGCGGTCGGCGGCTTCGGGCCACGCAGCGTGTGCGGATTCATGAGCGGATGGCGTGCGCGCGCCGAGCTCTGCGAGCCGATCATCAAGCAATTCGCGAATGCGCGTTCCACCATGCGGCATGAGGAGCGCGTGTTGGTTACTGGTGCGTGCAATCACGCCATCATCAATCGATCCAAAGCGGCGCCAGGCAACTTCGCCCGTGCGTGGTGCCTCTTTACCGGTAAGTTGGCGCAGCACTTCTTCCAGGAGGTGTGCATCGCCATCAAGGTGGGCTACCGCGATTGCGCCAGGTGTATGGGCCGTCGACCACCACCATGCAGGCGACGCAATGCTCATTCCGCCTCAGCAGCAGCACGAACCGTGACCAAGATGCCGCGCAAGACCAAGTCCGGCACAACACGTGTCACAAGATCGCTGTCAGAGAAGAGCGTTTCGGCATCACCACCGGTGGCGATGACCAACGGAAACGCGCGGTAATTGGCGGCGTATCGCTCCACAAGTGCTTGCGTCAATCCGCGCATGCCTTCAAATACGCCAAGTTGCATCGCGTCCACCGTGTTGCGTCCGAACGCATCATCGTCAGATGGCCGCGCAAAGCGAATCTTTGGAAGTTGCGCAGTGTGCGCGTGGAGCGCATCAAGTTGCATTTGTGCGCCGGGTGCAATGGCGCCGCCATGGAAGACGCCCTCGCCATCAACAAAGTCCACCGTGATGGCAGTGCCGGCATCGATGACAATTACTGCCTGCTTCACCGCGGCATAGGCGGCGGCAGCTGCAAGGAGCCGATCTTGGCCCGGCGTTGCGTCTTCATCGATGCAGCGGCCGATGGGCACTTCAAGATCACGCCCCAGGCGCCAGATGTCGGTATGAAGTTCAGCGGCCAGCTTGGACTCAATGGCGGAAGCGACCGCATCATTCACGCTGGCGATGACAATCTCGCCATCGCCGTCGGACTCCAACTTGTGGCCCCACTGCTCCACCGCCGCGGTAATGACCGCACCGATATCGCCGTTGACGATGTGTTGAACGACATGGAGGTCGTCACCGTGGAAGTGACCGACCGCGGTGCGCGTGTTACCGACGCTGATGGCAAGGAGGAAAGACATTCGTGGGAAGTATAGAAACTGTACGCACATACAGTTTCCGCGCGGCGCAGGTACGCGGCGCACACGCACTACGTGCCTGCTACCCCGTATCTACCGTGGCGATGTTGGATTCAGAATCAACTGATGAATCCGTGCATGCATCGCCGCGAACAGGGCGCGGCACACCGGTCCAGTTTCGCCGTTTGCAATCCGCACGCCATCAAGTTCGGTCACCGCGCTGACAAGGCGTCGGCTGGACTGAACGAGCACTTCGTCCGCTTCACAGAGTTCGTGTTCATGAACGCGCCGCACTTCAACAGGAATTCCTGCGTCGCCCGCGGCTTCAAGCATCCAGCAGCGCATGGTGCCATGCAGTACTGGCGCTGCAGTGTCATCAAGTGGGCAGGTGATCAGTGTTCCGCCGCGAACGATGCCAACGTTGGTGTACGCGCCTTCACTCACTAAGCCATCGCGAATCAAGATGCACTCTTCGGCACCAGCACCCTGTGCATCAATCAATGCCAAGATGTTTCCAGCCAGCGCAATGGTTTTGATTTCGCAGCGATGCCAGCGCATGTCCGGACGAACAATGGCGCGCAGTGTTTCTGGTGCGTGGAACTCTGCAAGCGGTGCACTGCGTGAGGCAAGTGCGACGACGGTTGGAACCAGTCCTGGTACAGGCATATGTGCGCGCGCAGTGCCCGCGCCGCGCGTGATCTGTATGTAGATACCTGCGTCAGTCAGGGCGTTACCTTCAAGGAGTGCGGCGCAGATATCTACGAGCGTCCGTGCGTCAAAGCCCACAATTCCGGTGAGTTCCAAACTTCGTGCAAGCCGCGCCTGATGAAGGTCCAGTGCCACGCCAACGCCACCAAAGAACCGCACCATTTCATAGACGCCATCGCCAAACAGGAATCCACGATCAAACACGCTGACCTTGGCGTGTTCTTCGGGGACAAGTGATCCATTGACGTAGGCAAGCATGATGACCTTAGGTGCTGGTTGGGCGACCGCTAAACATGGCGCGAACAGCCTCCATTCCGGGGGCCTCCACGCGACGCGCGCCGCGCGCTGCGTTCACAAATTCTGCAGCGCGCTTGGGGCAAACGTCATGCTCCCATCGTCCGCCTTCTTTCACATAACTACCAACGATGACCGCATCGGCGTTGGAAAGCAGCCGGGCCACGCTCTGTGGAGTTGCACCACTTCCAGTCAATACGGGAAGTTTGCTGGCTGCGCGCACCGCGTTGAGTTCGGCTTCGTCAACTGCAGCGCCGGTTTCCGTGCCCGTGACAATCACTCCGTCGGCAAGAAAGAACTCTGCGGCGCGGGCGCATGCAGCAATGTCAATATCCGCGGTGATGGCGTGCGCGGCGTGCTTCTTCTTGATGTCTGCAAACACCTTCACGCGGTCGGCCCCGATTGATTTACGGAAGCGCAACAGTGGACCAGCGGCCGCCTCAGTCATCAGGCCTTCGTCAGCCACGTGTGCAAAGACGAAACCTTCAGCGCGCACGAAATCAAGACCAGTGGCGTGCGCCACCGCAACGGCCTCGCGCGAACCACCGCCGAGAATTTGAACTCCGATGGGGCAGTCCACGGCGGCGCGCACCGCGGCGCATACCGCTGACATGCAGGCCACGATCTCCGCGCCGATACCGCCGCCCAAGTACGGGCGATCATGCATGTTCTCAATCAGTACTGCATCGAACCCGGCATCACGCAGCGTGCGCGCTTCACGAACAGCGTGCGCGACCAACGCTTGCGGCGAAAGATGTCCACGCGGCGTTCCTGGAAGCGCACCCACATGCACCATGCCGATGATGCCGCGAATGTCCGCGTGAGTCCGCACTTGGGTAGATTCGACCATGCGTTGATACTACGGGGCAGTGGGGTGCAGTTGTGGCGCAGGGAGGGTGCAGTGGGTGAACGCCGCGGGCGCTCGGTACCCCTGCTCAGCGTGTCTGCATCTTTTCATCCTGTTCCGAGGCAGCGTCAACTCGTCCGAGCATCGAGGCGCGCATAGCGCTGTATTCCGCTGATACCGCCGATTTCACAACTTCCAGTTCGATGCGCTTTTCGAGAGCCGGGTCAAGCCCAAAGCGAGTGCCAAAGCTCACAAAGTCACGCAGCAGTGGCCGGGGCAGCACGGTGATATGGTCGCCGGGGTACTGCTCCACCAAATAGGCAAGCGTAGTACTGGAGCCCACGATGGCATCGATTTGCTCTTCACGCAGTGCGGTCACTGCTTGTTCAAAGGTGGCAAAGCGCACGGCGGGAATATTGACCCGTGTGGCATACGTGTCCCCGGTAGTGCCGATGGCAACGCCGACGCGTGAAGTGATGAGTTCCGTTGGACTCTTCACCAAGGGCTGCAATTGAGCGGCGGTGAGCGCGGAAGTGAATACGGCCGCAGCAATCGTCATCAATAGAAATCCGGACGCCATCCACAGGGCACCAATGATCTTGCCTTTACCGGTTGTGGGAACGCGGTCGCCGTAGCCCACGGTTGCCAGTGTGGTCAGGCTCCACCACATGGACTCGCCAAAGCCGCGGAGACCGGAGCCAGTAATGGTTGAGTTTTTCTTACGCTCCACTAGCCAGAACATGAAGCCAAATAGTCCAGCGAACCCGAGCAGCGCGATCAACCAAATGGTGATCTCGGCGGCAATGACTCGCTCGGTGACCGATGCGAAACTCAGCGCGCTATGAACACGCGTTGCGATGGAGATTCCGCTTTGATCAAAGGGTGGTGTCATGCCAAATCGCGAAATATTCTCAGGAATGATTGGAATGCCCGTCATGGCAATATCAATATCACCCTTGGATACCGCCTCAAGAAGACTTGGAAACGTGTGCACGGAGAGCGTGTAGTCAATGCCCAGATTTTTAGCAGTGTTCTTCCAGACCAACGCTCCGAGCCCTGACCAGTAGGGCCTGGATTCCGTAGGCGCGATGGTCCACGGCGGAAGATCACAAACACCAACACGCAGTTTCATGCCGCGCTGATGCGGTGGAAGTGCATCGCCAATTTCAATCGGCGCGACGTGCTCGCCGACGTGAAGCGTGCCAATCGAATTCGCGGCTATCCCTGGCGACTTCTGGGTGTTTGACGATTCAGCAGCGGGCGGTTGCAGGGATGTTTCCGCTTGAGTTTCCGCAAGTAAAACATGTTCGGACGGTGCGGAGGAGGTTGAACACGCCTCGGAATGCCCGCCGATCGCGGCGCACAATACAAGTAAAAGAATTGCAGAAGGGTGCCAGTGCATGTTGGGCAGAATAGATCAGAGGGGCGGGTATCGTGAGGGAAGTGACAACGTCCACTCCATCTGCGCCAGTAGTGCACCAATCGCAGCGCACAACACTCCGCCATGATCGCCCCGTGGCCATCATCACTGGCGCCAGTGCTGGGATTGGCGCCGCCACCGCCATCGAATTGGCGCGCATGGGCTACGACCTTGTGCTTGTGGCGCGTCGTCGTGATCGACTTTCTGAAGTTGCCGCGCGCGCATCCGATGCAGCCAAGCGACTGGTGCGCACGGAAATGCTCACTATGGATGTTGCGGAAGTTGGCGCATCGGCCGCCATCCTTGACGCAGCGGAGCGCGCATTCGGCCGCTTTGATGTTGTCTACGCCAACGCTGGTTACGGTATGGAGCGATCAGTGCACGCCACCACCAGTGAAGAACTCCGCGCCATGTTTGAGACCAATTTCTTTGCAAGCGCCGAGCTCTGCAGCGATGCCGCCCGGCGACTGATTGCTGCGGGGCGGGGCGGTCACCTGTTGATGTGCTCAAGTTGCGTTTCAAAGTTCACCATGCCGGCGTTCGGCGCGTACAGCGCCAGCAAAGCGGCGCAAGCGCACATGGCGCGCGCCATGGCGTTTGAGTTGCGCCCGCACGGCATCATGGTTTCAAGCGTGCACCCAGTGACCACACGCACCGAGTTCTTTGACGTGGTGCGCGAATCGCTCGCGCCGAACGCTCGGCAGCTGTATGCAATTCATGAGATGTCCAAGTTCTTCGTGCAACGCCCGGAGAAAGTGGCGCGCGCCATCGCGCGTTCCATCGGCACGCGGCGAACGGAAATCTGGACGAGCGTTCCAACGCGCGTCGCGGCTGGCGTGATCACTGCATTCCCGTGGCTCTTGGATGCGGCGGTGGCTTTTTCACGGCGAAAGCCTGCTCCCGGTAGCGCGGGGTGATCGGTTTGGGCGCATGAGGTGCCCGCGTGGAGCCCGCGCCGCGCCCGCGCCGCGCTATTCGAGCCGCTCCCTGCACTCAAGGCGCGGATATCCTCTTCCCCCTACCCGCCGGATGCGCGGGTTCGCATTTCTTAGGAAGCAGGAGCTCCATCCATGGCACTTCGCATCGCCATCAACGGTTTCGGTCGCATCGGTCGCCTTGTCTACCGCGCATGCCTGCAACAGGGCATCGAAGTGGTGGCGGTGAATGACCTTGTCCCCTCGGACAGCCTTGCCTACCTTGTGAACTATGACACCATGCATGGTCGATTCGGCCACCGCGTCACCGCGACGGCGGACGGGTTTGAGTGCAACGGTCAGAAGACCTTGTGCCTGAGTGAGAAGGAGCCCTCCAAGCTTCCATGGAAGACGCTTGGAGTGGACATCGTTCTTGAGTCCACGGGACGCTTCGTTGATTTCGAAGGTGCGAGCCAGCACCTTGCCGCGGGCGCCAAGCGCGTCATCATCAGTGCGCCTACTAAGAGCGACGACAAGATCCGCACCTTTGTCTACAAGGTGAATCACGAGCAGTACGACCCAGCCAAGGACACCATCATCTCCAATGCCAGTTGCACCACCAACTGCCTTGCGCCGGTGGTGAAGGTGCTCATTGGCCTCTGCGGCATTGAGGAAGGCCTCATGTCAACCATTCACGCAGTCACCGCCACCCAGCCCACGCAGGACGGTCCGTCCAAGAAGGACTGGCGCGGCGGGCGCAATGCGTACATGAACATCATTCCGGCATCGACGGGTGCAGCAAAGGCCTGCGCCTTGTGCATTCCAGAAGTGAAGGGCAAACTCACCGGCATGAGTTTCCGCGTGCCGACTGCCAACGTGAGTTGCGTTGACCTCACCTTCCGTTCCACCAAGCCAACCAGCATGGAGGCCATCAACGCCGCTATGAAGGCTGCCGCCGATGGCGCTATGAAGGATGTCCTTGGCTACACCGACGAAGAAGTGGTTTCCAGCGATTTCATGAGCGATCCGCGCAGTTCCATCTTGGACTCGCTTGCGGGCATCCAACTGAATGATCGTTTCTTCAAGGTAGTGAGTTGGTACGACAATGAGTCGGGCTACTCGCACCGTTGCGTGGACATGATGAAGTACCTCGCTTCACGCGGGCTGTGAGTAACCAAACATGATGACACTCTTAGCCAACGAGAGCATCCTCTTCCCCTTCGCGGAGTACTGGGCGTTCTATGCAGGCTTCACGGCATTCGTGTTCGTGCTGCTTGCGCTGGACTTGGGTGTGTTTCATCGCAAGGCGCATGCTGTCTCTATGAAGGAGGCAACCACGTGGACGTGCATCTGGATGTCGCTTGCCGTGGTGTTCTGCGGACTGCTGTGGTGGTACTGCAGTTACCGATTCCCACAAGCAGATCGCGTTGAATCAGTGCTTGCCGCTGGCTATCTCACTCCCGCCGTTGCAGCCAAGGAAGTGGCGTTGCAGTTCCTCACTGGCTTTGTGGTGGAGCAGAGCCTTTCAGTGGACAACATGTTTGTGTTCGTGGTGATATTTGGGTTCTTCAATATTCCTTCCACGCTGCAGCACCGCATCTTGTTCTATGGCATCTTGGGTGCGTTGGCGTTCCGAGCAGTGTTCATTGCGATCGGCGCGGCGCTCATTCAGTACAAGGCCGTGGTGATTGTCTTTGGCGTCTTCTTGGTGTTCACGGGCATCAAGATCATCTTTGCCCCGGAGAAAGAGAAGGATCCGGAGCACAATCCGATCCTGAAATTGCTGCGGCGGTTTGTGCCGCTGACCTCCAAGTTCCACGGTCAGGACTTCTTTGTCAAGGAGCTTGCGCCTGATCCACACGGCACTGGCAAGCAGGCGCTCCGCTGGGTTGGCACGCCGCTCTTTGTGGCGCTGATCATGATTGAAGTGAGCGACATCGTCTTTGCAGTGGACAGTGTGCCGGCGATCTTTGCGGTGACCAAAGAGCCGTTCATCGTCTTCACGAGCAATGTCTTTGCCATCCTTGGCCTGCGCAGCTTGTACTTCTTGCTTGCGGGCGCGCACGACAAGTTCCACATGCTGAAGTACGGTCTCGGCATCGTGCTGGTCTTTGTGGGCATCAAGATGACGCTTCCGGAGAGTTGGTATCCGGCGAGTTGGGAAGGGCACTTCCCGATGGGCTGGTCGCTGGCATTCATCGTGGGCGTGATCGGCGGCAGCATGGTGCTCAGCGTGATGTTGCCGAAGAAGCATGCGCCGGCGTGACGGCGGCGGTGCGATGCGCCTACGGAATAAGCACCTTGACATCCATGCGAATTTCGCTACAATTGCTCCTTCGTATTGCGGGATAGAGCAGCCTGGTAGCTCGTCGGGCTCATAACCCGGAGGTCACTGGTTCAAATCCAGTTCCCGCTACTTCAAGAGTGGTTGCGAACAGCAGCCCTCGCCAAACGCACGAGAGACGCGTCCTCCACGAGGGCGCGTCNNCTACTTCAAGAGGCGCGCGCGAAACTGGCGCGCCGACCGGTTCAGAGTGAACGCCCTGGCCACACGGCCGGGGCGTTCGCGTTTTGCGGCGTGCGTACGGCGTTTTGCGACAAGGGGTTGCGCGCGCGGAGGTCTCTCGGGGTGGGCCAGCGGAGTGGCGTGGCCGGGTGCCTGGCCGAC
>DBCE01000199.1:0-7350 GCA_002292895.1 Phycisphaerales bacterium UBA966
AACGTCATCCATACTGCCCGGTTTAACCCGCTCTACCGGACGTACCTGGTCGTCACTGTCGGATTGGCGATGGTCGTCTCCATCATCGGCCTCCCGGTGGCGCTGGTCTGGTTCTGCGGTGTGGGGCAATGGTGGTCGCGGCACTACTACGACCTGCTGCAGTGCGAGCTTTCCGACCGGACGCTGCGGTTCCGCAAGGGCATTCTCTTCCAGGTCGAGAAGACGATCCCCCTTGAGAACATCCAGGACGTCACGTTCGTTGAGGGCCCGGTGCTTCGCCGTTTCAACCTGAGCACCATCAAGTTTGAGACCGCGGGTCACAGTGCGGGCCAGGCGCATGACATGCAACTGACGGGGATCATCGACGCGCAGGATTTCCGCAATCGGATCCTCGCCGCGCGTGAGGCCCTTCGTGCGCACCGCGCGGGTGACGCTTCCACGGCAACAGTCCACCGCGACGGTGGCGAAACAAGCGCGCCATCGCAAGAGCAGTTGCGGCTCCTTCGTGGAATTTCGGAACGGCTCGACGAGATCGCGGTTGTGTTGAAGGAACGGCGCTGAGTTCAGCGGCGCGCTCGGCTCATGCCTTGCGGCGTCGACTACCACCAATGCCAATGCCCGCGGCTGCAAGCACTGCCAACGCACCCGGCGCTGGAACGGCTGTCACGGTGAGTGATGTTGCCGTGGCGATGTACGTGCCTTGCGACGTTGCAACATCAAACAGAAATAGGTTGTATCCCGTGCTGCCAAACGCCACGGTGTTGCCGCTCGGATTTGAGCCGTTGGAAACGAAGTAGTACGAAGTTGCGCTCGGACGCACCGTGGAGAAGTCGAGCGCTGCGATCGCAGGGGTGCCAAGATCGCTGAAGTTGAGATACAAGAAAGTGTCCGAGCACACGCCAGCAAGGACGGTGGTTGATTGGTCAAGCACCGTGCCGTTCTGCAGGACGCGCATGGTGTGCGATTCCAGGTAAGTGGTGGCATACGGGGCCGGGGTGAGTGCGCTGTAGTCCCATGACCCAGTGGTTTCGCCAGTGATTGTGGGGTTCTTCTCAACAAAGCTTGCCGGCGCAGTTGTCTTGGTGGAGAACTGACCCTCGGCAACAAAGCCGTTGGCAAAGCTCAGCGAGTACTGATAGAGCCCAGCACTAGCGCCGCTCGTCAGCAGGGCAGCAGCGGCAACAGGAACCAAGAGGGCGCGAGTACGAAGCGTGGATCGAAAGTTCATGGGTGGTTTCGCTATCAAGTGGAAAGGGCACGTACATAAATCACACAGTCAACGCCGCAGCATAAATTCGTCCCGTTCCTCCCGGACCATTTTCAGGCTGGTCGGTGGCGACGCCGCGTTCGGGCTCCGGCGAGGGCGAGGAGTGCGCATGCACCCGGGCCCGGGACGGTCACTACCGACGAGTAGCCCGGCAACTGGCGGGTTGCTTCGTTGCCGTTCGACCACAGGCCAAGCGTCGAGTAAGGCGATGGCAAGCCGTTCAGGTAGCTGTAGATGTTGTACGCAGTACCAGTGGCGCCGGTCAGAGCGGAGCCCGTCAGCATGTTGTCAAATTCGCCTGCGGTGTTCGTGCCCAGGTTGAACTGAAACATGATGCTTGTCACCGAGCGGCTTACGCCGCCGATCGACTGCACCTCGCCCGCCACAATCACGTTGTCTGTGTAGACATTGCTGCCGCCGCCATCAAGGCGAATGCTCCAGTCCGTGAGATCAGTCTCATGGACGACCCCGGAGGTCAGGTTGGTTGACCAGTTCACGACCACGTGCGTCACCTGCGGCGTGGAAGCCGTGTACGGCGTGGTGAGCGTGTAGGTGGTGGTGTAAACGCCGGCGTTCGCGCTCGCAGCGAGGGCAAGGCAAAGGCCAAGCGGGGCGACAATTCCGGAACAACGCGTGGAATGGGGGTTGGTGCGCATGGAGTGCTCTGTCCTACGATTACGCAATCCACGGGTGCAACCCATCACCCGATTCCGAAATTGGTCCCGTTCCTCCCGGACCAATTTAAGGACCCCTGCGTTCCCTCTGAGGCTGTCAGTAGAATCCCGGTTATGCCCACGCCCACCACTCCTAACGACCCCATTACGCTCGCTCTGGATGAGGCTTCCAGCCAGGTGGACATTCGGGGGTGCAGGGTGCTGGTGGTGGATGACAACCAGCAGAACACCGAACTGGTGCAGGCGTACCTGGAGTCGCTGCCCGTAGAGATCGCCACGGCGGTGGACGGGTTGGACGCCATGGCACAGGCCGAGCGCTTTAAGCCGGATCTGGTGCTTCTTGATGTCATGATGCCCAAGATGTCAGGCTTTGAAGTCTGCCAGAAGATCAAGCAGAACCCGGACCTGCGCGACACCGTCATCATCATGGTCACCGCGCTTCACGAAGTGGGTGACTTTGAACGCGCCGTCGAGTGCGGCTGCGATGACTTCCTCACCAAGCCAGTCAATAAGCTGGAACTGGTGACCCGCGTTCGCAGCCTCTTGCGCGTGAGCGTCTTGAAGCGCATGCTTGGAGACCTCAAGCGGGGCCACTCCAAACTTTGATGTTCGCCCACTCAGCTTGCATCAGTGCGCTGGAATTGTTCTGCTGATACACGCCGCACTTGAAGTAGTAAGTTGCCGGCCCACGGTCTGGTGCTGACCGAACGAATGTCCCGTTGAGATAGACCGAAACCGTGTGCGCATTCGCATCATGGATCACATTTACGTGAATCCAAGTGTCATGAATGTTGTTCATGATGGGCGTGGTGTAGTAGCACAACGAACCGTTGTAGACCCGCAATTGGCAAGAGGTGGACGAGGTGCTTCCGCCGAACACTTGCATCACGGCCACCCCAGTAGTGCCAGTAGGCACAAAGAGATCACCTTCAAATTGCCAGACCCCGCTGGTGTAATTATTGTTGATGCGCATCTCGGTGCGCGGCTGAGTGGTACTGCCCGATTGGAATGGTTGATCCGTGCTGTACACCTTGAAATCATGGATGCCATTGGTCAGTGAATAGCGATCGCTTAACTGCAAATCCCACGGAAACTGGATGTAGTGGGTGAACGGCACTTGAGTGAAACCATCCGTTGGTGCGGGTGTTTCGCATGGACCCCACGCTTGCAGCACCCCCGCAAGATCACTGCCATCGGTGGTGCCGTCGCCATTCAGGTCATACGCCGATGGCTGTCCCCATGAGTTCAAGGTTGATGAAAGGTCGGATCCATCCACGACCCCATCGCCATTGCCGTCCGCAGGGCAGTTGGCAAACGTTGCCGCGCCGCAGGCTGCCGCAATCGCGAGAGGAACACCGATGAGCTTCAGTAGGTATGGGTTCATTGATGAGCACGCCAGCCGTGCACCGCAAACTCTGATGGGTGCAGGGAACCCCGGCACCCAAGATCCATACGGATCGTGCGTGGCAAGGTTCGAAACGAAACCCAATTTGAGCGCACCGGCATTGTTCTGCACCCCTGAGAAGCGCACGCTGGCATGCCTGAAACCGGTCTCGCCAGACTTTCAAGCCATCCCGGTCAGTCCGCCGATGCCACTCATGCGGCGGAGCCGCACTGCGCCCGATCGTCGGGCGAATCGCATTCTGAGGCAGGACGCCCAAACGACCTCCGTGAGGCCCGCCGATGTCTGATGCCTTCACCGACCGTATGACCAAGAGCCAAGTGGTGGAGCAGATCCGCCGCTTCAATATCTCCGCGCCGCGCGAGTGGCTTGAATCATTCAGCTTCAGCGCGCTGCAGGGATACTTGGATCGCTTGCGATCAGCTGTCTAAGTCGATCACCTTCATCGAAACCAGGTCCTGCACGTCAATCAGACCGAGCGGTCTGCCGTGTGCATCAACCACTGGAATTTCATCCAGGCGGCGTTCGCGCACCAGCTGCACGGCGTCGCGCACCAATGCGTCCGACGAGAGTGAACTTGGGCGGGCAGTCATGACTTCCGACACCTTCTTGGTGAGAAGCGCAGCGCCGAGTTCGTTGACGCGTCTGCGCAGGTCGCCGTCAGTAAAGATGCCAGAGAGTCGGCCGTCTTGGTCAACCACCACCAGCGCGCCTGCGCGACGACCGTCGCCGGTGGTGCGCAGTGCGTCTGCAACGGTGCAATCTTCGCGCACGGTGCTCAGGGTGTCACCAACGCGGAATCGAAGCACCTCTGTCACGCTCTTCAAGCCAGCGCCGAGCGAACCGCCCGGATGACGGCGATGGAAATCATCGGCTGCAAAGTTGCGGCGGCGGCTCACCGCCAGCGCCAACGCATCGCCCATGGCCAACATGGCGGTGGTGCTTGCGGTGGGTGCCAGGTTGAGCGGGCATGCTTCCACCACGTCGCCGATGGCCAGATGCACATCGCAAAGCCGCGCCAAGTGTGACTGGTGATTGCAACTGATACCCACGCGACGGATCCCGTCAGTGCGCAGAATGGCGGCCAGGTTGACCAGTTCTTCAGTGCCGCCGGAGTAACTGATCAGGACCGCCACATCGCCAGCTCGGAGTCTCCCCAGGTCGCCGTGGACCGCCTCGCTTGGATGCATGAAGTGCGCGGGCAGTCCAAGGCTTGACATGGTGGCAGCGATCTTGGCGCCAACCAGACCGCTCTTACCCATGCCGGAGACCATGACGTGGCCGGTGCAGGCGTCGAGCAGGGTGACGGCGTTGCGCCAGTGTTCGGCATCCTCGCCGGCGGCGCGGGCGGCGGTACGGCGAACGGCCTCAGCTTCGGCGAGCATTGCCTCTGAAATGAAGGCAGTTTCTTCGCGTTCGGTGGCTGCCTGAGTCGGTTCTGCCTTTGGGGATCCGGTCATGCGGCGAGTTTACCCGCGCCGCGCGGTACGCTTCCCGCAATGGCGTTCCAGGACGATTATCAAGTGCGGCTCGACAGTTTTCAGGGTCCTATGGACCTGCTCCTCTTCCTGATCCGTCGGGCGGAGGTGGATATTGCGGATATTCCGATCCGGCAGATCACTGAGCAATACTTTGCGTTCCTGAAGGAGCTGCACACCATTGACATTGATGTTGCTGGCGAGTTCCTGGTGATGGCCGCCACGCTGGTGGAAATTAAGAGTCGAACGCTGACGCCTGCAAGTGCGCGCGGCCCGGGTGAAGGCGGCGAGGGCGGGGCGCTGGATGACACCGACCCACGCTTCGAGCTCGTCAAGCAGTTGCTTGCGTATCAGAAGTACCGCACCGCAGCGGATGAACTTTCGCGCCTGCGCCAGGAGTTCGCGCAGCGTTGGTCGGTATCCGGTCGCGGCGCCACGCTCCCTGAAGAGCCCGAGCGCGAGTACGACATGGAAGACGTCCACATGATGGACTTGATTGAGGCCTACGAGCGGATCGTTGCGGGCATTGATCTTTCCAAGGTGGGCGACCACCGCGTGGAGTACGACGACACGCCGATTTCATTGCATCAGTCAGACTTGGTGGACCGCCTTGATCATGCGCCCGAGAAGCGAATGACGCTGCAAGACATCTTCAAGGGTCGCAGCCGCGGCGAGGCGATCGGTTTGTTCCTGGCAATGCTTGAGCTCGCCCGCGAGCAGAAGATCGGCATCATGCAGGACAAGATCAACGGCACGATTGAGATTGAGCTGAATCTCTCGTAAAGCCGTTCCGCTCAATCCGTTCTTGGATTTGGCGGCATGACTGACGGGGCGATGCCGTCACTCATTAATCACCCGCAAGAACGTCAGCCCAAGGTCTGCCAGCTTCTTCTCACCCACGCCCTTGATCTCCGCAAATTCATTGAGTGACTGCGGCTTTCGAGCAGCCATCTCCATCAGCGTTGCATCGCTAAAGATCACGTACGGCGGCACGCCGCGCGCGGTGGCAAGTTCGCGCCGCAACGTGCGCAATCGATCAAAGAGCGACGCGTCCACTTCATGCGCGCCGTGCACCGCCGCGGCCGTTGCATGCTTGCGCCCACGCCCACGCGGCGGCGCGCGCAGTGCCACTTCCATTTCGCCACGCAGGGCGCGATGCCCCTCAACCGTTAACACCAGCACGGGGTGTTCGTCATCGGTGCGCGCAAGCAATCCGCGCTCCACCAACTGAAAGATGTAACTGGTCAGCGTCTTCTTGTCATCATCCTTCAGCGCCCCGTACGTCGGCAGCGAAGCGTGCCCGCGCCGCGCAACTTCCTCGGTCTCCGCGCCGCGCACCACATCCGCCACATACGAAGCGCCGTAGCGCTGACCGGTGCGCACCACGGCGCTCAGTAGTTTGCGAGCCACGGTGGTGGAATCGGTGGCCATGCGCACTTCTTGCATGCACACGTCACACGCGCCGCAACCGTTCGCGTCACCGGCGCGGCTTTCGCGCGCAATTGGCTCGTAACGCTGCCCGAAATGCTCCACAAGCCATCGATGCCGGCACACAGCGCCGCTTGCCATCCGCTGCATCGCTTCAAGTTGCACGCGACCTTGCGCCACGGACGCATCAAGCGCCTCGTACGCCTCGGCGTCCGCACCCTCCTCATCCAGTCGCGCGCGCGCCTCGTTGGTGCTGCGCTCAGTGATGGAATTCCACTTCACCACATCAGCGTATGAATGGAACAGCACGCATTCGCTCTCCAGGCCGTCGCGCCCAGCACGCCCGGTTTCCTGCTGGTAATGCTCGATGCTCTTTGGAATAGTCATGTGCACCACGGCGCGCACGTTGCTGCGATCAATGCCCATGCCGAACGCCACGGTGGCCACCACAATGTCAAGCTTCTCAGCGGTGAATCGCTCCTGCACCTTGGAGCGCTGGATCGAAGTCATGCCTGCGTGGTAGCACGCCGCATTGAATTTCTCCTTGCTCAGGTACTCCGCGATCGCCTCCGTCTCCTTGCGGCTCATGCAATAGACAATCACCGCATCGCCACGATGCCGCTCAAGAACGCCCAAAATCTGCTTGCGACCATCAATACGCGGTTCGATGCGGTAAATCAGGTTGGGGCGATCGAAATTCCCAACCAATACCAGCGGATCGATCAATTCCAGCTGCGCAACGATGTCATCGCGCACTGGCGGCGCGGCGGTGGCGGTGCATGCGTGCAGGCTGACACCTGGGAACATGCGTCGCAGTTGCTTGAGTTGCCGATATTCCGGCCGGAAATCGTGGCCCCACTGGCTGATGCAGTGCGCCTCATCAATGGCGATGGCGCGTACACCCACGCTGCCGAGCCATGTATCGAACCCCGGCGCAAGCAGGCGTTCCGGCGACACAAACAGTAAGCGCACTTCGCCAGCGCGAACGGCGCGGCGCACGTCATCGCGCTCTTCGTTGGTCATGCCCGAATGCAGCGACGCAGCGGGGTAGCCGTTGGTGCGCAGTCCATCCACTTGGTCTTTCATCAAGGCAATCAGCGG
>DBCE01000199.1:7434-9234 GCA_002292895.1 Phycisphaerales bacterium UBA966
AGGCTCTTGCCGCCGCCCGTTGGCATGACCACCAGGCTGTCGCGGCCAGCAATGCCCGCGGCGATCGCTTCGGCCTGCAGCGGACGCAGGGTGTCGAATCCCCAGACGCGTTGGATGTCGTCAAAGACAGCGGCATCAAGGCCCGGGTGGTCCTGCCC
This sequence comes from Phycisphaerales bacterium UBA966, assembly GCA_002292895.1. GTDB lineage: Bacteria > Planctomycetota > Phycisphaerae > Phycisphaerales > SM1A02 > UBA966. The sequence continues at coordinate 7,593 of DBCE01000199.1, forward strand.
GAAGGCGTCCGACCCGTGCGCGTCCTGCGCGGGAATGAGCGAGTCCGTTCGCATCTGGTGGAGTCTAGGGGTGCGTGCAGGCTCATTCGTAAATCACGGCGGAAACGCACGCCTGTGAAGATCATCGATGGAATTCCGCGTCAATGTTGGTGATGGCGGAATCTGCACGTATGGTGATCTGGCTGATGGAACGCAGCAGATTTACATTGAAAATAAGAGATATCATGCTATCATTCATACTCATGGCACAACTCATTGTTCGAAATCTTGAGAATGACATCCGCGACCGAATCCGCGCGCTGGCCGAACTTCATGGCTGCAGCATGGAAGAAGAAGTGCGGCAGATTCTCCGTTCGGCAGTGCTGGCAAGTGCGGCGCGCCCGGCGCATGTGCAGCCGCTCGGAACGCGCATGTCCGAACGCTTCGCACGCATCGGACTGACGGAAGGCCTTGCACAACTCCCGCCGCGAACCCTCGAGCCTCCGAGCTTCGGTCAATGATCGTCCTGGACACCAATGTGCTCTCGGCGCTCATGCGAGTGGAGCCGGACCGCGCGGTGGTGCGCTGGCTGAATGGTCTGGCGCCTGAGTCCATCTGGACCACCAGCATCACGCTCTTTGAGTTGCAGTTTGGCATTGATGTGCTGCCTGACGGCGAGCGCAAGACCGCGCTTCAGAACGCATTTCACCAGGCGGTCTACGAGGACATGCAAGGACGCATCTTGGATTTCGACGCGCCCGCCGCCGCTGCTGCCGGGACGATTGCAGCACGACAGCGCGCGCTCGGTCGCCCCGTTGACATGCGTGATGCCCAGATCGCCGGCATCATCGCTGCGCGGCGAGCCACGCTTGCCACGCGCAATGTTCGTCACTTTGCTGACACTGGTCTGGCGCTTGTTGACCCGTGGGGCGCGGCGGGGTGACGATCACATCCCCGCAGCCAGAATCATCACAATCTTCTCCTGCAGTGCCTTCGCCTTCCCCACGCCGTCCTTATCTTTGGTGAGGTCATTGCACAGCACGCTGAACGCAAAGCGGGGCGTCTCGCCGGGGCGACCAACCAACCCGCTCAGGCAGCTAACGCCATTGATGTAGCCAGTCTTGCACGGCACAAAGACACGCTCAGTGTCTAAACCCTTGAAGCGCTTCTGCACGGTGCCGCTGACACCAGCAACCGCCATGCTGTTGATGAACGCTTGGCTGATCTTTGCGTCGGTGGCGATGGCGCGTAGCCACGCCGTCATCAAATTTGGTGCCACGCGATCTTCCTTGCAGAGCCCGCTGCCGTCCGCCACCACCAGGCCCTTCGCCGCGGTACCGGCTCCGAGCGCCGCATCAACTTCTGCGGCAATCGCGGCCGCGCCGTTCGCCCATGTCCCGCTCTGCCCGGATCGATTCGCACCGATCCGCTTAAGGAGGCTCTCTGCATACAGGTTCTGGCTCTCTGTGTTGCACTGCTTCACCACGCGCGCGAGGGCAGTGGTGATGGGTGGGCCGACGGTGTCACCGGTCACAGCGCCGCTTGCACTTGCGGCTGGGTCAGCGGCAGTGGCAATGCGTGCGTTCGCTACATTCACGCCCGCTAAGCGCATGCGCTCTGAAACATAGCGCGCAAAGAACGTGGGCATGTCATGAACGCAGAC
>DBCE01000060.1 GCA_002292895.1 Phycisphaerales bacterium UBA966
GGTCTTCCGGGGCAGGCATGTCAGTGATGGCCTCCGGGCGAGACATGTCGAGCGTCAACAATCAGGCTCTCGAGTTTCTCGACCGTCAGTGATTCGTGCAGGGTCTCGTTAAACAGCGCCACGGGTGCAGTGTCGCAACTGCCAAGGCAATCCATGGCGATGAGCGTGAACTGACCGTCATCGGTGGTCTCGCCAACGCCAATTCCAAGGCGCTCGCGCGCGCAGTCGAGCAGCTTGGTGCTTGAGCACGCGCACTGCTCGCAGGCGATGGAGTGACAGACACCAATGGTGACTACGCCGCGCTGCTCAACGGTGTATTCGTCGTAGAAGCTCACGGTGTCCAAGACATCGGAGGGCGAAATCCCCAAGAACTCTGCGATTTCCAGCTGTGCTTGGTAGGGAACATGCCGGTACGCGTGCTGAATGTCATGCAAGATGGGCATCAGCGCGCCAAGGCGAGTGGCGTACTTGGGAAGCACATCCGCGGTCCAGCGCGCCTTCATCTGAGCGGTGGCGTACGGTTCCGCGCGACGCGGGACCTGCATGGTGGCGGAAGGTTTAGTTGGCCAGGCCATAGTGGGCGAGTCCTCAGAAAGTAAGCGAGTGGAAATGCATGAAGCAGTGCAAAGCGCTCAGGCGCGCGCTGGGTTACCTATCAAGCTCCGCCGCGATCACATTGATCGAACCGATCACGGCGATGGCGTCAGAGACCAAGTGACCTTCAACAAGCTTTGGCAGCACGGCGTAGTTCACAAAGCACGGCGGGCGAGTACGAACGCGCCACGGATACTTGGTGCCGTCGCCGACGATGAAGTAGCCGAGTTCGCCGTTGGGGCTTTCGAAGGGGAAGTAACCCTCTCCGATTGGCACCTTCCAGCCCTTGTTCCACATCATCAGTTCAAAGTTTTCAATGACACCTTCGATGGAGCCGTAGATGTTGGCCTTGTCTGGCTGGGTGATCTTGGCTGCATCCGTTGGATTGAACGGACCGGTCGGAATGCGATCGATCAGTTGGTTGATGATGCGTGCGGACTGCTTGATCTCTTCAACGCGCACTAAGTAGCGCGCAAAGCAGTCGCCGGTCTGGCAAACCACCACGTCAAACTTGGGAGCCTCGGCGCCTTCGCCGTCCCAGTTGTCTGCGTAGCAGAGGACGGGTTCGTCCTTGCGAAGATCGCGTCGAACGCCTGCAGAACGCGCCATTGGGCCCGTGAGACCCCAAGCGATGGCGTCTTGCTTACTGATGGCGCCAACACCTTCGAGGCGGTCAATGAAGATGCGATTGCGAGTGAGCAGCGTCTCCATGTCCTTCACCGCGCGCGGCAGGCGCTCGTTGATGAAGTGCTTGATCATGCGCTTGAACGTGTCATCGCACGGGATATCGCGCCATGCGCCGCCGACGCGCGTCCAATCCGGATGGAAGCGCTGGCCGCTCAGGTACTCAACGATGTCGTAGATGAACTCGCGCTCATTGAAGCCGTAGAGGAAGCCCGTGAATCCGCCCAAGTCAAGCGCAGCAGCGCCAACGCAGAGGAGGTGATTCTGAATGCGTCCCAGTTCCGCCATGATGGTGCGGACCACTTTGCAACGCGTGGTTGGCTCGATGCCAAAGAAGCGCTCAACGCCGGTGTGGAACGCAATGTCGTTGACGATCGGCGAGATGTAATCCATCCGGCTGATGGTGCACACGTACTGGTTGTAGTCGTGGTGCTCGCCGAGTTTTTCGAACCCCGAATGCAGGTAGCCGATGTGCGGGGTAACGCGCGCGACGCGTTCGCCATCAAGCTCCATGATCAGGCGCAGCGTGGTGTGCGTAGCCGGATGTTGCGGTCCGATGTTGAGGACCCAACGGTCAGGCAGTTGAACGTGGTTGCGCAGGTAGTCGGGATTGTCCGAGTCAATGGTGACCATCCCCCCCGCCCCGGCGCTGGGCCGAGCGTGGGAATGCTCTTCGACTTCGAGACCGTATCCGTGGTCAGGCTGAAGGGTGTACGGCATGGGGCAATAAGTATAGGAGCGACCGCGACGCCGGGGATGGCAAAAATCGGCTTCTGGAGCGCGTGGGGGTGTAATTCAAAGGCCCACACGCCCCCGGCGCGTGAGCGATTGGGGCGTGTGCGCGTCAGCTTCTGACTTCAAGAGCGAGCCGAACACCCCTCCGTCACGCAACCTACGTGAGCGCTCGCAACAGCTCAGGCACGCGGACGGTCACGGTCTCCCAGACGAGTTCCAGCATGATTCCGTGGTACTGGTGGATCGCGACGTCCTTCATGCCGGCGACAGCCTTCCACGGCACGTGCGGGAATCGCGCACGGGTCTCGGGGCTGATGCCCTTCGCGGCCTCGCCAAGCACCACTAGGTCGTACAGCACCGCGCGGATCGTGCGTTGGTCCGCGCGGAACGCATCGACGTCCATGCCCGCAAGGAAGCCCGCGATGCGCTCGCACGCGTCGCGCATGTCCTGCAGCCGCTGTGCCTCGCTACGCGGCATATCGAAGGTCTCGCAGGATTGCCGGGCGATCAGAGTCCCGGAGACCGCTCGGCGTGGTCACGTCCACTGGGAGCCCAAGGACTGATTCGAGATGCTGCTTCACGGCGACCAGGTCGAGCAGGTCGCGGTGCGCCTCAAACTCCACCAGCACGTCGACGTCGGAGTCCACCCGGCCGGCACCGCGCGCCCGCGAGCCGAAGACGCCGATGCGAAGCACGCCCATGCCGCGCAGGGTCGGCATCTCGGCGCGAATGGCGCCAAGGAGCGAAGTGACGTCAGCAGAGGCGTACGGGCTCACGATCAGATGGTAGCCGCCGGTGCCGCTCACATGCGGTCATGGTCCAAAGCCGACGGCACGGAGCACACACGCCCCCAGACGCGTGAGCGCCAGGGGGCGTGGAGTGTGGACGCTGGCCGAGGCCAGCGTGGAGTGCAGAGTAAAGATCAGGCGCGACGGCGACGGCCACC
>DBCE01000021.1:0-11229 GCA_002292895.1 Phycisphaerales bacterium UBA966
GCGGTCACGCTTCTCCGTCAGGCAACCACATCGCAGGTGCCTATTTATCGCGCGAATGGTTGTGAGGCGCTCGTCTCATCACCTTCGGATCTGCGCGCGGTGGTTGTTCCGCTTCTCTCCGACCCAAACCGCGGCGTTCGATTCGTTGCAGCCATGGGCGTGGGGCGCGCAAATCTCACCGACCTTGCCGATCAGTTGCAGCCACTGCTCGTTGATGAGAGCCCGTCGGTGCGAGCGGCCGCCATCTGTGCGCTCACCAAACTTGGTCGTCCGGTGGACCCGAGTCCTCTCGGAGCGATGGTTGTTTCCGATGATCCAGAGATTCGTTCCAATGCATTCTTGGTCCTTGGTGAGCTTGGTAATCAGTCCGCAGTGGCAATGATCCGCGCATCGCTGGGGAAGGGCATGCAGCAGGTCAACCCCGCGCGCATCCGGATTGTTGAACTTCAGGCAGCCGAGGCGCTGGTCCGTTTGGGCGAGCCCGATGGAATCGAGCCAATCCGAGCCGCGCTGTACGCCCCGAGCGAGCAGGCGGAATTCACCGCCTTGGCAGCGCAGCAGGTTGCCCGTCTCAAGGACGAGGGATCCCGTCCGATCCTGATGCGGCTGATCGACGGAACCGGCATTTCGGCCCGTCCCACGGAAATTCGGATCGTTTGCGCTTCGGCGCTTGCGCAAATCAGCGCTCAGGATGGGTCCGCGGTGACCCGATTTGCGCGGACCCTGGTCAAGGACCGGGAGGCGGCGGTTCGCGCCGAAGCAGCCTTGGCGCTCGGTTATGCGTCAGGAGTTATGGCGGTGCCTGAATTGGAGCCGATGCTCTTTGACCCAAGCCCCTCGGTCCAATTGGCGGCAGCTTTGGCAATTGTTGCTGCAACCGCACCCCATTGACAGCGCGTATATATTTCAGGTACTACTGATAACAGTCTGCCGGAGCGTTTCCAACGAGTTGCTCCGTTCCAGACCCGTCTGATTGATCTGAACAACACATGAATAAACCCCGCTCTCGGCATGTTGCCGACAGCAGGGTTCCTTGAGGCACCCGCACCGTGCACATCCTCACCAAGATCCTCGTCGTCCTCGTCGCCCTGTTGGTTGTTGCACTCGTGCCACTTGCGGCCGTTTCATCAACGAATCAGTTTGTGTTTAAGCAACAGGCCACTGATGCCCAGGCCAACCTGAAGAAGCAAGAGGCTGAGCTTGCCGTCGCCAGCGACGCATACAACGCGAGCGTTGCCGCACTGCAGTCCAAGGTTGCCACGCTCGAGTCACAGATCCGCGCTGCCACCATGGAACGCGATAAGGAAACCCAGATGCGCGCTGACAAGGAGCGCGATCTTGAGCGTTCACGCATTGACCTTGCGGAACTCAAGGGTCAAGTTGGCGCATTCAGTGCCAACGACACGCTGCAGACCAAGTTGATTGATGCCATGCGCCAGGACATCGAAGGTGCTCGCACCCAGTACCTCGCTGCTGAGAAGGCTCGCGTTGAAATGCAGGACTCGCTTGCACGCATGCAGGGCGACCTTGATAGCGAGACCGCTGCTAAGCGCCAGCTGCAAGAGCAACTTCAGAAGGTCAGTGAAGACAAGGAACGCGCCATGGCTGACGTGCAGCGCTACGCGGCCTTGCACGGATCCGTGACTCCCCGCGCCGGCGCTACTGCCGATGCCGCACTTCCGCTCGTTGCTGACCGTTCGCTCAGCGCCACGCTCATTGACGTGAAGCGCGAGCCTGATGCCACCCTGGCCGAGATCAACGCGGGCAGCCGCGACGGCATCAAGGAAGGCTGGGTGATGACCATCGCTGACGGCGCTAATTTCATCGGCAACCTGCGCATCGTGCAGGTTGATGTGAACCGCGCCGTGGGCATCGTTGAACTTGAAGACGCCACCACCCGTGGCGAAGTGAAGTCCGGCCAGCGCGCCATCGCCCGCAAGGGTGAATGAGCCTTTCGTTGTTAAGACACCCGTACGGGTGAGCCACTCGTCCTGAGCACTTCCATGAAATCCGCAGCCACCGCCACTACCCCGACCAATGCCGTCAAGCGCGCCAAGCCGCAGCTGAATGTCTACACAGGCCTTCTGGTGGTTGCCGTTCTGATGGCGATGTTTGGAACTGCCGTTGTTGCCATGATGAACATGGACGTCAGCGGTCAGGGTCCATTTGACATGGTCAGCGCTCGCTGACCTCCTGATTCGCTCGCCGACGCGCTCTGGCGCAAACGCGCGGGCCTGCTGATTCGCTTCCAACTTGCCGACCGTCTGACTCGCTTATCCAATGGGTTTGCTATCCTGCCCGCGTTGGGCCGCTCAGCGGCTCCCGTTGCGGCGGAGTCCGTGATGGATGCATGGCTTCAGGAAGGAGCATCACTTTGGCTCTCGAGATCGATTGGCTTTCACGCCTCTTTAGCGTTGATATGGGGATTGACCTTGGCACGTGCAACACCTTGGTGTGCGTGCGAGGCGAAGGCATCGTATTGAACGAGCCATCCGTGGTGGCTGTCCGCAAGGGCACCAACATCGTTCTGAATAATGGCGAGGCCGTCGGCTTTGCAGCGAAGGACATGCTTGGCAAGACGCCGGGCTCCATCAGCGCGGTTCGTCCGTTGAAGGATGGAGTCATTAGCGACTTCGCAGTCACTGAAGCGATGCTTGGCTACTTCATCAAGAAGGTCAACGGCAAGAGCACGCGCATCTTTGGACCGCGCGTCGTCATTGCTATTCCTTCGGGCATCACCAGCGTCGAGAAGCAGGCCGTGTATGAGAGCGCTGAGCGTGCCGGTGCGCGCCGCGTGTATCTGGTGCACGAGCCGATGGCTGCAGCGATTGGTGCAGGTCTTCCGGTTGCTGAACCAACGGCAAGCATGATCGTTGATATTGGTGGTGGTACCAGTGAAATTGCCATTATTTCGTTGGCGGCCATTGCTGAATGCGAAAGCCTGCGCGTTGCCGGTGATGACTTTGATGAAGCCATTGCTAATCACATGAAGCGCGTGCACGGATTGCTGATTGGTGAGCAGACTGCAGAACGCATCAAGATTGAAATTGGTTCCGCTGCGCCAACCGGCCCAGAAATGAAGATGGATGTGCGTGGTCGTGATATGAAGTCCGGCCTGCCACGCAAGATTGAGGTCACCAGCCAAGAAATCCGCGAGGCGCTCTCCGAGCCCGTGGGTCTGATCGCAGAAGCGGTCGTCCGCGTACTGGAGAAGGCGAAGCCAGAATTGGCGGCTGACTTGGTTGACAACGGAATCACGATCGCTGGCGGTGGTGCGCTGTTGCGCGGCATCGACAAGGTCTTCCATCAGGCCACGGGGCTGGATGTGAAGATTGCTGATGAGCCGCTTTCATGCGTGGCTCGTGGCACCAGCAATTACCTTGAGAACCTTGACTTGTTCAAGGACACGCTTGAGTCTGATGCCGATTCCGTCTGAGTGAACCTCGCATGCCGTTTGTCTCCAGTCGTCGAATCCTTGTGATCGCGCTCGCTGGAGCTGCGCTGCTTTCCGCGTTGCCACAATCCTTTCAGACGTCCTGGTCGGGGACCTTGGCGACGGTGTTGTGGGCGCCGCTGGTGCCGGGGGCATCCGCCCTCGCGTGGGTGCGTGACCGTATTCGCGCGCCAGCCGAACCGTATCAGGGGCTTCCGGAGGAACTGCGTACCACACGGGAGGGTCGCGACCAGCTGCAGGGCGAATTGGATGCAGCACAGTTGCGAGTGGGGCAACTGGAACGTGAACTGGGCGAACTCTCTGGGTATCGCCCCGCGGACCGTGCTGGCTGGCAGCCGCGCTTAGCCACGGTGATCGAACGTGGAGCGGGTCGGCCCGCCGGGCTCTTAGGGATTGACGTTGGCACCGCCCAGGGGATTGGGGAGGGTGATCCAGTGGTGGTTGGGGGAAATCAAATCATTGGCATGATTGCCGCGGGTGGGGCGGAGAACCGTTCGTGGGTGATTCCGCTGGACGACCGCCGCTGTGGCCGCATTGACGCGATCGTTCTCCCGGAGACCGCGGACGGTTCGTCGGACGCCTCAGGAGGCACCGGCGCCGGTGGAAAGAAGGCGGACAAGGCTGGCAGGGCGGACAAGTCTGACAAGGCTCGCAACGGCACTCGCGCCACGGTCCTTGTCCAGTTGGTGCCACAGGGCAACCGAACGCTGGTCGGGGAGTTGGAATCTCCTGCCGACGTCAAACCAGGCGATTCCGTGCTGCTCAGTGACGCAGCGTGGCGTCCGGCTGCACAGGGCATGCGGATTGGCGTGGTGGAGTCAGAGGGTGCGCTTGATGCCAACCCACTCCGACGGCGCATTACCGTGCGGATGGAGTCGGACCCATTGCGCGTGGCTCGCGTGGTGGTGAAAGTGCGCGTGTCGGGGCAGGGTCAAGGGACGCGCGGCACAGGAGCAGCCAAGTGAGGTGGTGGGTCTTCATTCCGGTGCTGGCGCTGGTGCTCACCATGGACGCTGCATTCATGCCTGCGTTTGCTATCGGCGGGCATGTTCCGCAACTCTGGCCACTGCTCTTGGCGTTTGTTGCCCTGTATGCCTCGCGTGGCGCTGCGCTGTGGGCTGCCATGATTGTGGGTATCTGGCTTGACGCCATGCATCCAGCGCTTGGTGTGGGGGCTGAGACCCCTCGCGCCGTGACTGTCTTTGGTCCGCACGTCTTGGCGTGCGCGGCGGGTGCTTGGTGCGTCCTGGAGACCCGCACGTGGCTCTATCGCCGCAATGTGCTCACCGTTGCGTTCTCCACCTTCAATTGCGCGCTGTTGGCTTCGTTGGCCTTCATTGCCATCGCGGGGATTCGTGCGGCGTATGCAGACCCGTCCCCGTTGTGGGGCGGCGGCAGTGGTGCGGCCGCGGTGGGTTCGGACGTGGTTGACGCGCTCTACTCGGCAGTCATCGCCATCCTGCCGGCGTGGGGCTTGCAGTCCACGCTGACGGTGTGGGGATTCGCCACTGCCGGACCGCGCTTTGCAGGCGGCAACCGGATGTACCGCGGCAACGACTAACCCCGCGCTAGGCTTCCACCAATGGAACAAGTTTCGGCGATTCTCCTCTTTGACGACGGCCGTGGCGACCTCGGTCCGCTCTCTGACTTGCGTGCTTCCTTTGAGCAGCGCACCGGCGGTCGAACCCTGCTTGAGGCAGCGGTGGCGCTGCGTGAACATCCAGTGCGCGTGGCAACTGCACCTCGCTACGCGGCACTGGTTGCTGAACGGCTTGGTGCGGAATGCACCGCGCCAGTTGCTGCCGCCATCTGTGTGAACGGCCGGCTGCATGCGCGCATGGACGCCGCACTGCGCGAGCGGTTCGATGCCTTGCATGTGGGAAGTGCGATAGTGAGTCCGGATGGATCAGTGGTTGCCGCGCGCCTTGCTGGCGCAGCATTGCAAGCATTCATTGCCAGCGTGGTGGCCGGAGCACCGTCATTGGCGCCTGACGTGGCGGTGGTGCCCACAGACCTTCCATTGTGGTCACGCCCGTGGCATCTCCTTGAGGCATCGCGGTTCGGCGCCATCATTGCTGCAGACATCGAAGCCGTCGCGGCAGCATGGGAAGCACATGAACGCGGCGTGGTGCCAGCGCGCGCCACACAGGTGGGTACGGAGCCATGCCACATCCACGCCACGGCGCGTCTTGGTGTTGGCGTAGTGCTTGACACCACCAACGGTGCCATCCTGGTGGACCGCGACGCTGAAGTGCGGCACGGAAGCATCGTCACCGGACCGGCGTTCATTGGTGCCAAGACCATCGTGTCCGACCGTTCGGTATTGAAGGCGCGTACCGCGCTTGGGCCGCAGTGTCGTGCGGCGGGTGAGATTGGTTCGGTGATCTTCCAAGGGTGCACCAACAAGGCGCACGACGGTCACCTTGGCGACGCGCTCCTTGGCGAATGGGTCAATCTGGGCGCGGGAACACTCAATTCCAACCTGCTGAATACCTATGCCGACGTGGCGATGCGCTTGCGCCCGTCGGGGCCGTTGGAGCGCACCGGTCGGCAATTCATGGGCTGCATCATTGGCGATCACGTCAAGCTTGCTATCGGTACACGCATCATGACCGGCGCATGCGTTGGCACGGGCGTCATGTGGGCTGCGGGCGCCGCGGTGATTGGCGCGGTGGAGCCGTTCGCGTGGGTGACCGATGACGGCGAGCGCCGATTCCGACTCGACAAGTTCATGGAGATTGCTACCACGGTGATGGCGCGCCGCGGTCGAAGTCCACTCGCTGCGGAGTCCGCAACGCTCGCCGCTGTCCACGCTGCCAGTCCGGGCTGAACGGACCACCGAACTATCCATGGCCACTCTCTACCTGATCGACGGCCACGCGCAATTCTTTCGCGCTTACCACGCCATCCGGCCGGGGATGCGCAGCCCGGTCACGGATGAACCAACGCACATGACGTTTGGTTTCATGGGCATGCTCTTGAAATTGTTGCGCCAAGATCGGCCGGAGTACCTCGCGGTGGTCATTGATGCGGCGGGCGATCGGGGCACGTTTCGTTCGCAGATCTATCCGGAGTACAAGGCAAATCGAAAGCCTGCGCCTGAAGATCTACACCCGCAGGTGGAGCGATGCGTTGCGCTCTTGAAGCAGATGTCGGTGCCGGTGCTGGCGGTGGCTGAAGTGGAGGCGGATGACACCATCGCCACGGTGGTGCGCCGCATGCGCCGCGAGCAACCGGATCTTGAAATCAAGATTGTCAGCCGTGATAAAGATCTTGGTCAGCTTGTTGATGAGCGCACGCATCTCTTTGATCCGCAGTCAGACAAGACGCTTGGTGTAGAGGAGCTCTTTGATTCAAAGGGCGTTCGGCCTGACCAGGTGGTTGACATGTTGGCGCTCATGGGCGACCCGGTCGACAATGTTCCGGGCGTGCGCGGTATTGGAATTAAGACGGCCGCCAAACTCATCACTGAGTTTGGATCGCTCGATGCGCTGCTTGCCAATCTTGACAAAGTCAAGGGTAAGACTGGCGAGGCGATTGCGGCGCAGCGTGGCATCTTGCCGCTCTCCAAGTCATTGGTGGTGTTGAAGGACGATGTGGTGGTGGATTTCACCCTGGAATCCGCGCGGGTTGATCCGGGTCGTGCGGATGCCGTTTCGCTCCTTGATGCAATTCATCAGTTGGGTTTCAATCGCATCGCGCAGGAATTGCGCGGGTGGTTGGGGGCGCATGCGCCCAAAGTTGGAAGTGGGGGTGGAAGTGGGAGCGCACCGGCAGCACCCGTGGCGCGGGCTGCGCCCGCAGAAGATTTTGGGTTGTTCAATCCGCCGCCAGAAGATGTGTTTACGGCGCCGGCGTTGGATGGATTGGCGATGCAGGCAAGCGCGCGTGGCGACTACCGCACGCTGCGCACCGTGGCGGAGCTGGATGCATTTGTGGCGTCCGCGCGTCAAGCCTGTGCGCCGAAGAGTGCCGGATCGCCCGGTGCATTGCTTGCGTTCGATACGGAAACAACGTCACTGAATCCAGTGTCGACGCATCTGTGCGGCATCAGCATGTCGTTCGAGCCTGGCAAGGCGGTCTACATACCGATCCGCTCGCCGGAGCCAGAGACGCACCTGGATGAGGCGGCGGTTCTTGCGCGGGTTGGACCACTCCTCACCGATGCGAGTATCCGTAAGACCGCCCACAACGCCAAGTTTGACCTGATTGCACTGCGCGCTGCCGGCGTTCGCGTTGCTGGCCTGGCTGGCGACAGCATGGTGGCGAGTTATGTGGTGGACGCCACGCGCAGCACGCACAAGATGGATGCGCTGGCCGAGGCGATTCTTGAGCATCGCTGCATTCCCATCACGGATCTGATTGGAAGTGGGCGGCATCAGCGCCGCTTTGATGAGGCGCCCTTGTCAATTGCCGGTCCATACGCCGCCGAAGATGCGGACGTTGCGCTGCGCCTTGCCATCGCGCTTGAGGCGCAGGTGGACGCCATGGGTCTTGGTGAGTTGTATCGAACCACTGAGGTGCCGCTTGTAGAAGTGCTTGCCGAATTGGAATGGAATGGAATCAAGGTTGACCCCGATGAATTGGAGCGCCAGCGCCGCGGTCTTGAGGTGCGTATTGGTGCACTGCGGGAGCGCATTGAGCAGTCAGCGCCGCGGCCATTCAACATTGATTCTCCCAAGCAACTTGCGGAGATCTTGTTCAATGGACCAGATGATTCCCCGTCTGGCCTTGGGCTGAAAGTGGTGAAGCGAACCAAGACGGGCGCATCAACGGATGTGGAGGTCTTGGAGAAATTGACGCTCGATCCAACGGTGGAGACGCTGCTGCCCGCGCAGATTCTTGAGTATCGACAACTGACAAAGTTGGTGGGCACCTACTTGGTGGCGCTGCGCGAGGCGATCGACGCAAAGACTGGGCGCATTCACGCCAGCTTCCACCAGACGGTGACCGCCACGGGGCGCTTGAGTTCCAGCGACCCGAATCTGCAGAACATTCCCATTCGCAGCGATGTAGGGCGCGCCATTCGTCGGGCGTTTGTTGCGGCGCCCGGCAACGTGCTGCTTTCGTTGGACTATTCGCAGATTGAGTTGCGCGTCTTGGCGCATCTCTCCCAGGATCCGAGTCTGATTGCAGCGTTTGAGGCGGGTACCGATATTCACCGGGCGGTCGCTGCCGAGGTGTACGGCGCGGCGCTCATTGATGTGACGGACGAACAGCGCAGCGCTGCCAAGATGGTGAACTTTGGAATCGTCTACGGCATTACTGCGTGGGGGCTTGCGCGTCGATTGGGCGCGGGGACCTCCAACGAACGAGCGCGGCAGATCATTGATGATTACAAGCGCCGATTTTCGGGGATCGATGCGTTCTTGCAGCGTTGCGTGCAGGAGGCGCACGAGCACGGCTTTGTCGCCACCATCTTGGGGCGTCGTCGACCGGTGCCGCAGATTCTGAGCCGCAACGGAGCGGAGCGAGCGCTTGGGGAGCGCATTGCGATCAACACCGTGGTGCAGGGCAGCGCGGCTGACCTCATCAAGTGCGCCATGTTGCGGATCTACCGCGAACTGCCGAGCCGCGTTCCCAGCGCCCGGATGCTGCTACAGATTCACGATGAACTGGTCTTTGAAGTTCCAGAGTGTGATCGCGTTGCGCTTGAGGCGGCTGTCCGGGAGGCGATGGAGGGTGCCATGCAATTGCGCGTGCCGCTCGTTGTGAGTTCGTCCTACGGCACCAATTGGGCGGAAGAGTGATGTCGCGCGGACGAGCCTCGTCCGTTGCGAAGAGGGAACTTCAAGGGCCCACTCCAATCCGCGACGCTGGTGAGATTTGCCTACTTTTGCAGATGCAAAGTGTGCTGCAGTCAATGGTGGTTATTGCGCGTTGACGGTCTTGCATCCCTGCCGGAACTCGCTATCATTTCCCCTCCGGCTCCCGCTTTCGAGCGGTTGTCGGCCCCGAAGGGGTGGTAGCTCAATTGGTTAGAGTTCCGGCTTGTCACGCCGGTGGTTGCGGGTTCGAGTCCCGTCCGCCTCGCTTCGAACGATCAAGGCCTCGTCTTCACAGACGGGGCCTTCTTCGTTTTTCAGCCTTTCACTCCGTTGGTACTAGTGATTGATCGTTCCCCGTTCGCGCGGGAGCTACGCTGTTGGTGTGCCAATTCGCCGTAATGATGACGAGGGTCCATCCGAGGATGACATCGAACGCTTCGGCGACGATTCACCGGTTGCCGATGCCCGCTGCCCAGACTGCGGAGCAGCGGTATGGAGCGAGGCGGATGTGTGCCCCAAGTGCTTTTCGTACCTCGCGGGATCAGCGCCAGCCGCACCGCGGGGCGGCATGTTTGCCAAGCACTGGAAAGCGATCATTATCTGGGCGCTGATCATCGCCACCTTAACGCTCGCGGGGATTCCCGTTCTGCAAGCGCTGTTGCGGCCGTAAAGCAGGCAAATGTGGCTCACCGCCAGGCGCGGGCATATGAGCACCCCGGCAGTCGAAACACCCCATCAAACGAAACACCCCGCCAGTAAGACGGGGTGTTTCAGGTGCCTCGGCAAGGATTTGAACCTTGGACCCGCTGATTAAGAGTCAGCTGCTCTACCAACTGAGCTACCGAGGCTGGTGAAGCGGAGGATTATAACCAAATCCACCGTCGATGGGGCGCGCTTTGCTTAGGCAGTGGCTCCATGGCATGCCTTGTACTTCTTGCCGCTGCCGCAGGGGCAGGGTTCGTTGCGACCAACCACCTTCATGGCCTTGTCGGACAGCTCCTTTTGCACCGGCTCGCCGGAAACTCCAGCCATTTCAGCCTGCTCAATTTGCGCCCGCTGCTCAGCCGTTGGGCCAGGTTCAGCGTCGGTCATCAGGCCGGCATTCTGCGCGGGTCGAGCCTGAGGAGCGAGGCGTCCCTTGAGGAGAATGTCGCTGGCGCGTTCGCGGATCGACTCTTCCATCTCGTTGAACGTCTCCGCCGCGCCCTTCTTGAACTCAATGCGCGGATCCTTCTGGGCGATGCCCCGGAATCCGATTGAGTCGCGCAGCTGATCCATGGAATGCAGGTTGTTCTTCCATGCATCGTCATAAATCTGCAGAAGCACCCAGCGCTCAAACTGCTCCAACTCTTGGCGCATGAAGCTGCGCAAGCGGGCACGGACGTAGGTTTGTGGATCTGCAGCGCACTGCTCGCGATCAAACTCGCCAAGGTGCACCATGCACTCCTTCTCAAACCAGTTTCCGATCGACTCGGTGTCGGTCCCCGCGGCAAGGCATGCCTGTGCGCGACGCTCGATCACGGATTCGTCCACCTTGCGGGCTTCATCAAGCAGGAGCTTGGCAAGGTCTGTTGGCTGTTGCGATGGCAGCGTCTCTGGAGTCCAGTCGACGCCGTAGCGAGCACGAGCCCACGCACAGAAGTCAGTCAGGGCAGCGCCAGCCTGGTCCTTGCCGTTCTCTGGATCTTGCTGCGCCTGCTGCAGTCGTGTGGAGGTTGACTCGATCGCAAACTCGATCGGGTAGCGCACTTCGCGGTCTTGGAAGAAGGTGCGGGCGCGCTCGGCGAGTTTGTCACCGGCTTCGTCCGGAGTGCGACAGTCCTTGAAGACGGTGGGATCAAGTTGAATTCCAAACTTGTTGTTGGCCCACTGTGCCAGCGCCGCGGCGCCATAGTTTGGAACCAAGAACGCATCAACTGCGGAGTTGTCGATCGCGCGGAACTTGGCTGAAGCCGCTGCCTCAATCAGGCGCTTCACGGGTTCGGCATCTTCGGCAAGCACCAAGTC
>DBCE01000021.1:11351-11737 GCA_002292895.1 Phycisphaerales bacterium UBA966
GTGGCTTCTTCAAGGGTCTCGATGTCGATGACCTTGCGAACCTTGTCGCGATCCTTGCCGGCGAAGCGCTCCGCGTCAATGCTGACGTTGTAGTGCTCGCGCACCCATTCAGCGATCTCCTTGGCAACGTAATCGGGCCCCAAGTGGCGGCGCGCAGAATCCATGGCGGATTCTTCGATGTACTGCAAGGCAATCGACCGAACGCCGCGGTGCTCAAGCACCGGTTGACGCAAGCCGTAGAACTTCCTGCGCTGGTATTCCATCGGCTCGTCGTATTCCAGAATGGTCTTACGCATCTGGAAGTTGCGCTCTTCCACCTTGCGCTGCGCCTTCTCAACGGCGCGCGTCAGCATGGGGGCTTCGATGGCATCGCCTTCCTTCATACC
>DBCE01000021.1:11872-12394 GCA_002292895.1 Phycisphaerales bacterium UBA966
CCGCGCAACTGGTTGTCGATGCGACGGCTTTCGTGGCGCTCGGTGCCGATGATGTGCAGTCCACCCATGTCTTCCACCGCTGCAAAGAAGCGCAGGCGGTGCAACATGAAGTTGCCGAGGGAGTCCAGGTTGTCCTCCAAATCTTGGGCGTTGGCGGTGGCAACCTTGCTCTCTGCGACGCCTGGGACTGCTTCAAGCACCCAGTGCCGCAGCAGTGCAAGGCGAACGTCCTCGTCGGACATGCCGTCGAGTTCGGTGGCGGAAATCGGGCGACCCTCGCGGCGCAACATGCGCTTGGCCATGTGACGATTCATCGCAGTCAGGACTCGTTCTTCGCTCCATTCGGCAGTGACTTCCTTGGGGCAGAGATCGCGGCGCTTCCAGTGTTCAATCAGGAGGGCGGGCTCGCTCTTACCAAGTTTGATGTCGGTACCGCGACCGGCCATGTTGGTGGCGATCATCACAGCGCCAAGTTTGCCAGCGCCTGCCACGATTTCTGCTTCGCGCTCATGCTGCTTGGCG
>DBCE01000062.1 GCA_002292895.1 Phycisphaerales bacterium UBA966
TCCTTGAGCGTGCGGCTGCCGGTGGTGACTTCATTGACCTTTGCGCCCATCAGCCGCATGCGGAACACATTGAGCGACTGTCGACGGATGTCTTCTGCGCCCATGTAAATCTCGCAAGGCAGACCGAAGTGCGCACACGCGGTGGCGGTGGCTACGCCGTGCTGGCCGGCGCCGGTCTCAGCGATGATTCGCTTCTTACCCATGCGCATGGCTAAGAGCGACTGACCCATGGTGTTGTTGATCTTGTGTGCGCCGGTATGCGCAAGGTCTTCGCGCTTCAACACAATGCGCGCGCCACCCGCATGGGCAGTGAGGCGGGGCGCTTCCGTCAACGGCGTGGCGCGCCCTACAAAGTTGCGCAGCAATTCATCAAGCTCCGTCTTGAAGGACGGATCCGCCATCGCGGCGTGGTACGCGGCCTCTAGCTCTTCCAGTGCCGGCACCAGTGTCTCTGGCACATAGCGACCGCCGAAGCGACCAAAGCGGCCGCGTGAATCAGGAACGGTGGGCGCGGTGTGCAGGGTACTCATGGGAACATTGTCGTTAGATGGCCAAGGCGCTCGCGATGAGCAGTGAACAACACGGAATTGATCCTAGGCAGCATCGGGAGCAGCCGGCGGGCGGCGCTGAAACAAGCTGCCAATTGGGCCACTCAGCGCGTACCCCGTCATGCCAATGGCAAGCGCTTCATGGAACCACCACACGCCGATCGCCACCACCACCAGCATGGCAGCCATGGCAGGCAGCGACTTGCGCCCCTTCAGGTAGCGGTTCACAAAGTGCGGGTAGCGCATGGGGCTCACCATGGCGAACGCACAGAGCAGGGTCGCCGCAGGAATGAACAGCGAACTGGTGGAGCCAAAGCCAGCCGGCAATTCAGCTTTCCACGTGACCAGTACCAGGTGTTGGTGGAGCAGGGTGAGGCTGGCAACGGCGCCGCCAGCGCCTGGTGATGGAAGCCCCTTGAACCAGAGATGGTCGTCTTCAGAAGCGCTGGAGGTTTCAACATTGAAACGCGCCAAGCGCAGTGCGGTGCAGCAAATGTAGATCGCCGCAATGGACCAGCACAAACGCGGATAGAGGTTGCCAGTATCGGGGCCAAGGATGGTGGCACCGTCGCCCGGTCCGTAATACAAACTCACCAGTCGCAACATCATGAAGGCGGGTGCAACACCAAAGGTCACCACGTCGGCAAGTGAGTCAAGTTGCGCGCCAAGATCGCTGGTTGAATGCGTGAGGCGCGCGAGCGATCCATCAACAGCATCGAAAGCCATGCCCAGAAACACCAACACGCCTGCAACGGTTAGCGGATGCCAACCAAACGGAGTTGGGCCGCCACCTTCGCCGGCGCGCGCGGAGTAATAAATGGCAGCAAACCCACACACCAGGTTCGCCATGGTCATCATGGTGGGAAGAACTTTGAGACCCGGAATCGCTCGACCCCTGCGGCGTCGCAGTCGCCCGCGCATTCCGCGTGGGCGATCGGTGGGCGTTGTTCCGTCCGCGGCACCGCCGCTGAGGCCATCCGTGCGAGCCCCTGGCTTGGGTTCGGTCATGGCATCGTTGGTGCGGCGGGGCTTCATTGCTTGCTAGGTTCCATCGGCTTCGGTGCATCTTCTACTGGAAATGCGCTGTCCGGAAGGTGTGGAATCATCACCAACACCGTACGTCGAGCGTGTGCACCGGGACGCTCTGGCGCCGCAAGAAGGGTGGCGGCACCTAAGTTCACCACGCGGGCGCCGATCTTTCCGGACGCAGGCGCCGCATGAGGCGAGGGCGGGCCAATCAACGTGGTGGCCTCGCGAGCACGGGCTGGAGCTTCAGCATCGGTCTCTACAAATCCGCTGGCGTCGCATGTGAGTAGCCAAGCAGTGCCTCGCTGTAGCTCTAAGGACATNNGTTGCCCTCGCAGGTGAGCAGCCAAGCCGTGCCGCGCTGCAACTCTAAGGACATATGGCAACTCTGCACCACGTCACCTGCCAATTGATTCGCATTGTGCAGGACGCTTGCTTGCGCGGCACCGGTTGCAAGTTGCGGCACCATCTCAACCGCAATGCATGCGCCGTCCTCCATCAGCATGGGCCATGTGCGTGCCATGAGTTGCGCCTGCGTACTGGAGCGTTCGCGGGCAATGCCATCAACTTCCACCATGGCGCTGCCGATCGGAACATTCACGAGCGGCCGCCACACCGTGGATGTGCCAAGCCACGTGCGCATTTCCAGAGCGCTTCCGCCGAGTGCATCGCGGAGCGAATCCAATTCGTTGGCATTCACCGCGCGGAGGATCAGTCCGTTGGAATTCAATGACATCTCGTCCGCCGTTGCAACAGCAGGCGCCCCGTAGGTGACGATCGCTTGGTTGAATTGTTCGGTGTCAACGCTGATCTGCCAGGTCAGCACTTCCAGGCCCACTTGCCCCGGTGCGATGCGGGTTCGCGATTGCACCACGGTGCGCCCGGTGCCCAGTTGTTCTGGCAACGGCGTTGCCTCAAACGAGCCACGGTCGTCTGGAGTGCTTGTCGCGGATACGCCGTTACCTGTGCATCCGCACAACGGTAGCACGGCAGTCAATGCTGCGGCGACGGCGCGTGGGGCGCATCGCACGCGTCGCGCGGATCTCATGCGTCAGTCTCGTCGGGCATGACGTTCATGCGATCGATGAAGCGGCGCACATGTCCAAAGCCACGCTTGGTGTGATGGAACGCGACGCGTGGGAGATGCACGTGGTCATCCTCACCCTCAAGTGGTCCCATGTGCTGATCAACAGTTCCGCTCTTCACCAAATGGCTGAATTCGTCATTCATTTGCTCCACTTGGCGCTTGGAGAGTGGGCGCTTCACGCGAACCACAAATGTGTCGCCGATATAACGAGAGCTGTGATAGCGATGGTAGAAGCGAATGATGCGACTCACCGCGTCAGCAGGGCTTGAGGCAATCTCATAGAGCGAAGTGTCTTCTTGAGAGATCCAACCCGCTTCCACCAAATTGTCGACTACGCCTGACTGCCAGCGCTGCCAGTAGTTGCCAGGTTTGCCGTCCGGACCAGCGCCCTCCACCAAGACCACCGGCATGGGGTGACTCTTACCCGTCTGGATCAGGGTGAGTGTTTCAAAGATCTCATCCATCGTTCCAAATCCGCCGGGGAAGCAGGCCACGGCGTCGGAGTGACTCAGGAACATGAGTTTGCGCGTAAAGAAGTATTTGAAATTGATGAGTTTGGCGTCGCCCTTGATGATGTCGTTGGCGTTGGTTTCAAATGGCAGGCGAATAGAAAGACCAAAGCTTGATTCGCGGCTTGGTCCTTCGTGCCCAGCCTTCATGATTCCCATGCCAGCGCCAGTGATGGCCATCCATCCCTCGGCGGCCATCAATCTTCCAAATTCGCGCGCGGCGGTGTAATCCGGGTGGGTTTCAGGAGTCCGCGCACTTCCAAAGATGGAGATCTTGCGCACGTGCTTCCAGCGGTTAAACACCCGGTACGCCGTGCGCATTTCACGCAAGGCGCGTTCCATGACTTTCACCTGGCCAAGATCAGAGCCGTCTTCCAGAATTCGGAGCGAAGTGCGGACTAAGTCTTCTACCAGCGCGGTGCGCCGCGGTGACGCATGCGCTCCAGGCGCTGCCTTGGCGGCGGATTCAACCAACTGGTCGATCATCGCAACCAACTCTGGTCCAAAGCCGTTCTGTTCGGTTTCGTCGGAAGGCTCCGGGCGGGAGTTCTGCGGTGAATTGCGTGTCATCGTGTTTCGGTTATCGATTCTGCAGTTGGGGCAGGGGCAAGCACCGGAATCGGTGTCACCCGTGGTTGAGGATCCTGAATCGTACCGCCCACATCGATCACAAAGAACTGGTCGGTGACCACGCCGTACAGGTCGCTCAGGAGTGGCAGCTTGCCGCGATTACGAAACCGCAGCGCCAAAGCGCCGGTATCCGTCCGAACTTCGCCAGTGCCCTCAAGTCGGAGTGTGCCAGAAGCAAGGTCAATGTTGCGTAGTCGCAGCAGCGAATCTTCGATTTCAAAGTCCATGTCCGCTTGCTCCATGGACGCGTTCAGGGGCAGCATCAACTGGGTCACTTGCAGAATGCTCAAGCCCAGTGGGAATTCCATCATTCGGCCATCAACCACGGCGATCTTGCCGGAGCCGCGGCGCGAACGCTCCTCACCAAGCGTTCCTGCAACGTCGATCCGGCCGCGGAGCAGACCGTCGTCGGTGGACTGTTGCTGTGACGTTGCGACATCTTCGGTAATACCAGCAGTAGCACTTCGCATGCCCGCTGCGATGTAGCGTCCGAACCCAATATTGCTGCAACTGACATGCATGTCCCACTGTTCCGTTGGAACCAGCGAGCCGTACGCAGCAATCCGTCCGCCGTACATGGATGCGCTGAGGTCGGACAATTCCACCAGCGAGTTGTCTGAATGAAAGAGCAATTCAGCAGCGATCGTGGTGGCGCGCCGTCCCATCGCATGCACTTGATCAAACTGCAAGCCAATGGTGCCAGCGGGTTGACCACCATTGGTGGTCAGGTCAAAGTTCAGCGCGCCATCAATGCGGTCGAAG
>DBCE01000264.1:0-2029 GCA_002292895.1 Phycisphaerales bacterium UBA966
ATTGTTGATCCAGGTTGCGTTGCAAAGAGCTACCCGGCTTTCTGGACGGATCTGGCAAGCATGATTCAGCGGCAGTGACGCGCTGAGCCGTGCAGTGTCGTGCCAGCCGTGCAGGGCGCGCATCGATCGAATACTCTCCCTCAATGCACGCATTTTGGCACTTTGCAGCTCGACTACTCAAGCATAAGGCTCGCCTGGCCACCGCCATGGGTTTGGCCCTTATCTCAGCTGGTGGGCTCGGTGCTGGATTGGTGGCGCTTTCACCCGTCTTAGAGTTCCTGCTGCGCAAGAATCAGTCGCTTGGGCAGTGGATCAATCAGAACGCTCCGTGGGTTCCAGCGGAATTCACTGAGCATTTGCCAAAGGACGCATTCGGCGGCGTGGTGGTGATATTTGTTGCGCTGCTAGTGATGACGGCCATTGGTGCCGCCGCAAACTTTGGTCACCAATACTTAGCGCTGACACTGTGCGTGCGCACGGTCGCGGAAATTCGCCACGATGTCTTTAAGCATGCCGTGAATCTGCCGCTCGGTACGGTGCTGCAGCGCGGCGCCTCTGACCTAGTGAGCCGCACGGTGCGCGACAGCGCTGAATTGCAGCGCGGTTTGGTGGCGCTGACGGGTAAGACCGTGGCACAAATCACCAAGGGCGGCGCAGCGTTTCTGGCGGCGGTGTGGTTTGACTGGCGGATCACCCTGGTCGCGCTTGTTGCGGTTCCGGTGCTTGCGATTCCATTGCGAAAGTTTGGAAAGCGTATTCGTAAGGGCGTGCGCGGTTCACTCCGCGCGCAGGCGGACTTGCTGCGTGTTTCCAATGAAAGCATGCAAGGAATGCGCGCTGTTAAATCAGCAACCGCCGAGGCAGAAGCAATTCGCCGATTTGATGCAGTGAATACGATCGTCCTTCGTGAAGAGATGCGCGTGCGATTTGCACAATCCATGTCTTCGCCCGTTGTTGAATCGATCGCCATTGTTGCCATTTGCGTCTTGGCGCTGATTGCTGCGCGGCAAATCATCGACGGCAAATTGGCGTTTGACACCTTTGTACTTTCGCTGGGTGCGTTGGCAGCTGCTGGTGGTTCGCTGAAGCCGATCGCTGGATTTGTGAACGACATTCAGGCTGCATCTGCGCCGGCCGAGCGGCTTGAGGAAGTGATGAAGGTCGCCCGCGAAGATGCAGGCGAACGCCGCAAGCAGCCACTGCCGCCGCATAAGCGCGACATTCGATTTGAAGATCTGTCGTTCCGCTACGCAGGTGCTGAGGTTGACGCATTGCAGGATGTGAACCTAGTGATTCAGCACGGAGAACGGGTTGCCTTTGTCGGCGGCAACGGCTGCGGCAAGACCACGCTTCTTTCCATGCTTTCACGTCTCTTTGTGCCCACCAAGGGTCGAGTACTGGTGGACGGCGCGGACATTGCTCAGCACGGACTGAAGACCGTGCGCGCCCAAGTTGGCGTGGTTACCCAAGACGCTTTCTTGATTCGCGGCAGCATCACAGAGAACATCCGCTTTGGTCATGACGCGCCGTCAGACGAAGCCGTGCGGCTTGCAGCGCGCCGCGCGTATGCGGAGTCATTCATCGATCGCCTTCCGGATGGATTCGCTACGGTGGTTGCCGAGGGCGGAACCTCGCTTTCCGGCGGGCAGCGCCAGCGCCTTTCGATTGCGCGCGCCGTCTTGCGTGACCCGCGCATTCTGATTCTTGATGAGGCCACCAGTCAGGTTGACGCCGAAAGTGAAGACCTCATCAATACCGCTATCACTGAGTTTGGTGCCGGGCGCACCACGCTAGTCATTGCGCATCGGCTATCAACGGTGCTTGCTGCCGATCGTATTGTGGTGATGGACGCGGGTCGAATCGTGGCCACTGGACGTCATGATGAATTGCTGGCTTCGTGCGCTGCCTATCAGCGGATTGCACGCACGCAGCTCAATATGGCGTGATGTCACTATTTAGATTCGAACGCGCGTTCACCCGGTCATCCGCGCACGCACCAACTCAACACCCATCAGCGCGGAACCGTCGC
>DBCE01000264.1:2064-2229 GCA_002292895.1 Phycisphaerales bacterium UBA966
GGGCTCTGGCGCTCCGCCCAGAGCGGGCATGGCGCTGCCTTCCGGTGCAGGAACTGCGGGTAATCCACCCGATGGCGAAATGATTCCAATCCCATCAGTAGTGACGGGATCCGTGGCTGGAGCAGTGATTGATGCTGCAGTTGTTGGCATTGGCATCGTGGCAGG
>DBCE01000264.1:2294-5328 GCA_002292895.1 Phycisphaerales bacterium UBA966
CGCGGATTCCAAAGCGATCCACGCCAAGATCACGCCGCCAACCAACGTCATGCACGAAATGATTGCAACAAAGAGCATCCAATTCTGCAGCGAAGTGTGCAACTTCTGTACGCCTGCGTCGCGCTCAGTGGTCTTCTCAAGAAGCCCCTGCAGCGCAGCGGAACTTCGATCGGTGGTGGACTGCAACTGCACCACTGCATTGGCAAGGGTGGTCACGCCATCGGCAACCTTCATAGCGCTCTCGTGATTGAGGTCCAGTTGCTGCTGCACCAAACTCATCACATCGCGCTGCTGCTCAACGCCCTGGGTGATGCGTGCCAGCGTCTTCTCAACGTGGTCATCGCGCTGTCGCGTCAGCATGAGCTGCTGCGCAACCAAGTCCGCCAAGCGAGTCTGCTGACGAACAAGTTCCGGAAGCGAACCCATGCTCTGCGGCAGTGCGGCAACTACGCGGGCAAGTTCCTGCTGACGTTGATCCTGCACATCAAGGAACATCCGAAACTCGCGTGCCATGGTCACAATCTCCTGCGAGTCCGCAGGAACGGGCATGGTGCCAACGGCATCGATCCGCTCGGCGCCAGAACGGCGGACCGGGGCAGGCGCATCATCGCTGCCAAGGAAGAGGGTTCGGAGCGTGGCAAGGAAACCGGGCATCAGGGGGGAAGGTTAACGGGGAACCGGGTGGCTTGGGCGGAAGAAATGCCCGTAGCCGCGGCGTACGATCGACCAAGTGCCCGCGCGGACTTTCATCATCCATACGATTGCATGCTTGTTCCTGCTCGCCTGCACGGCAGCATGCGACCGGCCCGCGCCGGTCAGCCCCAGTGCCCACGCAGGCGCGCGGATCGTTTCCCTGAGTCCGGCGCTCACCCGAACCGTCACCGATCTTGGCGGCGGGGCAGCCATCGTGGGGCGAACCCCGTGGTGTGAAACGCCTGCAGCCGCCGACGCGCGCATCGTCGGGTCGTTTGAAGACCGTGACTTGGAAGCCATCGCCGCTTTGCATCCCACCCTCATCCTTCGTCAGTCAAGCGTTGCCGATCCCGCGCTCGAAACAGTGGCTCGATCAGTCGGTGCGGAAGTCCATTCCTGGCACTTTGATCGTTTGTCCGACGTGCAAGCCAGCTTGGTGCCCATCGCTGACCTCCTTGCTCATGCTGGAATCACCACTGCGCCGGAGGCTGCCGCGCGCATCACTGCATCGCATCGCGACGCGGTGTCTGCGCCGGTTCACACCACGGGACCAGTCCTGTTCCTGTTTGCCGTCGATCCGCCGATGGCATTCGGCACTGGCACCTACGTAGACGACCTCTGGACTGCCATGGGAGGCACCAACGCCATGCGCCGTCCCGGCTATCCCGCCATCACTGCGGAAGATGTAGTTCGCCTGGCACCGGCAGCCATCGTTTCCATTGGTCGAAGCGAAATCCCCGCATGGATGGCTGATGCAAGCGGCGCCCGCGTGGCGATCGATGCCCCTGATTTACTTGAGCCAAGCGCGTGGATGTTGGTGCAGGGTCCAGCCTCACTGCGCCGGGCCGATGATGCGATTGTTGCGCTCACTGATGCTCAGCCGGGAGTCAGCAAGTGACATCACGGCGACCCATGATCGGCCTGGCCATGGTCTGCGCGGCAACACTGATCGTTGTTGCTGCGCGGCTCCTTGTTGTCCGAACGCTTGATGGCACCTTCGCTATCGGCTGGCCAGGCGCGGTCATTGGTCAGTTTCGGATCGATGCAGTGCTTGCAGCTGCCGCGGCTGGTGCTGCGCTCGGTGTTTCCGGTGCCATCATGCAGACCTTGTTGCGCAATCC
This sequence comes from Phycisphaerales bacterium UBA966, assembly GCA_002292895.1. Taxonomy (GTDB): domain Bacteria; phylum Planctomycetota; class Phycisphaerae; order Phycisphaerales; family SM1A02; genus UBA966. The sequence goes on from DBCE01000264.1 coordinate 4,109, forward strand.
ACTTGCTTCGCCGTTTGTGTTGGGCGTCACCAGCGGCGCGGGTGCTGGCGTTGCGCTTGCATCACTCGCTGCGGCGTGGGCGGGTGTTGCAGCTCCCGTGGGTGCGGCGCTCGGTGCCCCGGCGCTCATTGGTGCAGTCACCGCGCTTGGATTGGTGCTCTTCCTGGCACGACGGGGCGGATCGATCGACCCGGTGACGCTCATTCTCAGTGGCGTCATTGTGGGCGCGATTGCAAGCGCGCTGAGCACGGTTGCAGAATCACTGTTACCCCCGGATCGACGCGGTCTGCTGGCTGGCTGGCTCTTTGGGCGGATTCCTGACGTTCCGGATCCGGGCGCGCTTGCCGCGTGTGCCGTCGCAGCGTGCGGGCTGACCGCGTTGGCTGCAACATGGGGTTCGCGCCTCGATGCCGCGGCCCTCTCCGATGATGAAGCACGATCCGTGGGCGTCCCGCTTGCACCCATGCGCACCGCGATGTTCCTTGGCTGCGGTATCGCCACCGCCGCAAGCGTTGCGTTGTGCGGTCCAATTGCATTCATTGGCTTGCTAGCGCCGCACTGCGCGCGCGCGATGGTGGGTCCGCGCAACCGAACGTTGGTGGTTGGCTCTGCGGTCACTGGCGCCGGACTCCTCATTGGTGCGGACGCACTTCGGCAGTGGATCGATATCGGCGGCGGTCGGCTGCCCTTGGGCGCAGTCACCGCCGTCGCGGGCGGCGTGGCATTTCTGGTGTTGCTCCGTAAGACCACGGGGGCCTGGCCGCGATGAGAACCCTGGACTTCCAGTCGCCAACGCTGCGCCGCGGAACATTCCAGTTGGCCGTTGGCGTCATTGCACCGCGTCCTGGTCGAATCACCGTGCTCATCGGTCCGAACGGTGGCGGAAAGACCACCGCGCTTCGTTTGGCAGCCGGGCTGCTGACGCCAGACACCGGGTCAGTAGTGATTGATGGCGAACCAGTCCATGCACTCAGTGCGCTGCAACGTGCCGCTCGGCTTGCACTGGTGACGCAGCGGCCTGATGTTGGCGCGCCATTCAGCGTGCGTGAAGTTGCTGCGCTCGGCCGCATCGCTCTGCCGACGGATGCGCAGCGCGTGGAACGAGCACTGCAGCGCGTTGGATTGGCGGCGCTGGCTGATCGACCGTACCACTCGCTTTCGGGTGGTCAGCAGCAACGCGTGGCAGTGGCGCGCGCCTTGGCGCAACACGAGCCGGGCGG
>DBCE01000026.1:0-446 GCA_002292895.1 Phycisphaerales bacterium UBA966
TGGTTTGCCACTTCGGTTGCTGACGTGTCTTCGAAATACATGCGTGGCATCTGCGCCACAAACCATGGAACGATTTCCTCCGCGGAACGCTGGAAGCTCTTGCCAAGGTCACTGGCGAGCACCGTTGGATCCGGCACGATGTTGACCGGTTGGGTGCTTGCGGGGGCGGTTGCTGTTGGATGTGCAGAGGCCATTTCGTGGTTCATACCACGGGGCGACGCCGGAATCAGCCGGGTATCCCGTGAATGAACGTCCGAGTGGCGGCAATCCGGCGCTTGCCGATATTCTCTCAGACTTCTCCCAGCGGGACTGGTTCGTCCATTGCTGCCCGCGTCACCCATGTCCCCGACGTCCATGAGTCCATGTCACTGACCCCATGATCATTGCTTCCATCGGAAACTTTGACGGCGTGCACCGGGGTCACCAAGCGCTGGTGGCGGCTGCCC
>DBCE01000026.1:465-2593 GCA_002292895.1 Phycisphaerales bacterium UBA966
TGCCCGTGCGGCCGCCGGTCCGCAGGGCAAGGTGGTGGCAGTGACCTTCGATCCGCTGCCGGTGGCCGTCCTTCGCCCGGATGCCGCGCCCGCCCGACTCACCGGATCCGCGCGCCGCGAAGCGCTGCTCTTGGCGTGCGGTTGCGATGCGGTCCACGTTCTGGATCCGCGCAGTGGAATTCTGGCCGAGACGCCGGAAGGGTTCATCGAGCACCTCCGCGCGGCGGTCCCCTTTGACGCGATCGCAGAAGGCGCGGACTTTCGATTCGGTCGTGGCCGCAGTGGCGATGTGACAACGCTGGCTGCCATTGGTGCGCGCGTGGGATTCCAGACCATTGAGGTGGCGGAAGTGGACGAAGCCATGAGCGATGGATCCGTGATCGCAGCGCGGAGTACCGCCGTTCGCTGGATGTTGAGTATGGGTCGTGTAGCGGACGCGGCGCGGCTGCTCGGCCGCCCCCACGCCATTGAAGGTGTGGTGGAGCGGGGCGATCAACGCGGTCGTCTGTTGGGATTTCCAACGGCAAACATCATGGCTGCCGGCATGGCGCTCCCCGCCGACGGCGTCTACGCCGGGCGGGCGATCATCGCTGGCCGTCAGTACCAAACGGCCATTTCCGTGGGTACCAAGCCAACGTTCGGTAGCAGCAGCCGGGTGTGCGAGGCGCACGTTCTGGGGCTTGAGGCCTCGCTTGACAGTTACGGATGGCCCATCGAGGTGCACTTTGAGCAGTGGCTGCGTTCGCAGTGGCGGTTTCCGGGACCAGATGCGTTGGTTGCGCAGTTGCGCGCCGATGTGGCACGGACCGCCGCGCTCGCGTAGCGTCCACATCGGTTTTAGAAACACATGGAATACTCAACCACGGTTACTCATGCTGCGCTTGTTGCCCGGCTTCGCGCGGCAAAGCGGCCGTTCCTTACGACGCATTTCAAGCCAGATGGCGACGCCATGGGTTCGGTACTCGCCCTCGCGCGCGCCCTTCGCTCCTTGGGCACCACGGTCGACGCGGTCCTGGCGGGGCCAGTGGATCGATCGATCCGTGGCCTGGCGCTGGAAGGCGAGATTCGTTTCGTTGATCATGGCCTGGCGATACCAAGCGCAGATTGTGACGTGGCGGTGGTCCTTGATACGGGCGCGTGGAGTCAGCTGGAGCATTGCCGTGATTGGCTCAAGGAACACCCTGAGCTGGTGGTGGGAATTGATCACCATGCGCGCGGCGATGCAGTTGCGCCGATGCGCATTGTTGACCGAGGCTGCGCCAGTTGCACGCAGGTGTTAGTAGCAGTCATTGATGAAATGGGCGTGCCGTTTGGGCCAAGCGCCCGCACCGCGCGCAACACTATTGCAGAAGCAATCTTTGTTGGCCTAGCAACCGACACCGGTTGGTTCCGATTTAGCGCCGCAGACGACCGCGTGTTTCAGTTGGCGGCACGTCTCCTCACCTGCGGCGTTGACAAGGACGGGCTCTATCGCATGATTGAGCAGGGCGATGCGCCCGGTCGGCCGCTCCTGACGGGGCGTGCGCTGAATTCACTGACGTATGCGTGCGGAGGCCGCGTGGCAATCATGCGCCTGATGCGCACGGACTTTGTGGAAACCGGTACGCGCGTGGATGATCTTGCCGGGCTCGTCAACGAACCAATGGGCGTTCGCGAAGTGGAAATGAGCGTATTGCTGGTGGAAAGCGATCCCCAGCTTGTGAAGGCCAGTTTCCGCAGTAAGCCTGCCGCGAACTCAGGTGGCGCATTCATTGACGTCAATCACCTGGCAGCGCACTTTGATGGTGGTGGGCACGTGCATGCTGCCGGCGCGCGCATCGCTGCGTCCATGGATGATGCGGTGCGCTTGGTGCTCGACGCGTGCGCAGTCTATTTGGAAGACACGCCGGTCGCGGGCTGAGTAGCGCTGGCCGCTGGGACGGCACACGGTTCAATGGTGTAACCAAGTTTGGTGATCGCGCGCGCTGCCTCCGCTTGGGCAGCCGGATTGTCCAATTCCAGCACCGCGCACTTTGATTCAAACGTGCACTGCACGCTGCGCACGCCTTTCACTGCGGCTACTTCTGCAGTGATTGCTTCTGCACACGAATTGCAGTGCATACCGGTAACGGTGTAGGCAACCTGTGTC
>DBCE01000268.1:0-4607 GCA_002292895.1 Phycisphaerales bacterium UBA966
GATGATCTGGTCGTTGTAACTACCGGCCACGCCCGCAGCGCTGTTGGTGATTTTGTAGAAGTACTTACCGTCAGTCACCAGACCGTCGGTGATCTTGATGGTTGGGCTCAAGGTAGCGGCAGTGGTGCCACTAGCATTGGTGCGCAGATTGGTCAGCGATGCGTAAGAGACCAAGCTTGCATACGGCGAGCCGTTGGTGCGCAGGAACTCGAAACCGTTATCCGGGATCGCTCCTCCTGCAAGGAGGCCAGTCCATCCACCCGTGTCGGCGCAGTCTCCGATGGTGTCACCATCAGCATCGGCGAACCCGTTGTCGTACGCGCCGTCGCAATCCTGATCGATTCCGTCGCAGATTTCTGCGGCGGACGGCCTGATAGCCGCGTTGGCGTCATTGCAGTCCGCGCTGCTCGCAACGTACCCAGCGGGCGCAGAGCACCCCAGCGTGGTGGTACCCGCGGTGCCGTAGCCATCGCCGTCGGCGTCGCGGTAATAGGTGGTCTTTACGCCTTCGTCAATCGCTCCGTCACAGTTGTTGTCAACCAGGTCGCACAGTTCAGTCGCAGTCGGCTTGATGGCCGCGTTTGAGTCATTGCAGTCCGTGTTCACGGACGAATAGCCAGCTGGCGCAGTGCTTGAGCAGGAGGTACCCGTGGTGGTGGTGCCGTAACCGTCGCCGTCGGCGTCAACGTAATACGTAGCAGCCGTGGTGAGCGCTGCATTGTCGGGGCAGCCATCGGTGGCGTCGGCAGCGCCGTCGCCGTCGCGGTCAACCTTGGGCGCCAGAGTAAGGGTGCCGGTGCCGATGGTGACTGTGCTTGTAGCTAGTCCGTCCACGATCTTGAGAACCCAATTGCCACCGACCTTCACATCAGTAAATACAGTGTTCATGAGCACCTTGGTGCCCGCACTGTTCGACGCTGCATAGGTTCCGGGCGTCATATCCACATTCCCGGTGGCAAGTGCGTGTGCATAGAACGTTGTGCTTGCCGAATCCGCAAACGTCCAGGTTCCCGTGCGCAAGTTGGAACTGTCTCCGGAGCCACCGGGTGCTGCAAACACCGTTGCAACCGCTCCGTTTGGCGCAGTGAGTGTTGCCGTGAGTTGACCAACGTTTGCATGCGCAGCGGTCACAGTGAATGCCACGGTGACTGCCGAAAGACCGGCGCCGTTCGAACCGGCCGGAACAGCAAAGGTGAGCGAAAGTCCGGTGGAATTGTTGTCTGGAACAGTCGAATTGCTGGTAACCGTCCGATCGATGGACTGCGAACTGTCCACGCAGTCGCCAACACCATCGCCGTCAGTGTCAGAGAATCCGTCGTCCAGCAAGGTGTCGCAGTCTTGGTCGACGCCGTCACAGATTTCCGTCGCACCGGGATACGTGGTCGCCAAGGCATCGTTGCAGTCCGTGCCGAGAGTGACATAGCCCGCTGGTGCTGCGGTCTCGCAAATGCTAGTACCGACAGACGTCCCGTAGCCGTCACTATCCGCATCGCGGTAGTAAGTGATGGGGGCAGAGAGCGCTGGGTTCGCATCACAACTGTCAGCAAAGTCACCAACTCCGTCGCCGTCGGCATCCGAGTCGCGCGTCAACTCAATACGTGCGCTGTTCAGGGTGCCGGTGTCTTGATTGGTGTTGTCAGTGATGCGCAGTGTCCATGTTCCAGCAGCTGGGACAGACGCAAATGCGGCACTCAAGTTCACCTTAGCACCAGTGGCGTTGCTTGCGAAGTAGTTGCCAGCGGCGAGCGTGTTGGCGTCAGCCACCAAAGCGGCGGCAGTCCAAAGATTCCCCGTGAATGCGTCGTCAAAGACATACGTGCCGCTGAGCCCACCGGAGTAGCCGTAGGTGAACAGGTTCCCAGTACCGGTGCCCTTTCCAGGCTGTGACATGATCAATGCCGTCGTGCCGTTTGGCGCGATGAGCTCAATTTTCAAGTCACCGATGAACGTGTGTGTCAACCCGAGCGTCACACGGACGTTGGAAATGCCCGCCGGGAATTGGCTCGCGGGAACCACAAATGTCCGGTTCGTTACGCCCGGGACGTTTGGAGTGGCGCTGGTCGCATCCTGAAGGGCGACTGACGCCAACGAGGATGTCCACCCAGTATCCACGCAATCGCCAATGGTGTCACCATCAGCGTCGGCGAAGCCATCGTCGAACGCGCCGTCGCAGTCTTGGTCGATACCGTCGCAGATCTCTGCTGCGCCCGGCTTGATATCGGCACTTGCATCATTGCAGTCCGTGCTGGCTGCTGCGTATCCCGCTGGCACTGCGCATGCCTGAACGGTGGGCGACGTGTCGTCGTAGCCGTCGCCGTCGATGTCGCGGTAGAACGTAGTGGTCACGCCTTCGTCAATACCGCCGGCGCAGTTGTTGTCGATGGAGTCGCACACTTCCGTGGCACCGGGATTGATGGCCGCGCTGTCATCGTTGCAGTCGGTACTGTTGGAAACATAGCCCGTGGGCTGGCTGCAGGCCTGTTGAGTGGCCGCGGAATTGCCGTAGGTGTCACCGTCGGCATCTTCGTACCAGGTGACTGGCGACGTGTAACTACCGTTACTTGGGCAGCCGTCAAACTCATCAAGCGTGCCATCGCCGTCGGTGTCGGTGCCGAGCCAGATCTCCAGGGTGCCGGTGGTGAATGTTCCGCCAGTGGTGCCGGTGCCGCTTGCATTGTCCGCCGCGGTGAGTTTCCACGTGCCGTTCACGGTCTTGTTAGCGAACCTGCCCCCAAGATCGGATGCTGTTCCCGCGGTGTTGTTGGTTGGGAAATAGTTGCCGGCAGCCACGTTGACGTCTGCGGCTGTATTCACCACGTTGTACAAGTTGCCTGGGTACGAATCTGCAAACTGATAAACGCCGTTGTAATTACTGTTGTCAGATGTGGCCACAACGCGGTTCACGAGGTAACCAACCGTAGCATCCGGAGCGACCACCGACAGCGACACGTCACCCGCCTTCGGATGCGTTACGGTCATGCGAGCGCGGACATCACGCACCTTGGTGGTGGTGGGCGCCTGGGCTGCAGAAACCACCAGCGACGCAGAAATTCCCGTGGCATTGTTATCAGTGATGGTGGTAGAGCCCGGCGCGGCCGTCACGGTGACGATTGAGTCTGCCACCGCGACGTCATTGAAGTTGACCGCTGTGTTAATGCCGGTATTGAAAACGCGCACCGAGTCAATCACCGTGCTGCTTGACGCCAGCGTTCCGGACCGCGAGTACGCGTTGGCAGTCAGAACGTACGCGCCCGAACCGCGGATCTCCAGCGAAATGGCGATGGCACCGGCCGTCGGTGCCAAAGTGCTGGTGGTGGTACCTGCGCCGTCAACCACCTTCCAGAAACTGGTGCCGTTCTCCAGTTTCAGCGACAGTGCCACATTGGCGCCGGAACGGAACTCAATGCCGGTGCTGCAGCCCGTGGCTGGCGCGGCGGCGACATTGCCATCAAAATCAAGTGAAATAGTCTTGCCAGCGCCCGCCGATACGGTGCGCGTCTCAGTGATGCTGTTGGCGCTGCCCGCGTTCGCAGTCAGGCTCCAAGAGACCGTACTGATGTCGCTCGTACCCACCGACCCAGAAGCAGTGCCAGTCACGGCCTGCGTCCAACCATCAGCAGACGGCGACGATGCTGGCTGTGCAAGGAAGTTAACGCGCGTCAGCGAGTTGCGTGGCGCGGGCGTCGCCGCGTAAAAATCGGTCGAATTAATGTCGGTATCGGTTGCGCCGTTTGCCTTGCGGATCACTGCGGCGGTGGCGCTTGGGGCCGGCGCAAAGGATGTTCCCTCGAAGCAGTTTGCCGTTGCCCCGTAGCCAACTTTGTCAACCAAGGTGGCGGTCAAACTGGCGCAGGTATTGGTCGTTCCCGACTGCGCTGCGGTGAGGAGCGCCACGTTGCCGGCGGTGGCATTCATTTCGATAGCGGTGGCGGTGTAATAATCGGCCTTCAGCGCAGCACCCGTCGCGCCAGCAGCATTCATCTGCACCAGAACATAGGAGTTCGCGCCAATCTTGGTGCCCGCAGGAAACGAGAATTGCCCGGCGCCGTAGGTGCCCGTGGCGCTTGCGTAAGTCAATGCGTAGCCACCAATATCAACAGCAGTCGCGCCGCTGTTGTACAGCTCTACAAAGTCAGCGTTGTACGTGGCACCGGTGCCGCCGCCACCGCCATACACCTGGCTAATGCGCACCGCATTCGATCCAAGCGCCGCAGAGGTAACAGCAAGCACGAACGCACTCGCGTACATCGCAAGCGCTCTATGGGATGTATGCATTTGGCTGTGGTGGCGGCGCTCGTTCATCGCATTGATTTTCCCTGTGACCATGCCACTACTCGGCGCCAAAGCGCTCGAACTTCCGCCAAATGCCGCAATGCGGATGAGATATTCGTGTATTGACCAGCGCACTTCAAGTTCCTGATGGGATCGATAAACAACTCACCGATACAGAACTTTGAGTACTGCACCGCCGTCTTGGCGTGATGGTGTCATCAATTTGCAAACAGAGCAAGCGTTGCGGCAGTAATTGTTCCGCAATGGGTAGTAACTCCGGGGTTGCGCCCGCGATTTTGACAGGACGTAGCACCAACCAACTACGTCATGGCGGG
>DBCE01000268.1:4640-6333 GCA_002292895.1 Phycisphaerales bacterium UBA966
ACTATTAGCGACTACGGTGCTTGCCTTGCGTGGTTTGCCCGCTAATGATTGCCACCAAGGTCGAGTGCTGTACGCGACCAAAGTTGTCCCCCCACATGGAAACTCAATAGATGTTCTGGCCTGAACCCCACTCCCGTGTTCGTTCTTCTTATCTTTTGATCGCTAGTTCCTTGGCGTTCGGCTGGTCCGCCAACGCAGGCAACCTCGCTTTATCGACCGCAGATCGATATCTCAAAGCTGGTGAGCAGTTGGTTGTCGCGGTCAGCGTCGAAGGTCAAGCCGTTGACGGCGTCGGTGCACAGATTGTCCTGAATTATGACGCTACGAAGCTCTCTTTCGCATCGCGTTCGACCCCCGGAGCGCTCGACCTTCCGATCTATGAGCTGGACAGCGCAGGCGTCTACAAAATCGCGCTCGGTACAAGTACCGGAAATACGGACGTCGAGGTTGCAGGGACGATCGCACTGCTCACCTTCAACGTGACTGGCGAGTTTGCTGATGCCAGCGGCCTAGTTTCCTTCGGCGGCTCCGGTCGCGTGGTCTCCAAGATCTCCAACGCAGCCGGTTCCGCAGTGGTGCTGGGTGCCGCAACCGATCTCGGACCGGTCACGCGAGACGTGACGGCTCCCGTGATGACGGCTGCACCGAGCAATCGGCTGATGTGGGCCGACGCCAACGGCTCCGGCCAAGCCGTCGCGATCCTCACGGCTCCGACCGCGACCGACAACGTTGACTCCGCGCCGGTCATCGTCCGTACCCGCGCCGGCAACGTGGACAGTTCGGACAACTTCCCCGCTGGTGCCATCACCACCGTGGTTTGGACCGCCACCGACAACTGTGGCAACCAAGCCACCCGCAGTGCGAGTGTTGACGTGTCAGCGTCCAGCATTGCTCGCCTGGACGTCGGAATGGCTGGAGCTTTCGTAGCGAACAACTTCAACCGCGGGGTTGAAATAGTGACTGGTAGCGAGACCATTCCTCTTACCGTGCCCATGGCATGTCCGAGCAGCACGCGCGCTATCGGTAATGTTGACTTCCAACTCTCCGGAGCCAGCGATTACGCAGCCGATTGCGCTGCAATCCGGGATCCACTGCATTCGGTCAGCCGCACGGCTACGGTTGCATATAGCGCGATTCCCGGTAGTTCCGGTAGCCGTGACTACAACAGTCGCTACTTGGTGAATCCTGTCAGTGACCTCTCGATCGGCAACGCAAACGGCGACGCGGTCATCGACATCTTGGATTTCAGTGCGTTCGTCGTGCAGCGTGGCGGTCAATTGCCACTCGACACCAGTTCATCGTCGGTGGGTCCCCACACGGACTTCAATGCAAGTTCCGACGGCACAGGTGCTAGCACGGCTCTTGATGTCACCAATGCCGACCTTTCGTTCTTGGCCGTGAACTTCTTTGCAGGCGATGAGACCTGCGGAGCGTTCAACAACCAGCAGCCATTGGCTCGGATCCGTGTCAAGGACCTCCGTCGCATGGGACTGGTTGGTCAGGAAATGGCTGATCTCAACGGCGATGGCTGGGTGGACACCACCGACATCGCTCTCATGATGCAGGGCGTCGAGCCTCGTCGGCCGACACCTACACAGGCGCCAAACGTGGCCAATGTCACAAACACTTCGAACACCCGTCGATGATGGGCTCGAGAAAACACGCAACGCATCGACGCGGCGCCCCCTCAGAG
>DBCE01000268.1:6346-9079 GCA_002292895.1 Phycisphaerales bacterium UBA966
CCGCGTCGGGCGCGGGAATAGTTAGCAAGTTGACTTCGTAGATACCGGATTCATACTGTCAGGATTGATCCACACGCCCGCGCCAAGCAGTCAGAAAGCGCCCCATGAACTCTCATACGCCACGAATCTTCAGCAACGCTTTCGCCCTCCTTGCCGCGCTGTGGACCGTCACGGGGGCCAGCGCTGACAACCAAATCAACCTGTCGTTGGTACCGCCATCGCAGCCAATTCTGGTTGGGCAAACCATTGACGTCAAACTGAAAGCCACCAGCACATCAAACGATCAGTTGGTTGGCAACACGTTCGTCATCATTGATTCGATCATCCGCTGGGATCCATCGCAACTTGAGTTCATGGGAATATCAACCGCAGGATCGGTGGCTCTGTTGAATTCGTACCTGCCATCGCCGGCCGCCGACTACACGGGCGTGAATGAGTTGGTGATACCGAAAGATGGCGACGCGCTTTACACCGCACTGGCAAACTTTGGATCGCCGGTGGTAGTGTCCGCAACCGGAGTACAGGTCACCACCTTCCGCTTCAAAGTGCGCACAAACTTTGCCGGGTCGTCCACGATTGAAATCGTGCCAACCCTCACTATCCGCAGCCGAGCCGATTCAGCGGTCTTCGACGGGCAAGTGCCCGGTCTGGACGTGATCGGCGACCTTGTTCCGGCAGTCATCACCATTGCGCCGCCGGTCTTTGGTGATCTCGACGGGGATCGCATCGTCAACGGGCGCGACCTCGCCACGCTGCTCGGGCAATGGGGCACGGCCGGCAGCGCAGACTTGAGCCCAAACGGCATTGTCGGTGGTGATGATTTGGCGCTCCTTCTCGCCGCATGGACAGTAACCAACTACGATTCCTGAGCATTTAGTTGACTTTGCGGTCATTGCTCCTATAATCGCCCGGCTTCGCAGCGGGACAACCGACTCACACGCGCCACCAGCAGTGCCATGACGGCACTCCGGCCAATGAGCAAACCCCTGATTCCGCTCTCGAAGCACTGAAAGAGAGCATGGGCTTTCGGTCAGCACATCGTGGGCGGAGATACTGAACGAATAAACGGGATTCCGTGCGTGAATATTCTCACGCATTGGAACCACGTTGCGTTCAGTGAACAACGGACAAACCCGGCGCAGGACGCGCCGAAAGGAAGCTGGTGGCTGGATCGATTGGCAATTCCGATAGAGATCGCGTCTTGGACGCCACGGACCTCGTGGCGCTCATCGGCGAGCATGTGCAATTGCGCCCCAAAGGCCGCGAGCACGTGGGCATCTGTCCTTTCCATGATGATCGCGCGCCATCGATGACGGTGGTCACCCACAAGAGTTCTGGTTTCTACAAGTGCTTCTCCTGTGGCGCCGCCGGAAACGCCATTGACTTCATGATGAACTACCACAAGATGGAGTTCATTGATGCACTGCGCGCGTTGGCTGAACGCGCTGGCATCGAACTACGACAGACCCGCAGCGAAGACGGAGCCACCGGTGGTCGACGCGCCCTACTCCGCGCAAACGCGATCGCGGCGAATTTCTATCGCAAGGCTTTGGCTCACGCCGAAATCGGTGCACGCTCGCGCGCCGCACTTGATGCACGCAATGTCTCGGAAGCGATGCGCGAACGATTCAATATCGGCGCCGCACCGGATGGATGGGACACGTTCGTGCGCCACCTCGAACGCCTGCGCGCCCATCACCAAGGCGGCGGACGTACCGATGATGGCGCCCGCGGCAGCGATGCCGTTCCAGACCTTGATGTCTTCCGAGCAGCCGGTCTTGTGCGCGATGGGCGCCAAGGCCCAATCGACGGCTTCCGTAACCGCGTGATCTTCCCGATCTGCGATGAAATGGGCGCTCCCATTGCATTCGGCGCACGGCAACTCAACGCCGAAGATCAGCCGAAATACCTGAATTCCCCTGAAAGCGGCGTGTTCCATAAGGGCCGCGGTCTGTACGGCATTCACCTGGCGAAGAAGTCGATCATTGATTCGCGCACTGCCCTCATCTGCGAGGGATACACGGATGTCATTGCGTGTCATGCAGCAGGCGTGACCAACGCTGTCGCAACGCTTGGCACCGCGCTGACCCGCGATCACGCCCGCGGCCTCAAGCGCATGGCTGAACGCATTGTGCTGCTCTTTGATGGCGATGCCGCTGGTCAGAAAGCCGCGGATCGCGCCATTGAAGTGTTCTTTGCCGAGCCAGTCGATGTGCGCATCTGCACCCTGCCCGATGAACTTGACCCCGACGAACTGCTTCGTCAGCCCGATGGGCGCGAGCGCTTTGATGCCGCACTGGCCAACAGCGAAGATGCGCTCCGTCACTTCGTACGCCGCTTCCGTCAAGATTTCCGCGGCGCCAACGGCTTGAGTGCGCAACAGCAACGGATTGAAGCAGTGCTGGCGCGACTGGTTGAACTTGGATTCCGCGCCATGCCCGGTCTGCGCAAGACGTTGGTGATGTCCAGCCTCGGCTCCATCACCGGTTTGCCGGAGCGCGATCTGGAAGCCGCGCTTGAGGCAGTGAAGGCGCCAACGCCTCGGTCGGCACCGGAGGAGACGGTCGAGATAAAGACCGGCACGGTGTACCGACCAAGCCTGGAAGAGCAAGGCTTCCCCATCCCGCAGGCCCGCGCCCGACGCGATGCCGAACGCGGTCTCCTGGCGATCCTGCTTGCGCACCCGCAACTGGGCGCGGCGCGCGTTCGCCTTGACGACGGATCATCGCTGCC
>DBCE01000268.1:9157-9329 GCA_002292895.1 Phycisphaerales bacterium UBA966
TGTGGCTCGAAGACCGCCACCCCTTCACCATGGACGAAGTTCTGGCCGAATTGCGGGGGCAATCCATAAAGTCGTGCGCCATTGACTTGGTACTCCTTGGAGAAAAGCGTGCACCGTCCGAGAATATTGCGCTCGAGCGACTCCAAGAGGCTGTTGATGCATTTGAACGGAT
>DBCE01000013.1 GCA_002292895.1 Phycisphaerales bacterium UBA966
ATGCGTAACGGCGCAGCGAGTGTTTCACCTGCGGACATTGGCGTGATGACCGTATCAGCACAGGCGGCGTCCGCCGCGGACGATGGTGAACTTGAGATTGCATCATTTCAAGTTGATTCACTGGCATTTGCCGGTGTAGTTGCGGCGCAGGACGATGTTGATGCCATTCAGCAAGCGCTCGCAAACCGTGCCTTTTGCATCACTCGACGCGCGCTGGTGCATGACATGCAGATTGAGAACTCGCGGGCTTCGGGTACTCCTGGCCTTGGCGACTTCGTTCCAAACTTCCGCGTGGAGCGGCAGCGCGCGACACTGATCACCCTTGACGGTGATCCGCAGTTCAAAGACTTGGCCGACACCAATTGGCGAAAGGTGACCAATACCCCATTCCTTGTGCTGCAAGCGCAGGATGGGTCGTTTGTGGTTCGGCTCGGTGATGGTCACTGGATGGGCAGCATGCAGATTGCACAGGGCTACAGTTCGGTTGCTGCGCCGCCTGACGCAGTCATAGCGGCCATCGGAACGGCACCGATGCCGCCCGCTGGAGTGACCGTGTTAGCGCCAACCGCGCCTGCGCCCGGCGCTGTGCCGCCGGCACTGCCTGCAGTGTTCGTAGTCACGGAACCAACCGTATTGATCGCTACGAACGGCGAACCAATCCTGGCTGAGGTTGCGCCCGGCGTGCAATGGGTGGCGAACTCACGCGCGGTAGTCCTGCGCACTGCGGACCCGGTGGCGTGGTGGACGCTGGCATCGGGGCGCTGGTTCTCTGCGCCCACGCTGAACGGAGCGTGGACCCGTGTTACGCCGGCGGCCGTTCCGGCGGCGTTTCGCGGACTGCCTGGCGGCCGTGTGTTTGATCACGTGAAGGCAAGTGTTCCGCAGACGCCGGAGTCAGTAGCAGCAGTCGCAGCGGCGCAGGAGGCTCGCACGGTGCAGATCGTCCGTGCCGCAGCCCATTGCAGCCTCACGTGGCGCGGCACTCCACTCTGGCAGGGCATTGCTGGCACACTGCTTCGTGGCTCAGTGAACGCCTCGCAGCCAGTGATCGAATGCGATCGGTACTACTACTGCTGCGACAACGCCGTATGGTTCAGCGCGGCCGCGCCGCAAGGGCCGTGGCAACTGTGTGATGATTTGCCAGATGCCATTTCGCAGATCCAAGCATCTTCGCCCCTCTATGCAGCCACCGCAGTTGATATTGTGGGATCGACCGCTAACAGCGTGACGTTCTCGTATGTACCCGCGTACCTGGGCACGTTTGTTGATGACGGCACCGTGGTCTATGGCAATGGTTACGACCAGCCTGGCGTAGCGCTCGCTGACAATGGGTGGATGCCGCAGCCACAGACCTTTGACCTTCCTTTGACGTTCGACATGAATACCGGCACCTTTGCGCCTCCTACTGAAGACGCTGATCAAGACACACAGCCTGCGCTTGACCCGGATGTCTTGGTGGGTGGATGGATTGGCTGGGGTTGGTGCCCAGGATGGACCAGCGCATGCGGCTGGGGCTGGCGCAATCCCGCCTGGTGGTCTGACTGGCGATCGTGGTGGCGCCATTGGAATCCGTACTGGAATCAGTGGGCAAATGCTCGAACGGCCGCGCAGCTCGCTCGTGATAACGCGGCCACCGCCGAGCGCAACGCCCGTGAACAGTCTGATGCAGCCCGGCAGCAGGGTGCCGCTGATCAGCGCCGCATTGATTCGCAAGAAGCAGAATGGCGTGCCCGCCAAGCGGCGGCGCGATCCAGCGCGGACGAAGCGCGCCGCGCCGAACGCGCGGAAGAAGCGCGCCTGCGTGATATCCGCGATGCAAACCGTCGTGCGCAAGATGAGCGCACACGTGCGGCTGCGGCATCCAATGGTCCAACCGCGCCGCGCGGAACTATGGCGTGGTGGTACGAGTATGCCAATGACTACTCAAGCGGGTACTTGAGCCGGGCGACGGGATATCGGGATCCGCGTTACGGAGTAGCGGTTGGTCGCGGCGGCAACTTATAGCCAAGAAGCCGCAGGCTGTTGAGCACGACCGACACGGTCGATCCTTCATGCATGATGACGGCAAGCCAGATAGGAACAATTCCTAGGATTGCTAAGGGAATCAACGTAAAGACCATTCCCATGGAGATGAAGACGTTCTGGCGCACGATGGATCGGGACGCACGGCTGATTCCAACCGCAAACGGCAGGCGCATGAGGTCGTCCGACATCAGTGCAATGTCAGCAGCTTCGAGCGCAACATCGGTGCCCGATTTTCCCATGGCAATTCCAACGGTAGCGGCCGCCAGTGCAGGGGCATCATTCACACCATCGCCCACCATGGCAAGTGCGCCGTAACGCGATTGCAGTTCGCGCACTGCATCAATCTTGTTCTCCGGCATGAGTGCCGCGCGCACTTCGTCAATGCCTACCAAACGAGCCACGGCCTGAGCAACAGCCTCGTTGTCACCGGTGAGCATGACGACCGGCTTGACTCCTAGCGCGTGCAGTTCAGCGATCGCCTCGGCAGCTTCCGGGCGAGGTCCATCAATCAACCCAATGGCTCCAAGGAACTTTCCATCCGCGGCAACCAGCATCACGGTGCACGCTTCCGCTTCCAATGATGCAATCGCGGCAGAAGCCTCGGCTGTGGCGCGCGGCGGCGCACTGGCGTCGCCACCGGCCTCCTCGCCAGCAAAGAGTCGGAGCGCTCCAAGGTGAACGCGCTCGCCATCCACCATGCCAGTCATGCCCTTGCCGCGGATCGCCTGTGCGTCGGTGGCCGCCGCAAAGGTGATGCCGCGTGACCGCGCTGCGTCAACAATGGCGCTTGCAAGTGGATGCGTCGAATGGTCTTCAATGGCGGCAGCGGTACGCAGGACGCGTACTTCGTCTGCTCCTGCAAAGGTAATCACGCGCCGAAGTGCTGGCCGTCCAACCGTCAACGTGCCGGTCTTGTCCATGGCAAAGCAATTGATGGCGCCCAGTGATTCAAGATGCGCGCCACCCTTGATCAATATTCCATGTCGCGCCGCGCGGGCGACACCAGCAAGCACTGCAGCGGGAGTGCTGATGGCCAGTGCGCAGGGAGAGGCGCCAACTAAGAGCGTCATGGCCCGCAGGAACGCATCGCTCCACGGAAGCCATCCAGCTACGACGGGCAGAATGGCCATCACAACGGTTGAGCCAATGACGGCCGGGACATACACGCGCGTAAATCGCTCTGCGTAGCGCTGCGTAGTGGACTTTTGTCCCTGCGCTTCTTCCACCATTCGGATCATCCGAGTAACGGTGGAATCGGCAGCAATACGCGTGACTTTCACTTCCAGCAAGCCATCGCCATTG
Organism: Phycisphaerales bacterium UBA966; assembly: GCA_002292895.1. Classification (GTDB taxonomy): domain Bacteria; phylum Planctomycetota; class Phycisphaerae; order Phycisphaerales; family SM1A02; genus UBA966. The sequence goes on from DBCE01000013.1 coordinate 3,328, forward strand.
AGCGTGCCGGCGAACACAACATCCCCGGTTCCTTTTTCAACCGGAATACTCTCGCCAGTAATCGGGCTTTGATCAATGCTGCTTGCGCCGGCAGCAACCGTTCCATCCATCGCGACACGTTCTGCGGGTCGAACGCGCACCAGATCTCCAAGCGCAATACTTGCGACAGCGACCTCAGTGAATTCATTTCCTTGGCGTACCCATGCGGTCTTGGGCGTCAGTCTTCCAAGCGACCGGATCGCCTTGCGCGCCTGGCCCATGGCGTAGTGCTCCAGCCCATGTCCAAGTGAGAAGAGCACCAAGAGCATGGCGCCCTCGGCGTACTCACCGATTGCGGCGGCACCCAATGCGGCCACCGCCATGAGGAAGTCCACATCAAGGTGCCCGCGTCGCAGTTCGCGCAATCCTTCGGCGAACGCTGACCAGCCCGCCACGAAGTAACTGATGACATAGATCGTGCCCCATGCGGCAGGCGGCGCTTCATTTCGTTGGAGCAACCATCCAGCGAGCAGGGCGGCTGCTGCCACCGCCGGCTCAAGGAGTTCTCGGTTGCGGAGCCACCACGGCGCGTCATCAGGGAGTTCTTCGGTGGTAGTTTCGCTCACGGGAGTACGAAGGATATCGGGGCATTCGGCTAGGATTGGTGAGCCATGTCAGAAGAAGGATTTCAATTCCCTGCCCCTACACCAAGCGATCTTGGAGATCACGAAGTTCGCCGCGAGGGCAGTGCCCTTGAAGGCGCTCGAGTGGCGCTCTTGGTGACGGGGGGCATTGCGGCGATGAAGGCTCCATTGCTGGCCCGAGCACTGCGCCGTCAAGGCGCCGAAGTCACCGCATTCGCAACCACCGAGGCGCTTCGCTACGTTGCCCGCGAAGCCTTGGAGTGGTCATGCACGCGGCCTGTCGTTGTGGAACTCACGGCGGACGCGGAACATCTTTCGGATGCCGCGCCGTTTGACGTGTATTTGATTGCGCCCGCCACGTACAGCGTGATTGGCAAATGCGCGCACGGAATTGCCGACACTCCGGTGACCGCAACATTGGCGAGCGCGATTGGTCGTATGGAGCGCGGCAGCGCCGCGGTGCTCTTTGCGCCCACCATGCACGGATCAATGCACAACTCAATCCTTGTGGCCAACCTGCAGGCGTTGCACGCGATTGGCTGCACGATTGTTTCTCCGCGCGACGACGGAGGCAAGCACAATCTTCCCAGTGAGCAAGCACTTGTTGAAGCATGCGCACACGCGTTCCGTGGACTACGGACGATAAATCGCCCGCACGCTCGTCACTCTTAACCACTTGATTCGATGGATCATCCAATGAATATCGTCGCGATTGCAGCATGCGCATCGTCCATGGTTGTCCTGTCCGCCCACGGAATGCAGGGTGTCTATGGGCAACCGGTCCCCCCGAAATCTGATCCGACCACTGGTGTAGTGCCGCGGTTGGTTTCCGCGCCAACCGCCAATTCCACTCCCGGATCTGCGCTCGTTGCGCTGGCGCCCATCACAGAGACTGCCGTACTCGGTTCACCGGTCCCGACCATCGCCCCGACTTGGGGATACCGCGTTGCGGTGATCGGCAGTCAGGTGTTTGCGACTGGGCCAGAGCGTTCCATGTCGATCGGCTCCGTTGGTCAGCTCTGCACATGGGATCGTGCGCCAGACGGATCGTGGAAAGCGAACATCAAGCTTTCGCAATTGTCAGACAGTATGCCCGGGGACTACGCATTTCAGCGCCTCGAGCGCGGCGGCCCGTTCCTCTTTACTGCCGTCAATCGCAATGGGCTTGGTACCTCGCTGCGTGTCCTTTCGCCAACAGATGGGCAAGTGAATGAAGTAGCCACCATTGCGTTGCCCGCGGGTGCAGACCTCGCCACCTTTGGCGCGTGGTATGCAAGTGACGGCACGACCTTAGCGGTCAGCGCGACCGACATGCGCTTCAACCTCGGCGCCGCCAGTGCCGATCGCGACCGTGACCCGAAGACATTCATCTATTCGAACCGCAAGGGAATCTGGAATCTTGATGGCTTTGTGAGGGCGCCCGCTTCAGCGAATGGCGTGCCCACCGATGCCATGTGGTTTGGAACATCGCTTGATATCGACGGCGACGTCCTTGCCATTGGTCGACCAGCCACCATTCCGCCGCGCCAAACGGAGGCGATGCCGATCTCTGGTAGCGCGCGGGTTCATGTGTACCGACGCATGTCGGGGCAGTGGATGCCGGAGGCAGAAATCCTGGGCGCATCGGTGACGGATATGAAGTGCTTTGGTCTGAGTGTCATGGTGGAAGGCGATCTGCTCATCGTGCGTGGCATGGAACCCAATGATCCACAGGCCGCAGCGCGTGTATGGCTGTTTGCACGAGTTGGCGGAACATGGGTGCTGCGGCAAGAGCTGGTTCCAAAAACCGGCATTGTTCCCGGTCGGGCGTATGGATTCTCCATGGCAATCTCCAAGGGCCACATCGTGCTTGGCGATACCAGTGCACGAGGGGTCGATGAGATTGGTGATGCCACCCCAGGCATGGCGTTGGTCTTTGAAGAGCGCGACGGCCAGTGGGTCAACACCAAGCGCCTGATGCCTGCAGCGCCGTGTGCGCCGCGCGGTTTCGGCAACGATGTTGCGGTTGATTGGCCGATCGTTGTGGTCGGCCGTACCAAGAACACCAACCTCGGCCTTGAGCCGGGTGGTGCATACGTCTTTGATCTTGCAGGTGACGGTCAGGCTGTCTCGCCGCGGCCCCAGTAACGGACCACGAAGGCACCAGCGGTAGCGCCACAGAGAAGTGACATGGCGGTTGCCCACTTGTCCCACGGCAGTGGCTGATGCCAAGCGCTCAACTTCACCCATGGGTTCCAGCCGATGGCCAGCGCCGCAAAGATGGCGGCCCACAAGGCATTGCCCGCGCGCACGCTCACGCCGGACCCAATGAGAAAGATCCCAAACAGCGCGGCTTGTGACCACACCACGAACGGTCCATCGTTAATGATTCCCGCTCCGCGAAGAAGCAGGTAGATCGCGGCGAACATGACGGCGAAGAGTGCACCCTTTGGCATACTTCCTTCTTCGGCATGGCTGCCGTTGGATCCTTACAGTTCAATGGCGGCGCTCCGCTCCGGGTGTGAGTTTGTCCCAATAACACCGCAGACGGCTGTTTCCGCCGTACACTTGGGTGCAGATGAACGCAGACCGAGCCCGGATCGCGGAACTTGCCGAGGCAGCGCGGCGCTTGCCAACGGCAGAGCGGCGCGCGTTCTTGGATGGATTCCGGCTTGATCCAGAAACGCGCCGTGCCGTTGACAACGCGTTGGCGTCGGACCCAACGCGTGCATGGACTCCCTCCAAGGCAGAGCCAGCGGCCGACGAAAGTGCGCACGCTGGCGCCACCATTGCCATGGCGAAAGAAGATCTTGCCGCTCTGAATGTTGGCGGCGACGGTGTTGGCCCCGCACGACCGATGGATGCGGCACGCGCCATGGATCCATACATTGGTAAGGAACTGGGCGGCGTCACAATTGAGCGGGTGGTTGGTTCGGGCGGCATGGGTCGCGTCTATCTGGGTACCGATCTGACGTCGGGAACACGCGTGGCGCTGAAAGTATTGCTGCGCACGCTTCGTGATGAAGATGTGCGCAAGCGATTTGACCGCGAAGGGCGCATGATGGAAAAGCTGCGTCATCCCGGCATTGCAACGGTGTTTCGCACGGGGATTGAGCAGGACGCGGATGTGGATATCCCCTACATCGTCATGGAGTATGTCGAGGGGGTTCAAACCATTTCCGAGCACGTATTCCGCGAACGACTTGGCACACGCGAAACTGTTGACGCGTTTCTGCAAGCGTGCGACGCCGTTGCATTTGCGCATCGCGAGGGATATGTGCATCGCGATATCAAGCCGCCAAACATTCTTGTTGATCGCCATGGCCGTGTAAAGGTCATTGACTTTGGCGTGGCGCGAGCGATTGCCGTTGATAATGCAGCCGCCACTATTCGCACGGAAACTGGGCAATTGGTGGGCACCATGCAATACATGAGCCCAGAGCAATTCATTGCTGACCCGCGCGGCATTGATGCGCGCACCGATGTGTACGCCCTGTGTGCCGTGCTATACGAGTTACTCACTGGCGTGCAGCCGCATGATTTGCGTGGCTTGCCAGTGCATGAAGCCGCGCGCCTGGTGTGCGAGACGCAGCCGGCGGATGTTCGCGAATGCAATCCGCGCCTTGACGATCAATTGGCCGCGATTGTCATGGACGGATTGAGCCGAGAAAAGTCGCGGCGACCCGATGATGCGCGCGCCTTGGCGCTGCGCCTTCGTGGTTGGATGGTGAATGGATCACGCATTTCCGCTGCTGTTCCGGTCGCCACTGACAGTACCCGCAGTGGCCAAGTGGGTTTGCAGCCGGAAGCAGAGCGACCACGTATCGCCGTCGGTGCTGGTGGTGTGGTGCGCGTTGGCGGAAGTGACATCAAGACGGCGCCGTCGGCACGTGCGCCGCGCCGCGGTGCGTGGGTTGGTGGATTTCTGCTCGTGTGCGCCGTTGGCCTCGCGCTCGCCATGTCGTTTGGGTTGATTGATGTGCGCGCCTTGGTGGAGCGGGGGCGCGCGTGGATTGGGGTTGCAACTGGCGCGGCATCCCGAACCACCACGGGGAGTACTGATACTTCGGGAAATCCTGGAGATGCAGCCGTGCCGGGTGCATCTGGAGCGTCCTCCAGCGCTCCGGCGTCCGGCGTTCGCATGTCGCAGTTTCAAGTGATTAGCGCGCCGCTCGGCGCATCCGTGACCGTCGATGGAACGGCGCGCGGTCGTACCCCGGCGGTCATACTGATTCCGGCATCCGCCACTCCTCACAATGTGGAATTGACCTTGGAAGGGTGGCAGACCGCGCGCACCTCATGGGTGGGCGCCGACACCCCCATCGTTGCGATCAACATGGAGCCAACCGCGGCCGTCGAAACGCTCCCGCGCCTTTTCACTTTGGACGTTGGAGCTTTGCCGCGCGGTGCAACGCTGCAGATGAGTGTGCCCGATGATCGTCAGTTTACAGGCGGAACGTGGTACGTATCGTTGCCCTTTGTGAAGCGCGCCGGTACGTGGCAAGCACAGGACATTGTCCTGACGGCAAGTGATGCTGCCGGCAAGCCGCTATTGATTGAGCACGGCACACGACAGTCCACTGGTGAGGCGCGCCTCACGGTACTCCCTGACGATGCGAAGACTCGCATTCGTATTCGCGTGCACTGAGCGGGTACGCAGTGTGTGGATGGCGTTTGCGAACGCAGGTCAGTGGCCAGGGCGCATGTTCTTCGACATGTTGAAGATTGGTAGCAGCATGGCGGAAGCAATGCCGCCAACTACCAAACCCATGCCAACGATCATGATCGGCTCCACCATGCTGGTGGTTGATTTGACCGCGATATCCAGGTCATCTTCTGCTGCAGTTGCAGCGTGCTCGAGCACCTCAGAAAGTCGACCAGATTTCTCGCCGCTGGCAATCATCGCCACAACGTTGCGTGGGACGAAGTCGAATTCGCGGAACGTGGGCGCAATCTCTTGCCCCTTACTGATGCGATCCTCAAGCAGAATCCACAACTTGGTGTAGTGCACATTGCCGGTGACTTCCCGGCAGATCCGCACTACATCAATCAATGAAACACCGGCCGAAAGCAGGGTGGCCATGGTGCTTGAGAAACGCACGAGGTACAGGCATCGGAACATATGTCCCAAGACCGGCATGCGAATTTTGAGCGTATCAAGAGTGATCCGCCCCGCTTCAGTGCGTGCGTACCACCACGTGCCGCCCACGATGGCAGCGAGCGCGGGTCCGTAGATCATCCATCCGGTACGTAAGAAACTGCTGAGCCACACCAACGCCTTGGTTGGCGCGGGTAGGCGATCACCTTGCGCCTTAAAGAGCGGTCCGAACTTTGGAAGAACGAAGACCATGATGATGACTACTGCCAGCACTGCCACAATGAGCATGATGGCTGGGTACATCATCGCGCCCTTGATTTGCTTACTGGTTCGACGTGCCTTGGAAAGGTCCTTGGAAACGCGCGCCAACATTTCGTCCAACTTGCCCGATGCTTCGGCGGCACGCATCAATGAAACGAGCAGCGCCGGAAATACCCGTGGGTACTTGCCAAGGACGGTGCTAAAGTCTTCGCCTTCGCAAACGTCGGTTCGAATCAGTCGCACAAACTCAGCAACGTCCTTCTTTGACGCTTGTTCTGCGTAGGTATCGAGTGATTCTGCAAGTGGAACGCCAGTGCGGAGCATCACAGCAAGCTGTTGGCAGAACGAAACGACGTCGTCCTTGGACATGGCTTTGGAGAGCCGACGTCGCAGGCGAGCGGGGTCAGACTCCTGACCAACTGCGGCCGCCATGTCTCCAAGTTCAACTGAGAGAATGGCCAAGCCCTGGTGACGGAGCTCGCGCACTGCTGCTGCATGATCATGTGCTTCCACCACACCTTTGACCAACGCACCGCCCTCCGAGCGGCGGGCGCGGTAGGTGAACTTCCGGGTGGAAGCAGCAATTGCAGCAGGTTTATCAGCGGCGGCAGGCACCATAGACCTCCTCAATTGTGGTCATTCCTTCAAGCACCTTCTGGACGCCATCGTCCCACAGGGTGCTGAATCCGCCAGCCTTCAGAACCTCGCGGATCTTGGCTGGTTCCGAGTTGGCGCAGATGGCGTCAATGAGCGCTTCGTCTGGCACCATTAATTCGTACACGCCCAAGCGACCGGACAGCCCGGTGTCATGGCACTTGCGGCATCCGGTGCCCTTCCAAAGGCGGCTGCACATTGGTGCGTATTCGCCAAGTGATTTGAGTTGCTGTGCATCCGGTGAAAATTCTTGCTTGCACTGACTGCAGATGCGGCGGACCAGTCGTTGCGCAAGTACGCCCTTCAGGCTGGCTGCAACTAAGAATGGCTCAACGCCAAGATTCTGGAGTCGGGTGATGGAGCTGGGCGCATCGTTGGTGTGCAGCGTGCTGAGCACCAAGTGACCGGTGAGCGCGGCTTGAACCGCAATCTGACCGGTTTCGCCGTCACGAATTTCACCGACCATGATGATGTCAGGGTCTTGGCGGAGCAGTGCGCGAAGGGCGCCGGAGAATGTGAATCCCGCCTTCGGATTGATTTGCGCTTGATGAACGCCCTGCAAGTTCGCTTCCACCGGATCTTCAACAGTGGAAACGTTGTTGGCGATGGTGTCAAAGGTTCCCAGTACCGAATACAGGGTGGTGGACTTTCCCGAACCAGTGGGTCCAGTCACCAAGACAATTCCGTAGGGCTGGTCGATGACGTTCTGGAAAGTTTCCAGCATCTTTGGTCGGAAGCCCAACTTCTCCAATCCCAGCTTGGCGGTCGAAACATCAATGATTCGCATCACGATCTTTTCGCCGAACTTTCCAGGCAGGGTGCTGACGCGTAGGTCGATGGCGCGTCCCTTGACGCGCACGGAAATCTCACCGTCCTGAGGCACGCGGCGCTCGGAGATGTCCATGTGCGCCATGATCTTCACGCGGCTGGAAATGGCCGCGTGCATGCGGTACGGCGGGCTTAACTTGTGAAACAGAACGCCATCGATGCGGTAGCGAACCCGCAGATGGCCTTCGTCAGGCTCAATGTGGATATCGCTGGCGCCCTCGGCGGCGGCACTGCAGATCATGAAGTTCACCAGCTTCACCACTGGGCCGACATCATCAGTTGCGTCGAAGCCCATCATCTCCTCGACGCGCTTCTCCTGCAGCTGATAGTCAGCCTCGTCGGTGCCATCGAAGAGATCAGCAACCAATTCCTCGGCTTGCTTGTTTACATTCTCGGCAGCGCGGGTTGGATCACTGAGCAGCGCGTCGATGCTCTCGTCAGGCGATGCGACGAACCGGACTTTGAATCCAGTCTCGCGGGCAATGAGCTCTTCAACGAAGTAGTTCTGTGGATCAGCAGTAGCGACTACCAGTTCGGTTCCAGCGAGGAACAGCGCGCAGACGCGGTGCTCCTTGCGCATGTTCTCTGGGATCAGCGCCATGGCGCCTTCCTCAAACAGTGCCGCTGGTTCCATGACAAACTCAACGCCACGATTCTTGGCAACGGCCTGCAGCAGCACGGTCTTGTCGACCAAGCCCATTTGAATCAGGACTTCGCCTAAGAGCAGACGCTGGCCGCCACGGACCTGCGCAGCGAGGGCCTGGCGAAGTTGATCCGTGCTGAGCGTTCCGTCCTCAACTAAAATCTGCCCGAGCGGGGGAAGCGTGGAGAGTTCGATGTTGTGTGGACGGCTGAGCGCCGAGTCGCGCTGCATTCCGTGGCCTCCATGATCGCCTCCGTGATTCACTTCCGTGTTCCCTTCGTGGACTTATCCGAAGCGCGCCCAGTGGACGCATAACCAAGTTCTGCCCGTCGTCCGCCTTCACGGAGAACCACACGGCGCTCCTGGATCTCTTCGACGACGAAGCGATGCCCTTCACTGTCGATTACTTCATCGCCAACAGCAACGGTTTCCTCGCCGATTACTGCAAATTCACCGGAGATGATGGCCCGAAGGTGCAGACCGGCTGGGGGTGGGCCCCCGGTAGTTACGCCCGCGCTGGGTACGGCCCCTGGGACCGCATCGGGGTTGATAAAGAACGGCCGAAACGGGTCGCGGATCGGGCGTGACTCCAGGACCAGCTCCACGCGCTGGCGTGCGGCGAGCACGGGCAATGCAGCACTGTTAGCGCTGGAATCCACACGCGCCACAGCTGCCGCATTCGCTCGCGCTGGCTTGAATATTGCCTTCGCGCCCAGGGCTGCCACAGTGAGTGCAGTAGCCGCAAGCAAGAACCCAAACTGCTTGGGTTGCACGCCCAAACGGCTGCACAGTTCATTCCAACGGACTGCCAGTGGAGCACTCATCGACGAGCCTCCTGCGCAGGTGCGTTGGCGGTTGCTGGCTGTTCAAACCACTCTTCAAAGACGATGGTGGCACGAATGGCAGCATTGCCGGAGGCCGCTTGCTCAAGCGCAGTACTCATGACCACGATTTCCACCGAACGTGGGGTTACCAGCTGGTTCACGCCCTCGGCGGCATCCAGCACGCCGAAGATCGATTCAAATGATGCCGACATGTCCACCGTCACATCGCGGCGAAGCACCGGAGTTCCAATGGCGATGCCTTCGACCTGAACCAATGCGCCGGTTCGAATGGACTGCTCGCGGACCACGGTTCCATCGGTCGGACGAGTAATCGTGGAGAGCAGGCGATCGCGATCCGTGCCTTCGGCAAGCGGACGGCAGCGCCGGTTGAACTCATCACGAAGGCCAGCAACGTTGCGTTCTAAGAGTTGCAGATTGTTCTTCTGATTGATGTTCTCGCTGCTCACCGCCTCCAGGCGTTGCGCTTCGTCCTGCATGCGAAGTGCCCGAGAGTAATTCGGCACCACAAAGAGCGCCGTGATCATGATTGCCACGATCGACGGCACAATGGCCCAAACCACAGTTTCGCGGTCGAAGCGCTCACGGATGTGCAGGTTGGCAAATCGCAGGGTGCTCATTGGGCGCCTCCTTTGGCGATCGACACGACTGGGCTTCCGCCGGGGCGCACATACTGAACATCAAGGTCAATGCGGCAATTCACGGCAAACTCCTGGATGCGACCACGAGCAATGTCGGTCGGCTTGTTTTCAGAAACAGTCACTGCAGCGAATGGCTTGGTGTTGGCAAGTTTGCGCTCAAATTCGTAGAGATCGGCGTTGTCCTGCGCATATCCGCGGATGGTGATTTCCATCCACCGCGATGGAGCAGGGGTACGAACATTGCCAACGCCGCTTGGTGCCGCAACAGGCTTCGCACCGGCAGCTCCTTCTGGGCCCTTACCAGCGGTGGATTCCTTCACTTCCATGCGCAACATGGAAAGGCTGGTCCGATCCGGCATGAGATTGGTGATGGTGGCAACAATGTCGCTTTGCTCCACGGGGAGGGCAAGGCGGTCGTAGACGCTGAGATAGCGATGCAATTCTCGCTGTTCGCCCGCAAGGCGATCAATGACATCGTCAACCTTGGTGGCGTTGGTTGTGAGCGCAAGTGAAACTCCGCGACGCGCCTCCGCTTCGTGGAAGCGATTCCAGGAGTGGCAAGCAACGCCAACAACCATAGCACCGAGTAGGCCAAGCAGCAGCATGCTGCGTCGGCGCGACGTTGCCAACACTCCACGCCGGCGAACATCCCGCGGGAGGAAGTCAACAATGAACTCGGCTGAGACGGTGCTCACGCGGCAGCTCCTGCAGCAGTAGTGCGACTGGAAGATTCATGACGGGTCAGCAACTTTGGCTCGGGCTCAAGAGTGATGGTGGCGCTCGTGCTGGTCCGTGGTGTCGTGCGGCCACCGAATGCGGTACGGTTGCTGCGCTGGGTGACAATCTCAGTTGGGGTGCGCACGTTGCGCAGCAGCACGGGCAATTCACTGCAAGCGGCACCGATCGCAGCGACCCACGCGTTGCCATGAACGCACGCTTCTGGGTCACGAATCATGCGAATCGGCATCGCAAGCGAAGCGCGAACTCCGCAGACGCTCTCAATGGTTGCGGCCGCTTGTGGATCAGTTGCAGCGGGTCCGGTGAGGACGATTTCCTTTGGATACCAACCGCCGGCGCTGTGCTCGACATGGCGGAGGCAGCGAAGGGTTTCTTCAGCGAGCGCGCACCAACGCCATGCGGTTCCCTGGTCATCAGCCCCGTCGGAGCCCATGCTGATCGCGCCAGTTTCACTGCCATGCAGCATGCGGCCGGCATGAGTACGGCGGTGGATGGTCATGCCGATAGGAGCCCAATCACCGCGGATGGCACGCATAAACGAAAGTGCTCCATCGCGAAGCAGGACCAGGGTGGCAATCCGATCTTCCAGGTGCAGCATCGCAAAGTCGCGCGACTCAGCGGGATCAGCGCACTCACTGGTGCGCTGACGAGTGATAGTGCGTAGTGCAGCAAGGGCGGCGTGTTCAATGCGAAACGCAGAGGTGTCATTCGAGGACACCACTGCCGAAGCTGCATTCACGGTTTGCCGCGGAATGGCCATCATGAGAACTTCATTGCTTCCGCCAGCGGTTCCACCAAGGCGGATGTGACCAATCACGGAACTGTCACCGTCGATACCGAATCGATCAATGGCCTCAAATCGAACGCTTTCCGTCAATTCCTGATCGGTCATGGCAGGAAGGCGCGCAATGTCGGTCTGAAACAATTCGGCGGGGAGGGTGGCGGTCACGCGTTGACCGGAGAATCCCAGTCCAACAATCGTTTCATGGATTCGCTGCGTCATTGCCGCCGAATCCAGTCGAAGACCGTTGCCCTCAAAGATTGAGCCGGCGATCTCAGCGGCTGCGGTGCACTTGTACTCAGTGCCTGCGGACGCAAGTTGCAAGAGGCGCATGCTGGATCGACCGAAGTCAGCTGCGATCGGTGCTGCGGATCGGTTCCGTTGCATCCAGCCGCCGCGACCCTTGTTAAACATTGGTAATCCAAACATCGTGGTGCCTCCTGTTACTCGTTCGTATCGGAAAAGAGGCGCCGGCACTTCTGCCGACGCCTCTTGATTTCTTACAATCGGCGCTTGAATGTCCGATTACTGCTCAGGACTGAACTTGCGGGTCGTGGCGCTCCACGTCCAACCCTTGGTTGAGTCGACCTGATTGGCCAGGTCTTGAGCTGAGCAATAGCCTGCGGTCACCAGCGGTGCGAGTGTCGTAGGCGTATATACGGTGCCGTCGGTGAGGGTGATACTGGCTCCAGCTGGCTGGAACTGGTTGAGTCGCGTCACCATGGTGGTGATCTGACCACCGCGTGCATCAGCGGCTTCCAGGTTGGCATCATCAAGAGCGCCAGTCACCGATGGAACGACCAGCGCTGCAAGCACGCCGATGATCACTACAACGATGAGGATTTCGATAAGCGTAAAGCCCTTGCGGAGCGTGGACATCTTCTTGTTGTTGGTGTTGTTCGTCATGGTGAGAACTCCTTAGGTTTGCTAACTGGATCGATCTTTCAGTGATCCGCATTCAAGCAACTCTGCCTGAATCGGTCACACAAACACTCTCGGAAACAAACGGGGGGTGCTGCAATCAATGCGGTCGAAAAACATGAAATTTCCTTCATGGCAAGGTCCGAAAGCCCGATTGGGCTTTGCAGAGGCGGATTTGTATTGGAAGTTCTTTACATAGAGAGCAGTACTGATGACCAATCAACCAGCACCACCCACGCCAGTGACCAAGCCGGAGCAAACGACTTGGCAGGTTTCCATGCGACGCCCGCGCGGGTTCACGCTCTTAGAGGCACTCATTGCCTCCATCATTGTGGCGATGGTGGCCGCAACTGCATCAATGTCTGTGGCAGTCGGCTCATCTATAGAACAACAGAACCGACTTTCCGTTCTTGCGATGCAGGCTGCTGAGTTACAGATGAGTTCTGTACTTGAGCAGTCCTATGAAACCATGAACACATTGGCTGGGACGGAAGCGGTTGGCCAACTGCTGGCGCCGCAGCGCCCCGGCGCTACGACGCGCGAGCCATTGCCAGCAGCATTTTCAGAGCTCTCACGCGTGACCACGATCGTTACTGAGAATCGCACGCTCACTCAGTACAACAACTACACAGTTTCTGGGAAGCGAATTGATGTATCGGTCATCGGTCCTGATGGGATCACGCTCGCGCGACTGGTGCGATTCCGTGGCATGGATCCATCCACATGATGCGGAAACAGCCCCGTTTCAGCACTCGGCGCCTGGGCTTCACATTGGTGGAGCTCTTGGTGTCCATCACAGTGACCGCGATTATTGCGGCTTCTGTAGCTGCGACGGTGTCAGCGGTAGCGGTCGGGATGCAAGGTCAGGATGATGCAGCGCAAGAAGTAGCGCGCCTCGCACGGGGCCAGGCGCGCATTGCGGACCACCTGTTTCGGGCGCGAATGATTCTTTCCCAATCAACCACCGTGGCGACGCTATGGCTTCCTTCGGAGACGTTTGACGGTTCACCGACGAACGCCACCGAGTACGACACGATCCACGGGAACGAACTGCGCTGGTACGTCGTGGACCGAGCCAACCGCGTTATCAGCATGCAGCGGGTCAGTAACACCCTGAATCGCACGGTTTATCCGCTCGCCACCGATTGGGCAGCGCTGCGAACGACGCTTGCTGCGTCCGGGTCACTGGTTACCACCACTGTCCTCGAGGGTGTGTTAGAGGGAACATTTCGCTTTACCACCTTCAATCCGTGCGCAGACCGGCGATTGGTATTGGATATTCAGCTTGATGATGACCACGGCGGAATGAACTTTGAACTGGGTGGCATCATCGACGCGCTGCAGCGGCATTCGGACTGTCAGTAAACATCTCATGAACCATCACGCTTTCCAACCCCAACTTCCGCGCCGCCGCCGCGATCGGTCGGTGCGGGCGCAGTGCAACACTGAGAAGGGAATGGGTCGCGGTGCAGCACTCATGCTGGCGCTATTCGCGATGATGGTGGTTGGCACTACGACGCTTTCGTACGTGGCCAGTCGTGAAACATCATCGTCCATTGCGGCGAATGCGCAGCTGGCGGCGGATGCACGCACGCTCGCCTCATCTGGAATGTCCATTGCCAAAGGCATTCTCCGATCCAGCGAGACCATTTGGCGCCGCAATCATGTTGGCGGTGTGCTTCTGAACAACTATTCGCTTGATGGTGGCACAGTCACCGTTCGTTTGGTGGACATTGTCAAGCGCGCGAATCCAGCCAATGGTGGCAACATTTTCCCCGATGATTCCACCACCGAAGTGGAGGTCACCGTCAGCAGCACGCGCGGGGGCGCCACCTGGAACTCAGTAGCGAATATGAGCATTCCCAGTGTGGTAAAGGGCGAGTATGCCATCTTTGCCAACAAGATCATGATTGTGGATGGCTCAAATAATTTCATTGGCCGTTGGCCAAATGCACCGATGAGCGCACAGAAATTGCGCGTGAATATTGGCACGCAGGCCGACCTAGCCTTCCTGAGTAATGTCTTCCCCTGGTTCGGCAGCGGCGTCTGGCTGCAGGGCGGCTGCCGCTTTGAGGCAGAGGTGGCGGGTTCAACGCCGTCGGATGCAGATTCCATGAAGGCCACATGGATTTACTACCCGTACTCGGCTACTGGTCTCATCGTGCAAGGCGCAAGTGCCAGTGCTGTTGCCGCGAAGCGCATGGACCCACTGGATTCCATTCGCATGGTCAATCCGCCCGCTCCGCCGTCAGTTGGCGGCACATACACCAGCTTCACCAACAACTATGTCTTGACAGGCGGCAGCTACAGCCTGAACTCATTCCGAGTCCGCGCCGTGTTCCTTCCGCAGTTGTTCACCAAGAACTTTGAAGTGCGCGGCGGCGCGACGGTCACGTTGAATACCGGGACCTATGAGGTGTACGGTTCATGGGTTCTGCGCGATTCGCGCATCATTATCAATGGCGACGTGAAATTCGTGATCAATCCGAACTTGGCATTGACGGGCTTGGACTGGCAGAATTCTTCCGTAGAGATCAACCCAAACAGCACCTTTGAGATCTACAACGGATATTCAATGGATGTTCGAAACTGCTGGGTTGGACCACGAAAGCAGTACATATGCAATAACGTTGCCATCGACGGCGACCCGCACAAGAAGAATTGGTTCGCGCAGTTCACCTCCGATGACTGCTACCCGGTAGCGCCAACGTCACCGCAGTACATGGAGCCGTGGCGCGTTCGCGTGTATCCGATGCGGCAGTTCCTCTCCAGCTTCTTCCTCTGGGATATCCGCGACACTTCCATTGTTGGTTCGCTGTTCCTGCCAACCAACCCGATCCGCCTCTTTGGGCGCACGCAGGTGTACGGGCGTGTAGCGGCCAACCACTTGTTGATTTACGACGCTGCCAGTTTCTTCTATGACCACGCGCTTGACCTGGTGACTGGATTCACCGAGGGTCGTGCACCTTCACGCGGTGGCGATCCGGAGGACATGTTCCCATCGCGCATCGTGTCCTATGGATTCAATGCGGAGGCAGCTCGATGATGATTCGCGGCCGTCGAGCTTTCACGCTCATTGAGATGCTCATCACGGCGGCTATCGTCAGCGTGATGGCGGGATTGGCTATTGATATGTTTGGTGGCAGCCGCTTTGAGCGTGTGGACGCTGGCGTTCGATTGCTTGAGGCTGATCCTGGCTATGCAC
>DBCE01000186.1:0-8164 GCA_002292895.1 Phycisphaerales bacterium UBA966
CGCACGCGCCGTTGCGGCTGGCTGCACATTCCGTCCGCTGGCAGACACCGTGCGTGACACGCTGGCGTGGTGGAACAAGCAACACCCCGACGCCTATGTATGGGGCGCTAAGCCCGGCCAACCAGGCCTATCAGCGGAGCGCGAATCAACCATCATCACCGAATGGGAAGCGTCAAAGAAGTGACTCCTGAAGAATTCCCTGTTGGACCATTGGCGGCACCCGAGCAATTGATGCTCGCTGGTCCACGACCGCGACTGGAGGAACTCTGGCGAGTCATTCGCATCGCGGTGGAATTCATTCGTGGCTTTCGACGGTTGCACTTTGTCGGTCCGTGCGTGACGGTGTTTGGCAGCGCGCGCTTCCCCGAAGACCATCGGTGGTACGCCATGGCGCAACAGGTGGGCGCTGAGCTTGGCCGGCGCGGGTTTACCGTGATGACTGGCGGCGGCCCCGGGATCATGGAGGCCGCCAATCGCGGCGCGCGTGAGGTGGGCGCACCCAGTATTGGTTGCAACATCTCCCTACCGAATGAGCAGAAGCCGAATCCATGGTGCGACCAAACCGTGGAGTTCCGCTACTTCTTCATTCGCAAAGTGATGCTGCTGAAGTACTCGTATGGATTCGTGGTGCTACCGGGCGGATACGGCACCATGGATGAATTGTTTGAAACGCTCACCCTCATGCAAACAGGGAAGATTGCTGACTTTCCAGTGGTGATTATGGGCAAGGGCTACTGGGATGAACTGGATGACTTCATTCAGCGGCGCATGATTCCAGACGGAACGATCGATAAGGCAGATCGCAGTCTTGTAAAGGTCACCGATGACCCAGTAGAAGCGGCAGCATTCATCGCTGAAGTCACGCAACGGCGATTCGGGCTCCGCATCGGCGCGCGCGCGCGCAAGCGTTGGTGGTTGTTCGAGGGCTGACCGATATCGGTCGCCAGCGCCGAGTCGTTCGGCGACGGTTGGGTCTGTTGACCATAACGAGTATCACTCACCTCTATGGCACAGGCGTTCCGAATCACGATGGTTGATGGTCCCCCCGGCAGTGCCGGGCAGTTCGAGGTCCACTCCGACCGCCCCACCGTCATCGGGCGCGCGGACGACTGCCACGTCCAATTGCCAACGTTAACGATCGGCCGCCGACATGCTGCGCTGGTTTGGAGCACCGACCAAGGCACCGGCGAAGGGCACGTGCGGCTGCGCGACCTTGATAGTCGGACTGGCACCATGCTCAACGGAACCCGCCTCGCACGAAGCGCGGAGATTCGGATCGAATCGGGTGACCTCATTGGAGTTGGCCCCTTCCAATTCCGGCTCGATGGTGCGGACAACACGCAGTCCCCCATGCACTCCATTCGACTTGGTGAAGAGGATGTCAGCAGCGGAATGCTGGCGGAAGCCATTCTGCTTGAGCATCCAAATGCCCTTGCCGCCGATTACTTGGTGCATCTCCTCAACGCAACCGAATCGATGTCGCACGCAACAGATCTGGCCAGTGTGGCGGACGCAGCGGTGCGTTCGCTGGTTGCAGCTACTAGTTTTTCAAATGTCGCCTTCTTGCTGCAAGGCAACACGATTGATCGCATTGACGCACTCGCATGTGCTGGGCGCATCCAAGATTCTACGGGTGCCGTCTTAGTCAGTCGAACCATGCTGCGCAACGCACGAGACCGCGCGTATGTCTATCACCGCGAAAGCAGCAATGCGCCCATACTTGCCAGCGAAAGCGTGCTGCGCATGGACATTCAAGAGGCCGCGTGCATTCCAGTGAAGACTGGAGCCACGTTCCACGGTTGGCTCTATCTCGACCGTCGCGGCGCGTCATCAAGCACAAATATTCATGAGGCCGTGAACTTTGCTGCTGCTATCGGCCACTTTGTAGGGCTCGCGCTTTCCAATGTGGCGCGCATGCAACTCCAAGAACGCATGGACCGTGAGCAACGCGAACTGTTCAGTGGCACCATGCGCACGCTCATTGAGGCGATTGATGCCAAGGATCCCTACACGCGCGGGCACAGCGATCGCGTGAGTCGCTTTGCCGCGCTGCTTGCCGAACGCGCCCAACTCGGAACGCCGTTCGTTGAGCAAGCGCGCTTGTGCGGGCTGGTGCACGACATTGGAAAGATTGGTGTGCCCGAGGAAATTCTGCGCAAGCCGACCAAGCTAGAAGTACATGAGTTCGCAGCAATCAAACAGCACCCAGAGCGGGGGTTGTCCATGCTGCGTGATATTCCGCAACTGCGTGAGATCCTTCCGGGAGTGCTTGATCACCACGAGCGCTGGGATGGTCAGGGTTACCCCAACCAAAGCGCCGGCATGGACATCAGCCACCTCGGACGCGTCGTTGGCATCGCCGACGCGTTCGATGCAATGACAAGTTCCCGGTTGTATCGCCCCGCGCGAAACACTGCGGCGGCACTGGATGAGATTCGCAGATGTGCAGGTACGCAATTCGACCCCACCTTGGCTGAGGTCTTTGCCAACATCTCACCTGAAGAACTCGAGCCAATTATGTCACATCGAAGGCCGATGATGCCGGCGACCGATGCGCTGGGGACGTAACTAACACCGCGAGCATGCATGCCGCGCATTCCGCGCGATTACTTCTTCGCGTCGGCTCCGGCCTTGACCTCAACCTCCAAGGTCAGGACCTGCTTGGCGGCAATGTTCTTGTCGGTGAGGCTCACCTGAGCAAACTCAATCTTGGTCTTGCCGACCTTGCGTGCGTGTAGGTGGTAGATGGTTTGCATGTCCGTGCCCGCCGCGAGCTTGCCGTCCGGCTCGATGTCAAAGGATGCGTCCACCAACAGATACGCATCGTTGGGAGTACGGCATTGCCACTCGTATCCATCGCCGGACTTGGAGGCGAGGGAAACCTTGAAGTCTTCGCCATCGGTGGCAGTGCCGTCCGTGGACTTCGTCAGTTTCAAGACGTCACCCTGTGCGATCGGACCGCCGTTGTGATCCTTGCCACCCAAGAGAAGCCGCACGGCCATCACCGGCGGTGGGCCATTCTTGCAGCCCTGCATCGGGACAGACACGCATGCGAGAGCAAGAAGAGCGATGGTGACTTTGGAGCACGTTGGCATGGTGAAAGGGTCTTTCGATGGCGTGTGGATGAATCCTGGTTCGCAAGCGGCGCCGCCGCAAGGAAACGGCACCCTACCCCCCTATCGGCGCACCCGCTCCACTCTCCTACAATTGTGCCGATGTTCCGCCTTCAGAGCCCCTACCAACCCACTGGAGATCAGCCAGAGGCGATCGAACAGTTGGTGGCGGGACTCGCGCGCGGCGAAAAGTTCCAGACGCTGCTGGGCGCCACCGGTACGGGCAAGACCTTCACGATGGCGAATGTCATTGCGCGCACCGGCAAGCCCACGCTCCTCATCAGTCACAACAAGACGCTTGCGGCGCAGCTCTATGAAGAGATGAAAGAACTCTTTCCGGACAATGCCGTCTGCTACTTCGTCAGTTACTACGACTACTACCAGCCCGAGGCGTACATCCCGCAGCGCGATATCTACATTGAAAAGGACGCCAGCCGCAATCAAGACCTCGACCGCTTGCGCCTACTAGCAACCAGCTCACTGCTTTCGCGGCCGGATGTGATCGTCATCTCCAGCGTCAGCTGCCTGTACGGCCTTGGTTCACCGGACGAATTCCGAAACCGCATGGTGGTGGTTGAGCGCGGTACCACACTGAAGCGGCGCGACTTTCTCATCAGCCTTGCCAACATGCAGTATGTGCGTAAGGAAATCGAACCCGGTCGCGGCAACTTCCGAGTGCGCGGCGATTCCATTGAAGTCTTCCCTGCAAGTGAGCAACACGCCATCCGCATCGGCCTGTTCGGCGAAGAAGTCGAATCAATTGAAACATTCGATCCGGTCAGTGGCGAAGTTCTCAGCGAGGAATCGCGCGCGTGGGTGTTCCCCGCTGTCCACTACATGATGCCGGAAGATCAGATGAAGCGCGCGCTTGACGAAATCAAAGCCGAGCTTGACGAACGCGTCCTGGAGCTGCGCGCGGAAGGCAAACTGCTGGAGGCGCAACGACTGATCGGGCGTACCAAGTACGACCTGGAGATGATCCAAGAAACCGGCTACTGCGGCGGCATTGAAAACTACAGTCGCTTCTTTGACGGCCGCGCACGTGGACAACGCGCTTGGACACTGATGGATTACTTCCGCCGCGTGCCCGGGCATGCAGAGAATGACTGGCTCGTAGTGGTAGACGAAAGTCACGTGACGCTGCCGCAGATTCGTGGCATGTACTTCGGTGACAAGGCGCGCAAGCAGACGCTTGTAGACCACGGTTTCCGCTTGCCCAGCGCCATGGACAATCGTCCACTCCGCTTTGAGGAATTTGAAGAAATCATTCCGGCAGTGGTGTATGTCAGTGCAACACCAAGCCCGCTAGAACTGGAGCGCTCGCACGGCGTGATTGCCGAACAGGTCATCCGTCCGACCGGTCTGGTCGACCCCATCATCACTCTCCTGCCCGCGCGCGGACAGATTCCCGATCTCTTGGAGCGCTGCAAGGAACGCGCCGCGCGCGGCGACCGCGTGCTGGTCACCGCGCTCACCAAGCGACTCTGCGAGGAACTCACCAACTACCTTCACAAGAATGGCGTGCGCGTCCGCTACCTGCACAGCGAAATCGAAACACTCGACCGCATCGAAATTCTCAAGGAATTGCGGGAAGGATTTTTTGATGTGCTGGTGGGCGTGAACCTGCTGCGCGAAGGTCTTGACCTTCCGGAAGTCAGTCTCGTCTGCATTCTTGACGCGGACACGCAGGGGTTCCTGCGCAGCCGCTCAAGTCTGATTCAGACCATGGGCCGCGCCGCGCGCAATTCCGGCGGCGAAGCAATCCTGTACGCGGACAAGATGACGCCCGAAATGGAAGCGGCCATCGACGAAGTCTCGCGCCGCCGCGCCAAGCAGATTACCTACAACAAGGAACATGGCATTACGCCCGAGACGATCGTGAAAGCGATTCGTCAGGGCATTGCTCTTGAAATCAAGGCCAATCGCACCGCGCGCGAAGCAGTGGGCACAAAGGAATCACGCCGCTTCGACAAAGCAGAAGCACTGCGTGAATTGGAAGAAGACATGCTCGCGGCCGCCGGAGCGTTGGAGTTTGAGAAGGCCGCCCGCCTGCGCGATCAGCGCAAGCGCGTCGAAGCACTGCCCGAAGTGGAGGGCATGGCCGAGGAACCAGAAGTAGAAGAAAAGCCGCGCCCGAAGGCTGGCATGCCCGGTACCCGCGCGGGTCGGGGGCGTAAGGGGAAGAAGTAGCGGATCAAGCCCAAATCGCGTGGTCAGAAATTCTCGGCGCGGTTGAATGAGGCACACTGATTTGCGAAGCGATCCTCGCTAACCTTTCAAGCAATTCCCGCAAGATCGATGGTGGATCGACCCTGATACGTGAGTGCCACGGCACCCTTGGCATTGAATCTAGTCCTAACAGTGGAGACTCGTAACGGTGGCAATCCTCATTACTGGCAGCGCAGGATTCATCGGAAGCGCGTTTGTGCATTCATGGTTCCTGCACAGCGAGGAGCCTGCTGTCACACTGGATCTACTCACCTACGCAGGCAACCCAGATAATTTTGCGGGTCTACGCTCAGCGGCTGGCCATACGTTTGTCCATGGTGACATTGCGGATCGCAGCCTGATGCAACGGCTACTGGCTGAATTCCAGCCACGCGCAATCGTGCACCTGGCGGCGGAGACTCATGTCGACCGTTCTATTCGGACAGCCGATGC
The DNA here is from genome assembly GCA_002292895.1 of Phycisphaerales bacterium UBA966. Classification (GTDB taxonomy): domain Bacteria; phylum Planctomycetota; class Phycisphaerae; order Phycisphaerales; family SM1A02; genus UBA966. Next base: position 5,775 of record DBCE01000186.1, read on the forward strand.
GTTCTTTCAGACCAATGTCATCGGTACTACACGCCTCCTTGACGAGGTAACAGCGTATTGGCGAACGCTGTCTGAGGAACGGCAACGCGCGTTCCGATTCCTCCACGTTTCGACGGATGAGGTGTTTGGCGCACTGACCGCACATGATCCGCCCTTCAATGAGTCAAGCCCGTATCGGCCGAGCAGCCCCTACGCAGCAAGCAAAGCTGCGGCAGATCACGCGGTTTCCGCCTGGCATACGACACACGGTCTTCCCGTACTGACGACCCACTGCTCGAACAATTACGGTCCGCGGCAGTTCCCGGAGAAACTCATTCCGCTGTGCATCGCACGCGCAACGAGTGGTGAACCCATACCTGTGTATGGCAACGGGGCGCAAATCCGCGACTGGCTCCATGTAGAAGACCATTGCGCCGCGTTACGCTTGGTATTAGAACGTGGCGCTGTCGGTCGGCGCTACAACATCGGTGGCTATGGCGAAACTGCCAATATTGACATGGTTCGTATGTTGTGCGAGATTCTTGACCGCAAGCACCCACGCCAGAACGGCGAACCGCACCATAAGCTGATCCGCTTCGTGACCGACCGCCCTGGACATGATTGGCGCTACGCGATAGACCCGTCGCGTATTCGCGATGAACTTGGATGGGCGCCAAATGTTTCCCTTACCCAAGGGCTCGCAGACACTGTTGACTGGTACATCACTAATGCGCAGTGGCTTGAACGGGTGCGAACCGGCGAGTATCGATCGTGGGTTAGGACCCACTACGGCCAATGACCATCCTGCTTTTTGGTGCGGAAGGTCAACTTGGGCGAGAGCTCGCGGTGTCACTTGCGGCGCTGGGGCCGGTGACAGCGCTGTGCCGATCGCACGTTGACCTCCGAACGCCGCTAGCCGCCGCAGCAGTGATTCGCAGTAGTCGCCCCCAGTTCGTTGTGAACGCTGCTGGGTATACGAATGTCGACGCTGCGGAATCGGAGCCGGAACTAGCGCAACGAATCAACGGCGATGCCGTGGGCGAAATCGCCGAGGCATGTTCATCGTGCGGATCTCACCTGCTGCACTTCTCAACTGACTATGTCTTTGCGGGTACCGGCACCGCGCCACACCGGGAGGAAGATCCGGTTGGCCCCCTGAACGCGTACGGTCGCAGCAAACTCGAAGGCGAACGCCAAGCGATGAACGCTGGTTGCCAACTGACCATTCTGCGAACAAGCTGGTTGCATGCCCCGCGCGGAAAGAACTTCATTCGAACCGTACTAGCGTTGGCACAAACGCGTCATGAAATCTCCGTCGTGAGCGACCAGTTTGGCGCCCCCACATCGGCACGGTGGCTAGCGGATATTGCATCACACATCGCTCGCCGGTCACTGGCAGGAGATCGTCCAACACCGCGGGTGTTGCACGCCACCTCGCGCGGTAGCGCTTCATGGCATGAGGTTGCGCAAACTGCTCTTGCCATAGCAGTCGAGGCGGGCATGCCATCCCTGATTGCCAAGCACTCAATCACGCCGATCACTTCAAGTCAACTGCGATCACCCGCAGTGCGCCCGCTCAATTCGCGTCTATCAATCGAAACGCTGGAAAGTACCCTTGGCTTTGAGTGCCAAGCGTGGATCGACGGCGTGCGCGAAACGGCCTACGCCATCGCCAGAGAATCATTGTCGTGAACAGCGAATCCAATCAACATAGCCGCTGCGGGACTGAGGAACGATGACTGCCAATTCTGAAAATCCTGCTCACGCCGTGACCCTGGTCGTGCCAGCACGCGATGCAGCGGCGACATTGCAAGCGTGCTTGACGGCGGCGCTGGCGATCAAGTCATCGCACGGGGCCGCGCTGACGGCGATCATTGTCGTTGACGACGGATCTGTTGATGAAACAAACACGATCGCGCGCCGGCTTGGAGTAGAGGTATTGGCTGGTACCGGCCGCGGTGCTGCTGCTGCACGAAACATTGGATGGCGAGCCGCCGCCACTGAGCTTGTCTGGTTCATTGACGCGGACTGCATCCCGGATTTGAACGCACTCAACGCCCTGCTTCCGCACCTCCGCGATGCCAACGTCGCTGGAGCCGGCGGAACATACGACATTGAGCGAGACGCATCGCTCCTGCAACGCCTCATTCACGAAGAGATCAAGGTCCGACATGCAAAAATGCCTGAGAATGTCGACTTTCTTGCTACCTTCGACGTTCTGTATCGGCGAGCAGTTCTCGCTTCCTTACACGGATTTGACGAGCGATATCTGAAAGGCCAAGACGCCGAATTTGCGTTTCGTGTGATTGAAGCGGGATACGCATTGCACTTTGACCAACGATCAATCGTGCAACATCATCATGCCGACCGGCTGAGTCGATACCTAGCCGTGCAACGACAGCAGGGATATT
>DBCE01000186.1:8170-15822 GCA_002292895.1 Phycisphaerales bacterium UBA966
CGGGTGGCGCTCCATCTTGAACACCGTGGCCGCGGTCGCAGCAACTCTTACAGCAATGTCACTGATCATGCACAGCCATTCATCGCGACGTTGATTCCGATTGCCGCGATCGCCACCCTGCAATTCCCGAAGTGGTGGCTCGTGATGATCCCGATCGTCGCGCTCTTGCTATTGCAACTGCCAATGGCGGTAGCGATGACCAAGCGCGTGGGACCAGCCATGTTGGCGTTCATCGTGCTTGGAGCTATTCGTGCCGTCTATCGGGCGGTCGGCATGTGGCACGGAGTTATTGATCGCGTCACTTCGCTTGTGATGGCGTCGGGTCGGAAACCCTAAAAATCATTGGCACTTCCATGACTTTCGGGTGATGAAAGCCGTGCTCCCATACGCCTCCCTCGCCCCACGCGTCCCCGTGGTCACCGCAAATCATGATGTTCGCCTTTGAGAACGCGGCCACCAGCGGCGCAATTGCCTGGTCCACCCAAGTCAAACACGCGGCCTGGCGCCGCGCGCTTTCCACGGCATTGTTGGAACTTGCAAACGCGCGGCACGTCACATCAGCGTTGCTCCAGGGCGCACCTTCGTAGTAATACGGAACATGCGTCTCGCCAATATTGATGAATGCAAACACTGGCCGCCGAGCGCCACCAACAGTCTCCGATAGCCACTGTAACTGCTTGCGCAATGACCATGCATTCCCCGCATACATATAGTGCTGGAAGTCCTGAACAAGCAATCGGCCGACATCGGAGCTGTCGTCAAACCACTTCACTGCTCCAGTGCCAGCGGTGATGTATCCAGCGTTGTTAAAGCCCTCCATCATGCTCCGACCGCGCAACACAAATCGATCGTTTGCACGAGACGGCGACCCACCGCCGTGCAATCGCACCAACTTTCCACACTTCGGATTCACGATCGCCTCTTGGCTCAGACCATCACCTGGGGTAAATCCAACAAACATCGCTGCGTGAGACGCATAGGTGAAGTAACTCGGGGCCATGACCTTGTGAATTGGCCCGACCCCGCTGATGACCGGCACAGAACACGAAGACAATGTGTCAAACCGACACGAATCGAGCGTGATCAACAACAGTGAGTCCGGATGTTGGCTGCCCGGCACCCATGGGCCAGGAATACGCGGGCGCCCCCGGTTGCGCCACGCAGTGCGCGTAGCAAGATTGAGTGCCCGAAAGCGCCGCTTGAACGCGAAGTTCATTCGTGAATCCTACCTTCAATTCCTAGTAACTCAATGAACCGGCGCATCAGCATCGCGTGGTCCAATTCGCGCACCGCAATCTCCCGCGATGCGATTCCAAGGCGCACCCGCAGATGGCTATCACTGAGGCGCACCATCGCCTGGGCCAATCCGGCGACATCGCGCTCCGGTGCTGTGAACCCATTGACACCATCGCGAACAATCTCCGGAATGCCACTGTGGCGCGTTCCAATCACGGGCAAACCAGCAGCCATCGCCTCCATGACTACTACAGGCATCCCCTCAATATCACCGTCGTCGGCGGTCTCGCTCGGGGCGATCAACACGTCCGCTCGCGCAAGCTCCGCCGACACCTGCGCGCGATCGCACCACCCGGCAAATCGAATACGAGTTTCGACGCCAAGTTCGCGGGCGAGACGGTGCAAGTCTGCGGCGAGCGGGCCATCTCCGATCAGTGTCAATGTTGGACCCCGTTCACCTGCGAGCGCCATGGCGCGAATCAGTGTCGCAAATCCCTTCTTGGCGACGAATCGACCAATTGCGACCGCGGACCATCCGCCGTCAACGCGATGTTCCTTCGGAATTGGTGAGAATCGGTTTATATCGACGCCCAATCGATGGACAAGCAGTCGATCCTGAGGCGCTCCCGCATCCCGAAGCCTGCTTGCTAGAAACTCTGAATTGGGAAGAATGAGATCAGCGTCAACAAACATGTCCGTGTACAGACCAGCGCCAGAATTCCGAAGCGCGCGCGTGGTGTCGTAGCCGTAGAAGGCAACCGATAGTGGTCCATCGATCAACCCCGCGCGACGCATGACGGCCGCTACCACTCCACTCGGCCCAAACTCGGCATGAATTCTGTCGAAGCGATGGGGTACGCATGCCATTCCGAGCGCATCGGCCGCAGCAAGAATCTGACCCGAAGGAGCACGCCACCCAAGGCGTGGATCGATCGCTTGGAAAGCGAGCCGCGGCGAGGAACAAGCCAGACGCCCTGCTCGACAGACTCCCCGCACAAGGCGTTCTGCAATGGGACGGTTGATGTTCGCATAGCGCACACAGCGCGGCAATCCGATGGCAATTTCATTGGAGTCCCAAGGCGAACCATCGCCGCCATCGAGAGCGAGCACCGTGAGGTTGCATCCCGCCTCAATCAATCCCGAAGCATGATCACGAATAAATGTCTCAGACCGTAGCGGGAAGCCGCCACAGACCAGTAGAACTTTCGCTGGAACTTGAGGCATTACTGCCGCTCTCCAGGACGAGGCATGCCAGCCGCCAGCATCGCCACACCAAGCCGCGTGACTGGTTTGATACCAATGAGTAACTCCACGCGACGCAGCGCGTATCCCGTACAGCGAAGCGCGTAATAGAGTGCCAGCGCTGGGCTCGCACGCAGGAGTCCGAACGGAGTCTTGCCCTTGCGGGTTATCTCGTTCCAGGAAACTGCGGCGATACCCGCAAAGAGCGGTAGCAGCGACAAGAGCGGTAGCCACTGCGCCCATGGTGCACGGACAACGAGAGCCACCGGCAACGCGATACAAACGGTCAGCAGCGCCAGCAGAAACGGCGCGACATCAAGCCGATCGGGCAGGGAAAATTTCCAGACCAATTCCGCTGCTGCACGTCCGCCGTGATAGGCCTGGCGCATGAAACTACGCGCCGAATATGGATGATGATGCCGAAGTACCGCAGAAGGCTCGGCCAGTACCTTCCACCCGGCAGCGCGGATTGCCAAGTACAAACCTTCTTCATCACAGCGACCAGAAAATGTTGTATCTGGCGGGGCTCCGTCCCGGCGCGTGGCATCGGAAAAATCCTCTTCCCACTGATGCGCAAGCAAGAGCTCACGGCGAACGCAGAGGTTGCAAGACGTGAAGCGTGAAACTGGACCGCGCCGCGGCAATCGGTGCGTTCCAGAGAATGCTCGCTCCCAGATGTTGCTCTGACAAGTGTCTTCGACAAGTCCAGAAACTGCACCCACCGATTGATCGTGCAGCGGCGACACTAGGTTCTGAATCCACGTGTGGCCGGCGACGCAATCGGAATCCAAGAATGCAACAATATCGCCAGTCGCTGCAGCAACCCCAACATTTCGGCTGGCATTGGCACCGAGGTTGCGCCGATTTCGAATGACCCGAAGCAGTGTGGAGCCTGCATGCGGCAGCAACGCGTGCAGCGCATCGGCTGTTCCGTCCCGGGAGAAATCGTCGACCACCACAATTTCTACGGGTGGCAACGATTGCCGAAGCAGGCCCTCCACGCAACTAACAATCTGGACGCGTCGGTCGCTCGTGGGCACGACAACGGTCACTCGCGCCTGTACCGAAGACTTGGAATGTGACGGGTTGTCAGCCATCGCAACCCGGGCGATGCTACACTTTTCTGGAAATAAGGGTCAATCGCATGCATGTGGTAATCGGTGTCATCACCCGCAGGAGACCAACGGGAATTGCCCGACTCCTTGCATCGATCAATGCCCTGCCCGACTTGTCTGCTGCCACTGGAACAGCCGTTGTAACACAGGTGCTCATTGTTGAGAACGATGAGACAACATCTTTCAGTACTCCGCTGCACTGCAGCGTGCCCATTCATTACGCCATGGAGCCGCGGATAGGCATTCCCTGCGCCCGCAATCGTGTCATTGCGGAGGCGCTATTGCTGACGCCCCGCGCAGACTGGTTGGCATTTGTTGACGACGATGAAACCGTCGACGCCAACTGGCTAAAGGCCATGGCTGACCTGGCCGCTCGAACCACCGCCGACGTTGTTGCTGGACCTGCGATACCCATGCTGCCCGAGCCACCGCCCGCATGGGCAGTACAGAGTGGCGCGTACGAGCAACCGCGCTACCCAACCGGAACGTCCCTGCCGCACGCATACACCAACAATGTTTGGACGCGGCTTTCGTGCCTCGAAGACGGGGTAGTTCGATTCGATGAGCGTCTACTGCAGACTGGCGGTAGCGACACACATTTCTACCGCCGACTTGCCCGCAGGGGTCACAAAATTGTCTGGTGTGACGAAGCCATTTGCCATGAGTGGTATCCGCGCACTCGCATGACTCGCCGCTGGGCGCTCCAGCGTTCGTACCGAATTGGCGCAACAAATGCGTGGATCATGCGTGACCTTGGCGAACACGGACAGTTGCGGTGCATCTGGCAAGGGGTTCGATTCATCGCGCGTGGTTTGGCCGGCACGGCACGCGCGCTCTTGCAAGGTCGGTTCGCTGCTGCTTCAATGACACTACCACTCGATGTCGCGCGCGCCACCGGGCTGACGCTGGGAGCGCTTGGACTAGCGCGCCATCAGGAGTATCTGGTGCTCCATGGTGAGTGAGATCCCCGCCATCACCATTGCTGTTTGCATTTCCACCTTGCATCGCCCTACTGGACTGGAACAGACACTGCGGAGCGTGGCGAAGCAACGGGATTCCCTTCCAATTGGCCACGCACTTATGGCGGTGGTGGTCAGTAATGACCCTTACGATCCTGAACCGAAACAGGTGGTCATGCGCGTAGCTAAAGAGTCCGGCCTACGCATTGAATTTGCCGTGGAGCCGCACAGAGGGGTCGCTCCTCCGCGCAACTGCGCCCTGGGAATTGCGCAGACCGCTGTCGGCGCCAAGGGATTGATCGCATTCATTGATGACGACGAAGTGGCCGATCATGGGTGGCTAGCAGAATTGCTTTCTGTCAAGTTGCGATGGGGAGCAGCCATCGTGACCGGACCCGTTGTGCCAACATTTGACCACCAGCCAGCCGATTGGATTGTCCGCGGCGGATTCTTTGCGCCCACGGTGCTACAAACCGGTGCATCACGGCGGTGGGCATTCACAAACAACGTCCTCTTTGACGCCGCGCTTCTGGCGAGTGTTGATCGCTGGTTTGATCCGCACTACCTGCGCGCAGGTGAAGATCGGCATTTCTTCCAACGTCTGGCCGCACGTGGCGCGCGGATCGTGTGGGCGGCCAACGCACGCGTGACAGAATCGATCCCACCAGCACGCGCGTGTGCGCCGTGGTTGGTGCGCCGGCAGAGATCGGTGGGCCGATGCGTTGCGCCAATCGAACGCGATCTGTACGGCGCTCCTTATGCGGTGCTGAACTGCTCGGCACGGGGGATCGCCTGCATTGGGCTTGGTTCAGTGCTCACGCTCGTCGGCTGCTTGAGCAAGCGCCGACGTGTGCGCGGATTGATGTGGACCGCGTGGGGAATGGGACTCATCGAAGGCGTATGGCGCCCTTCTGTTGCCGGTGCGCCAGTGTCAATCGCTGATTGACGCGTTTGGCTGCTAGCAATTTTTACGCAGAAATACTGCGCGAATATGTGACGGATCCCACGGTATCCCCGCGGGGCTGACCGACACCCGCTCAATCAATGCTGGTTCAACCAAGTCTGCGAGCGCCATCGCAACGTCAATTGCTTGGGAGTTTCGCGCCGCGACCGCAAAGCGCCCTTCGTCCATTGAACAGTCCCATTGATGCAGGCCGGTGTACGAGGCTCGCCTTCCTTCTCGGTCAGCCACTTGCACAATGATCGCCCCGCCAGGACGAGTAACCAGCGCCATCTCACGCAACACCAGCAACGGATCCTGAGCGTGATCGATCGCATTGTTTGAGAATGAAACATCGAAGTGTCCTCGTGGAAAGTATGAGGAAAGCGCTTCGCCCGCAACAGCTAGGACGGTGTGTGGTGGCGCGATGTGATGACGCTCGAGGAGCAACTGGTACTCCCGCGCTAATGGGTCGCAACATGAGATCTCTATTGTTCCGATCGCACTCCTTCGACCGAGGACGGATAGTGGCCCTGATCCAACGTCAATGATTCTTTGCACCGAACGACTTGGATCCATCCATGACTCGATCCACGGCTGAAGTGGCGACGTGGGATCCACCCGGAAACGAAATCCCGGAGAATCTGCGGCTCCCAACCATCGATCCCAGAAGGCCTGTTCATCGGCAAGCCCGCTATTCCATGCAGAGGACGCACTCGACGGGCCAGCGAACAGTCTCCGCACTGCTCGCGCAGGACGCATGAACCATGACTCACTGGCAACCCATTTCATGCGTTAGTAATCCACGGTGGCGCATGCCCATTCCAATGCAATAGATTGGCTTCGGGAACATCAACACGCAAACGTTCAAGGGTTCCGTCATCCCAACCATGACAATTCCGAACGGCGCGCGTGTGCTTGACGCACATATTCCACGCCCAGGTATCGACCACGCGGTGCTCGAGCCCGCAAAGCTGAATTGCCCAAATGAGCGCACCTTGATCCCACCACGAAATCGACTCCGCCACTCGATGATCAGCACAGGCAGCACGAACCGCTGTCATGTACGCGTCAAGCGCCGCGCGATCACTCTCCCGGGAGAGGTCCCACCCCGATACGCCAGCATTAATCCGAGGCTCCAGGGGATTGAACGTCCTGGCAATCGGCAACAACTTGTAGAGCATGGGCTTGTTTGGCGTCACCTGCGGTGCAAAGTTCTCTGGCGTAAACACAGGTCCATCATCAAGCAACGAGAACAAGTCGCGCAGATTGCGCAGCACCACGATGTCACTATCCACCCAGAACACCCGCTGGAACGGACTGGCGGCAATGAGAAATGGGCACGCCCAAATGGGCCAAACACGCTTGCCAGGTTTCGCCAGCGGGCCGGCACCGGCAAACGCGCGCCGCACTGCCGCCATGTCAGCGGTATCAGGTAGTGGCAGGATGGATAGATTGGAACACTTCGTACGCGCTTGTTCAATCTCTTCCGGCGTGAGCCCAAGATCAAAGCACGCCACCGGCACATCGCAACTTTCCTGCACCGATTGGCAAAGCAATTTCAGACCAGGCAAATACCGGCTGTCGGCAAGGGTGACGATGCCGATGTCGCTTCGCTGCTGGGCACCGATCGTGCCGTGAACGGCATCACCCATGGGGTATCATCTCCTCCTGAACGGATCCGCCCTCGATGCGCAACACACGGTCGCAGCGCGCCACCGTTGCGGCTCGGTGCGCGATGACCACAATCGTCTTGCTGCCGTGTAGAGCGTCAATTGCCTCCATCACAGTTGCCTCCGTCTCGCCATCGAGCGCGCTGGTGGCTTCATCAAGCACCAGTACCTCTGGATCGTGATAGAGCGCACGCGCAATTCCGATGCGCTGGCGCTGACCACCGGAGATTCGAACCCCGCGCTCACCGACGACTGTGGCAAGACCATTTGGCAAAGCTGCCACAAATCCATCCAAATGAGCCAAGGAAATAGCCCTCGCTACTGCAGCGTCATCAATTCGATCCTCCGCGATCCCGAACGCCACATTTCGCCTCACACTATCGTCCAAGAGATATATCACTTGCGGCACATATCCAATACGCCGCTGCCACCAATCCATGCACGAAGCAATATCGGTCCCGCCAACGAGCACTCGCCCCGACCCGGG
>DBCE01000186.1:15841-35969 GCA_002292895.1 Phycisphaerales bacterium UBA966
ACCGAGAATCACATCAACAAGCGTGCTCTTGCCAGATCCGCTTGGACCAATGAGGCCGACGGCCTGCCCGCGCACGATTGAAAGGGATACGTCACGTAGCACTGTTGATGGCGGCGATGGGTAGCTGAAGTGCAGTCGATCAACTTGAATGCAATCCCAATCTGCTGGCCCATGGCGTGTTGTTACGGTCTCAGGAGCGCTTGCGTTACTCAATGCCACGCTGAGTGACCGCACCGAAACAAGTCCAAGACCCACGGCGTGCACTGCCGTCAGCATGCGACTGACCGATGGTACGAGTCGGAAGACAGCAACTGCGAAGAGCCCGGCAACCGGAACGATCGTGTCGGCTGGTCGCCCGCGCATGGTCATCACCACCACCAGTACCGCAAGCCCTGCGACTGCGAGTACCTCAATCCACAGCCGCGGCAGATCCCGAAGCGTCTGAACATGCCGGCCGATTCGCGCGCTTCGTTCCCCCGCGGCTGAAAACTGTCGGATGAACTCGCCCTCGCGATGCAGCAGCCGCGCCTCTTTGATGCCCCCAAAACCTTGCTGCAGGACACGAAATCGAAGCCGATCAAGCCTTCGCCGTTCGGTAGTCAATCCGTCCGCCCGCGCGTCCGTCACTCGATGGAAGCCGTATCCAACGACCCCAAGCACCCCGATCACTAGCAATCCACCCGTCGGCTCAATCAACAACAGTAGCGCGCCGAGCGCCGCGACAACCAAAGCCTCAGAAACAAATGCGAGTGATGGAACTACTACACCGAATGCAAACTGATCAACCTCCTGAGTAACGGCCTGCACGAGCGTTGCTGAGTTGTGTTGCAAGTGAAATGACCACGGCCGATGCAAATACGCAGCAAACAGTCGATTGCTTAGGGACCACTGCACTCCAAACGCATATCGATTCTGTTGCCAGGTCAGTGCTAGGCGGTATAGAGCCTTGACGAGATATGCAACAAGAAGCGCTAACACTCCAGCGAGCACTACGTATGACCGATCTTGTTCCGCTAGCCAAGCCTGGACCCCGCTTGGAAGTAGTTCTAACGAACCACCCCCCGCCAGCAACGCAATGACCGGTATGGCAAGACCGACGCCGATTGTCTCCAGCGCTGCGCCGACAACCATCAACACCAACAACACCACTGCACCGCGCCTTTGGCGAGGTTCAAGTAGTTTCCATGAATCTCGAAGATCAGCGCCGTCCATTACTGAAGCCTTCCTGAAGATTCGCGGATCAATCGCAGCGCATCGCGCAAACGAACATCGTGCTGCAGGCGACCCGAAGATACCTGCGCATCCACCTCACCATCGTCGGGATTCAGCCGCCGAAACTCCTCGGGGAGTCGACCGTCAAGCAGCGCCTGATAGAGGATCCGCCAAGTAGCGCCCACGGAGCGCTTCAACTTTGTGTTACGAGCGTATGCGGCCCCACCCAATTGAATCTTGTTGTGAAACTGAGCGTAAGAGCGGATGGGAAAGTGCAAAATTGTGAGGGGAACAGCTCCGCAATCAACAACCGCGCCATCGCAGCGCACCGCGTGATTCCCCTGGTCAACTTCTATGAGCGGATTGGCGCGATGTGCAACCTTTGGCGGCAATGGCTTTCCCGCAGCCTGGATCGACTGCGTATCACGCAACGTCAGACGTTCAAAGAACGGCGCTGATAGAGGTAATGATGTCGGGACCACCGGGAAGTTCACCCGCGCAACACTTACTGCTGCCACCGCCGCTGCTGAGCTTGCAAATACGTCCTTCAGGCTTGCGCCGGGGATATCGGGGAACCAGAATTCGTCTGCATCACTATTGATGACCCAGTCAGCACCATGCTCGGTGGCGGCCAAGCGAGCCATCCGAGTAACCCACGCAGTTTGCATGTAGTCATCTTGCGGCTCATGTAACACCCGTACCACGCCACGCCGTCGATACTCATCGAGGATCGCAGGCGTACTGTCGCGCGATAAGTTGTCTGTAACGATAATGAAATCGACCCCACGTGAGAGATGAAAATCCAAATTCTCCCGCAGGATGTCTTGCTCATCGCGCACTAACAGTGTCATGACAATTTTCAACGATGGCTCCAGTTCCGCATATGTGCACTGTCTGTACATGCAATGGGGCAATCATTCGATCGTGAATTCATATGCATCCTGGCTGATATCCAAACGCTTCGAAGTCGCACTTATAGCGCTCTGCCACCAACGCAAGAGCGCGCGCGGTAACCATATCGGCTCGGCGCGGTCGAACTCCGCGGTTTCGATGCGGCAACATGGCACGAACGTTCATAGCGCCACAAATACGCGCAAAGTCTTGTTGCAGGCTCTCAAATCGACCGATTTCCTGGACCGCCAGATTTCCATCATCGCCCTGCAAGAATTCCAGTTGTGGTCGCAAGTGCGGATGATCAAGCCGAACTGCACGGACCACGAATTCTTCAAACTGCAGTCCGCTCAATTCAACATCGCGTGCGCGCGCGTAATCCAACAAATCACCATCCAAATTGGCCCACTCAGAGGCGAGGCGGTGTAGTGGATGTCGCACAAATGCGAACGATCGGTAGCCGTGGCGCCGATCTTCAGGGACCGCCTGGATGAATTCGCGCCAAGTGAGATGTTGTAAAAAGTTTGATCGCCACTGCATGGCCAACCACGCCGGCGAAGTAACTCGGCCGTACAGGACCTCCGCATCCTCAGTCCGCCAATCACGCAACATCCCCAACGCATCCTCGAGGCTCGTGCCTCCACACTTTGGAACATGGATGAATATGCATCGATACTGATGTGAAATCGGCACGTTATGCCACCTCCGCACTGGCGGCCTGCAGGCGTCGCGTCGTCGCCGCAACGCTCGCTCGTGCGCGCGTTCGCAGCATGAGATCGAGCGGCGGACGTGAATTCATGAGACTGGGATCAGTGCGGGTAGTTGCCGCATGTTCCGGAAGCAGTACACCGCGTGACTCGCGCAGCCACCTCAGTAAACGCGGCATGTGCTCCCCTGCGCGTGCACCATCAATGAACGCCACTCGACCAGGAAATCGCGTCGCACACGCCAAGGCCCGATTGTTGTAGGTCTCCCAAAGCCGTATCGCCGCGTCATCTCGAGTCATCGGCAGCCCAAGTTTTCGAAGTGGCCACGCCCCACGAAAGTGATGCTGCAGCGGCAAGTCACGCCGGCGGCGCAAACTTGCCACTACGCCAGCCGCATCACGAAACGGAACGACAACCGTTAGCGATGGGAGCAATTCAAGCCAAAATTCAAGAAATAACGTAGTCCGCGGATCCTTCCACCCCCACGCCGAAGCCTCGGGGGTACCCATGGCGGGGTCAATAGATGACCTTCGCCGCGCCTCGTTCACGCGTTCACAAATCAATTCACGCGCTCGATCGCATAGGTCACCTGGCACCGACAAGGTGTGCGGCGCATCAGTCAACGCCCAGTCCGTACCATTCGCTGCCAATATCGCGTCGTGCAAATCCACAACTCGGCGATCCTCAAAGTAGCCCCGCTGGTTGTGCAAATTTGCAGGGATGAAGTTACGCCCAAGATCAACTCCCGCATCACCCAACATGCTGGCAATCAGTGATGTCCCGCTCCGGTGCATTCCCGCAATTGCCACGCACGCGCCGAATGAAATCTCTGAGCTCATGCCGACTTCCTCGCCCGTGTACGCAGCAAGTACTTGATCCAAAGAAACGCTTTCCGCCGAGTGGACGCGTTGCGCCGCGGCATCGGTGGAACATTCCGCAGGAACGCCGCAGACAGCCCCAGAAGATGCAAAGCAGTGGAAAGTGCCTGTCCCGGGCGGCCAAGTGTCTGCCGCGCAAGACGGCGGTGGCTCTCAATGAGGAGTGCTGGGTTATGACCATGAAATGCATGCGAATCACTCAAATGCGAAGTGCTCGCCGCACGAATGTGCGTCACCACAGCGCCCGGCTCATAGCGACCAATCCAGCCCGCGCGGTGCATGCGCCAACACCATTCGATCTCTTCGGCATAAAGAAAATATGCCTCGTTATAGCCACCAATGTCGGCTACGACCTGGGCACGGGTCATGATTGCGGCGCCAGTAATCCAGTCAACACCGATGGCGGTGTCGTAACCGTATTGATGATGCAGCGACAGGCAGTGCCGTGACTTTGGAAAGCGCCGGTCAAATCCGAGCATTGACCAACTAAATAAACCTGAGAGCACTGTGTGGAATCGATATGCCGAAAGCTGATGGGTTCCGTCTGCATTCAACAGCTTTGGACCGACGTACCCAACTCGTGGATCTCGTTCAAGTATGTCCAGCAGAAACGAAATTGAACCAGGGTGACTCACTGTGTCTGGATTGAGGCAATAAACGAAGCGCCCGGTGGCAAGGCGAAACGCGCAGTTGTTGCCGCCCGCAAATCCAAGGTTGCGCTCAGTGCGGATCAGACGAACCCACGGGAACTCTTCCGCAACCATGTCCGCCGAACCATCATGCGATTGATTGTCGACCACAAATGTTTCACTTGTGCGTCCCGCGCATGCTGCGTGAATTGAACTCAAGCAGTCACGCAACAAGTCACGTGTGTTGAAGCTGACGATCACAATCGACACATCGGGACATGAATCAGCAGGTGCGACCACGCCGGAAATATACCAATTTCCTAGGCTAAATACCAAGATTGGCCATGTCTGTGCATTATCATCCAACCATGGACATGCACTCCCATTCCACAACCATGATTCGACTCACTCGGCTGACGGCGCCTCAGGATCCTTGTGGCGCGCTAGCAGCAGGTGCCGAGGGATCCCGATGAACCGTCGCGGAATTGTTCTCGCTGGCGGCTCCGGAACACGGCTTCACCCTGCGACGATCGCCGTGTCAAAGCAGTTGCTACCAGTGTTTGACAAACCAATGATTTACTATCCGCTGACCACGCTCATGCTGGCCGGCATTCGCGAGATATTGATCATCACCACGCCCGTGGACGCCCCGCTGTTCCGATTGCTACTTGGCGATGGCGCCCAGTGGGGAATCTCGATCTCCTATGCAGTTCAACCGAGTCCCGGTGGCATTGCCCAGGCATTCATTGTTGGCGCTGACTTTGTTCGCGATCAGCATTCGGCACTGATCTTGGGAGACAACATATTTTACGGCCATGACCTTCCAGGAACGCTACGGACGGCATCAAGCGCACGAAACGGGGCCACGGTGATGGCGTACCGCGTGTCGGATCCCAACCGCTACGGTGTCGTGGAATTTGATGCGGCGGGTCGCGCCATTGGCATTGAGGAGAAACCGGTGAATGCAAGGTCACACCTTGCTGTCACCGGACTCTACTTCTATGACACGCGTGTTGTGGAGTTTGTGAAACAACTGCAACCTTCAACGCGCGGAGAGTTGGAAATCACAGATCTCAATCGAATCTACCTGGATTCAGGGGATTTGAACGTCACCGTGCTCGGCCGAGGATTCGCATGGCTGGATACGGGAACGCATGACACGCTCCTTGAGGCGGGACAATTCATCGCTACCCTGGAACGCCGCCAAGGACTAAAGGTGGCCTGCCCTGAAGAGATTGCATTTCGACAAGGATGGATCACTGGAACTGACATTGAGCGTATTGCGGCGCGCATGGTCGGGAGCGGCAGTGCTGCTGCACGCAATGACTCCGCCGCTGGCTACGGGCGGTATTTGCGTGGCTTGCTCAAGGAGAGCGGCCAGTGAAATGGGAGGCGCTATCGATCCCTGGCCTCATGCTCGCCACGCCGCGCATTCACGGCGACGAACGGGGATTGCTCTTTGAGAGCTTTAACGAGAGTGAATTTTGCAACGCCACTGGCGTCAACCCGCAATTTGTCCAAGAGAACCACTCGCGATCTGCATGCGGCGTCCTTCGAGGTATTCACTTACAGGCATTCCCGCGAGCGCAAGGCAAACTCGTGCGGGTAGTGCGCGGCGCGATATTTGACGTCGCGGTTGATGCCCGACGACATTCCCCCACATTTGGCGAGTGGTGTGGCGTGGAACTTTCCGAAACCAACCCCCAGGCGCTGTGGGTTCCCGCCGGATTCGGCCATGGCTTCCTATCATTGCGCGAGGACACCGAAGTCGTATATCGACTCACTGACTACTGGCAGCCCACGCTGGAGCGGTTCATCCGATGGAACGATCCCGACCTCGGCATTGAGTGGCCGCAACACCTGCAGCCGATACTTGCCCCACGCGATGCAAACGCCGGCACACTTTCGGACATCCCAGACCACGAACTCCCGCCGTTCTGAAGCGGAATTACGCTTGACGCGTTGCACCGATTCACTGACACGGACCCCAATCGCCCAACAGCAGCCCAAGATCCGCGCCATTGACGACGCCATCGCGATTGATGTCACTGGCGGTATTCATGCCCCAGTCGCCCAGCAGGACTCCAAGATCCGCACCAGTCACAACGCCGTCCCGGGTGATATCCGAAGCACACGTCCCGCATCGATCAGGAATTCCATCTCCGTTGGCGTCCACCAACGTCCCGTCCGTGATGTCACAACCATCCGGCGTCTGATTCTGATTGCAATCATTCGGCAATGAACCTGAGAATCCATAGGCGCGAATGAGCCCATCGCCCAGCGTGAGAGTTCCATACAGGGTCGAAACGCTCAGATTGTTAGGATCAACCGTCACTCCAATCGACACCCATGTTTGTTGATTGGGCTCACTGAGATCGACGCCGAGCGGCGCTTGATTACCAAAGATGTCCCGATAAATCACACCAACGAAGAACGACGTTCCGGCTGGCCCGATGTAGGTCGCAGGGATTTGCACCGTATCGAATTGATTGCTGTTTGCGTAGTCCGCAAGTGTTGGCACGGAAGTGATGACTTGTGCATCATCTGGTCGGCCGTCTCCATTGGGATCGCTCCACAGTGCCACTCGGTATTGAACCCCTGAAAATGCACTTCCGAGCATGACCCGAATCGCGCCGATCGTCTCGCCGCCAGTCGACGTGGTGCACGCGTTGAGCCAGATCAAGTCAGCAGCGCCGCTCACGCCATAGTTTCCATCACGGGTACCGTCGTCGTACGCATACTCAACATCAAGCGGGGCATTGCCAAACTGGCACTCGTCGGGAATGCGGTCCGCTTGACAATCGGCACTAAATCCAGTCGCCACATCACTGCTGTCAAGCACACCGTTTCGATTGCAGTCTTCGCATTCGTCCGGAATCCCGGTGCCGTCGAGGTCAGTGCTACTGCCGGAAGCCACGTCACAGCTGTCGATCACGTTGTTCCGGTTACAGTCGCCGCCAACCAACTGACATCCATCAGGAATGCCATCGGCGTTGCAGTCGAATTCACCACCGAGCAATTGACACTCGTCGGGGGTGCCGTCCTGCTGGCAGTCCGGGCTCGTAGCGTTGGCAACATCGACGCTGTCAAGTACGCCGTTGCTATTGCAGTCTTCGCATTGGTCAGGAATACTGTTGGCATTGATGTCGGCACTGGTGCCATCGGCAATATCGCATACGTCCAAGATGGAGTTTCGATTGCAATCACCGGTAGTCGAAAGTGCCACACCACGAACAATCCACTTTCCTGGGAAGAGTGAATCCTCAATGGTCAAGATCTCTAACGCGTTACCTGCAAGATTGTTTGGATCAATCTCGCCTGAGGCCCCAACGAACCAAGCCCTGCGCAGCGCCGGAACACCACTGGCATCAAGGGGCGCCGGGTAGTAGCTCGCCTGATCGAGTGACACAATCGCACCGACAAAGAACGACGTTCCATTCGGGCCAATCGCCGTGTCTTCACACTCAATGCGGCGAATGACTCCCTGTGGACCAGCGAGCGTGTTAATCACGCGCAACGCCTGAGCGTCCCTCGGATCACCGTCATTGTTTGGATCGGACCAAATGCAAATCGTGACCGGCTGGAGTTCAGTCATGAAGACAAACTCGATATCAATGGCAGTAATCGTGGAAGCGTTATCCGCTACGCGGAATTGGTTCATCCACGCCATATGGGTTCCAAGCGAACGAATACCGAACTCTGCACCACCGTCATCACGGCGGTACAGATAGTCGAGATTCATTTGGCAGTAATCAAGTTCTGCATCACCATTGCAGTCCGCGTCCGGGTTCGCGGTGATTTCGCACGCATCAACAACGTTGTTCTTGTTGCAATCCTGCGTCGGCCATTGACACTCGTCTGGAACACCATTTGCGTCACAGTCGTTGCTCGACAATTGACACTCGTCAGGGACACCGTCGTGGTTGCAATCTTGCGCCTGTCCGCCGCCGATTTCGCAATCATCAGATTCGCCGTTCTGGTTGCAGTCCGCTTCGCATACGTTGGGAAGACCATCCTGGTCGCAATCTTGGGTGGTACCGTTGGCAATGTCACATCCATCGGGGACTCCGTTGCCATTGCAGTCAGCGCTCCCACTCCGTGCCAGCAGAATCGGCGCATCAATGAGGCCAGAGGAAATCCGGAACTCGTCAATTGAGCCCCTCAGTCGTTGATTGATGAGCCCAGCGGAGTCAGTATGCGCGCCAACAAGTAGCGGTGCGGCAACCACTACATGTCCATGATCAACAAATGGGACGAACTCGATCAATTGATCGAGCACGAATCGTACTTCTTGGTTCTTTGCATCCGCCGATACCGATACGTAGTGCCACTCAGTGTCATTGATGTTCAGATTGGAGGTCACCGTCCAAAAACTTCCTGAAGCCGCTCCGTTGTTGCCAAACAGAAGCACCAATTCCCGACCGTTGAACTGCGACGACTTGCCGTAGTTGAACAGTGCAGCGCTCGGCATGTTGCCGCCTTGGGCAAAGACAATAAAGTCGGCCGCCTTGTCGCCAGTGGTAAGCACCTTGCGTTGCACCAACACCTGACGACTGGCCGCATCGGCACCGGTGGCCAACGTATCGAGGCGAATCCACGCTTCGATGGTGAAGCTATCGCCTCCCATGGAGAGAACGCTGTTGGGGTCATTCACGAGGAATGTTCCGTTGGCAGCAAGATCTACTGACTTGCGGTTGACTTGCGCAGTCGCCGGGATCATGGCGAGTGGAACATCCTGAGATCGAATGATTCCGGTCGGCACACCATCGAGGCCGTTGGGGCTGGAATCCAGCACGTTTCCAGAGTCCTCTTCAAACCGCCAATAGCCGAGGGTGGCACTTTGTCCGATTTCACACTGGTCAAGAATGCAGTTTTCGTTGCAGTCGAGCGCGGTTCGCCCAAGAATCTCCTGTGCATCGGTCAGACCGTTTCCATCGCAGTCGCTACACGCGTCCGGCCAACCGTTGTTGTCGGTGTCGGTCATTGGACGCAGCGCACTGCTCGGTACTACCGCACGCTGCTGACCCGTTGGCTTCCACTCCAGAGCCGCCTGCGCCCCGCCGCCCGCCTCTTGATAGTCCATTCGCAATACATAACTCTGACCTTGCTGCAGCGTGATCGTGCCACTCCAAGTTGTGGGACTTTGCGAAATCCACTTGTCCACCAACAGTTGCCCATCGATCCACAGACGGGTGCCATCGTCGGTCGTGGTGTAGAAGGTGCAGGGCCCGGTGGTTGGCGCCGTGATCGTTCCAGTCCACCGTACAGAAAAGGCGTCGACGGGTACCAACGGATCGGGACTTCCATTGTTCCAGTTAAAGCTAATGTTCGAATCAATGCGCGTCAGCACCCGTGTACGAAAGTCCCCGGAGTTCCCGTCATTACTGAAGTACTGCCCGACAATTCCAGAGGCGGCGGCGCGCTCGATTGACTCCGGCATCCCGTTGCCATCGCAGTCGGTGCAGTCTTGACACTCGTCGGGAATTCCATCAATGTTCGAGTCAGCCGAGACCCCCTGCGTAATGTCGATCGAATCGTCGACATAATTACGATTACAGTCAATCGGCGGTGCGACTCCAAGTATGCACGAGAGGTAGATCGATGTGACAAGCATGGCAGTGCACGAGTCCTTCAACTAGTTCCGAGCGGCGACCGAACCGTCCGCAACGAGCCCGAATGGCACGGCGCAGACCCAACTTCTATGTTCAAGGTACGCAGCGCGTTCGGGAATACAAACGAATTTCCGGAAATTTAGTCCAAGACCGGCCAGCTGCCCCGAAACCCCCAAATCCAGCCGGCGGCGCGCACTTGCCATCAACCGAAATGTAAGTTATCGGACCCGAAAGCCGGAGTCCTACGCCCCCGGCTGCGGTACTTCAAGGGCCAACGATGACGGAATTGGCGGGAAGTTCACCTCGGCGCGGAACACTACGAATTCGGACGGATCCCACGCCAACCCCCGCATGCGATCCTCGAGGAACGCGGCGAGCCGAGGCACTCCATCAACCCGAACGCTGGCGATCCCCTTCGGCAAACGCGCTAGTTCCACACCGCAATGCAGCCGGTCTCCCAAACTGTATTGCATCGATCGTTCCGGCGCGGCGTTGAGGTCGCTGTACACGGTCGCGTCTGGCTGCACTCCGTCGGCAAGCAAACTGCGATGCACGGCAAACACCATGACTTGCGCCTCGGACGGCGTTCGAAGCCGGAATACCTGAAAGATCCCCGAGTGCCCGGCGGAATTACCAATCGGCTGAATGCGACGCATGCCGCAGCCATGAACCACCGTGGCAACACTCGCACGACCGACTTCGCCTTCGCCGAGCTCAAGCCCCTGCATCTTTCCAAGCATCGACGGGCGCAATTGTGGGAGCGCCGCAGAGCACAGTGATGGAATCAAATACGGAGGCTGAGCACTCGGGCACGGTTCAAGTGGAGTGAGCGTCCGGCGTGTGTTGAGCTTGCCAACATCGTCGATCACTGCCGCCGATTCCAGGCGCCACGAAGCGTCAAATCGAAGCCGCTCCAGGTCCACGAATCCGCGCACGGTGATGCAATCAACATGCTTTCCGCGTGCATCAGGAGCGATCACATCCACGCGAAATGCGGTGCTCGCTCGCATGCCCCAAACATGCATCCCGCCTTCATAGAGTTTCCGGCGGTGCTCCGAAATAAATCGCCCGTCTTGCGCGGTGGACAGGTTGGCGCTCAAGAGTTCAAACGCGCGCTTATTGCCAGCCCACTTCAAGCCAACTTCCTGCGCGAAACTCATCGCAGCGATCATTTGAGTGACCGTATCTCGCGGCACGCCACATTTGGTAGCCGCCTTCGCGGTGATCTTGATCCCCAACGGACCTGGCAGGTGCCGAACGCACGCAAACGGATCGCCAGACTGCGCAATGTGCGTCAGTTTCCATGCCAATTTCAAATCAACGCCAAGAGCCTTCTCGAGGTCAACCGGTCGAAACCCTTGCATGCCCGGTACCGCGGCCAGAAGATCGCGCATCGACGCCTTCAGCGCTTGCAGCGCTTCGCGGACATCGCCAACGGCGGTGATACTGGATCTTTCCGGGGATCTCACGTCGCGCAGTTTACCTCGCCGACCCTGCAGTGCCAAGAATTTTCAGTGCTTCCGCTGACTTCTGATGCTCCGGATCAAACTGCAGGGCGCGATGAAATTCCGCTTCTGCCTCCGGCTGCCGGCCAGCGCGTATGAGCGCACTTCCAAGGTTAAAGCTGCCAGATGCAGCCATGCCGTCGTCCCGCGCGCGAGTCGCCAAGGCGACCGCTTCGCGGAATGTCGCAATCGCCTCCGCAAGCCGACCCTGGGCCTGCAGCGCATTGCCGAGCGTCAATGCGAACCGCGCGTCCACTGGGTTGAGCGATCGCGCCATGGAATATGCGCGCTCTGCAGCACCAGGGCGACCGAGGGTCATCTCCGCATTGCCAAGTTGATACCAGCCACCAGCGATGTCCGGATACTGCTCCACCAACTGCAACAACTGGTGGTGCGCGTCTTCCGCACGGCCCCGAATGATGTCGCGCCCCAAATCCGCAATCTGCGATTGAATCCGCAGTGCTGGGTTCGGCTCATCTCGTAACTTCACAATGGTGTGACCATGTTCCGCGGTTGTGTCGAGTGCCCAATACTCAACCCATGCCGGCACACGACCAGGTAGCACAGCGTGCGTCACCCCATAGTGGTGAAAGAGCAAGGCTCGCCGCGCTTCATCGGTTCGATCGTCAAGCATCTCTGCCGTTTGACGCACCCGCGTTGCTCCGCGAGGCACGCCAGTACTGCTGCGCTCCGAACAAACCAACGAAGATCCCCGCAGCATTGCCACCCACGTGCCAGTCAATCGACCACACGCCACTACTGCGCCATCTGGAATTGCCATCCTCATCCACTTCTGTTGCTCAATCAGGCCGATGTATCGATCCGACGTCGGTGCAGAATCATCTGAGGTCGCTCGCTCCCACCATCGTTGTAATGAATATGGCGGGGTAAACGACGCATGCGCCCATCCAAGCAAGAGTGCCAGCGCCGCCATGACTGATGAAACCGCAAGCGCCGCGCCAGTTCGCCATGGTCGCATCGCCTCGCCAACCGCTGCAAGCGCTGGAACTGAGAGCGGAATCCAGAACACGAAGGCGAGCGCTTCAAATCGGGCAATCATCCACTGCGCGCCAAGAAATCGAATCGCTTCCGTACACAGCGGCGGTGTCAGCATCACCACCTGAATGATTCCAATCGCAGCAGCAAGTAGCAATGCCTCACGGCGCCGCACCAATCTCACCGCAAAGAATGTGCCGACAGCCATCACCAGGAGTCTCCAGCCCGGTACGCCCAATATGCCCCCACTGAAACCCCGCCCGAAGGTACGACTCACCCACTGGCTGCCCCGCGCTTGCCACATGGTGAATCCATCCTGAGCGTGGATAGCGGAATCGCGAACATTCCCCTCAGCGTCCGCGTTGCCCTGTACGGTGTTGGAACCAGCGCCGCCCGCACGGGGTCCAGGTTGCGGCTTCGCTGCAAGTTCGCGCGCGCGTCGCGCCACCTCGCGCGCAGACGGCGGCGCAACATTTCCGGTCGCACCGTCAGAAAAGGACATCATGCGCGAGGCCAGTGGGAACATGCCGCCCACTAGGACCACCGTCACAGTCACCACTAACGCGGTGGATGCCCCGACCTTACCACGAACCAGCCGCCAAACACCAACAGCACCCGCAATGGGCGCCACGATCACTAGCAGAAATCCTGCGTAGAGCGGGTGGATCATCCCCACCACAGCAGTGGTTCCTGCAACAAGAAACACCGTAGCCCAAGCACTGCACACATCGCCGCGCCACGGCGCACTCAGCAGACGAATGACAACAGCCAATGCGATTGGCAAGGCAAACCACGGAGCAAGTTGATTTGGATAAAGCGTGTAGTCATACGGTGCTCGATTGACCACCACCATCAGCGCCGCAATCCACGGCGCCCATGATCCGCCGAGCACTACCCATGCGAGGTATGCCGCTGAACTAGCAATCATCAGCCGCGACGCTCCCAGCGATCCAAACCACATTTCTAACGGATCCATCGCCATCAACTTGCAGGCGATTGCTTGCAGCGCATGAATGACATTGGTGTGATAGATCGGATACGGAAACTCCACCGGCACCTGAATGAACGGATCACAATTGGAGAGACCATGTTCAAGTAGAAATCGAATACGAGTAATGTGCACGCGTGCATCGTTGTTGAGAATGGCACCAACGCGTTCCGCAAGCACCACGTCAAGCAGCAGCAACGCTCCGGCGATGCCAATGATGGAAAGTAAACCTGCCTGCGCACCACGCCACGCTCGCGCGCGAACGAGATCCACTACTCCCCAAGCTATAAATGCCGCTACCACCGCGGCCAACGCCGTTACTGGCATTCGCAGGAGGTAACCAAGAATCACCGCTGGGGCTAGCACTACCAACGCGGTCATCCACCAAACCGCCATGGAAGGAAGCACCCCACCCCGCAACTCCTGAGGCAGCAATCGACGCGCAACGGCCGCTCCCGGAAAGAGCAATGCCAACCAGAACAATAACGGTCCGACACTCACCGCGAGGCCTCCGACGTGAACTTGTCGAACGTGCGCTTCACCGCTGGCGGGTAATCAGCACACTCCGCTCGGCACATTTCCTCAAGCGCATGCCACTGCGCCGCGCTTGGGGCGAACACCGCCGCTCGGCGAAATGCGTCAACCGCCTCGCAAGGCCTTTCAAGCGCGCGAAGCGCCTCGCCCCGTGCGCCGTGAAGTGTCGCACTGCGATTCAATGTCGGCGTCACTTGATCGAACAGTTCAAGTGCTTCCGCAGCGTGTCCGCGCCGCAACTCAAGTATGCCCCAGTAGAGCCCAAGCAGTGGGTCCTGCGGGCGCAACCCAACGGCAACGTCAAGATCCGCCTGCGCATCATCATCGCGACCGCGTTGCATCAACAGTCCCGCGCGATTGATCCGCGCGCGCACGTGCTCAGGACGGCGAGCAATCACTTGGTTCCAAAGCAGGAGTGGATCCGCATATTCCTGATTTCGCAAACTCGTACCGATAGTTTCCATCGTGACCACAACGACGAGAAGTACGGCCATGCCCACGCTCATCCAATGCCCGATCCGCGAACTGCGACGTTGAGCAAAACTCCAAAAAGCTGCAGCGATTGAGACAATTCCAGCCATTACTATCACAAGCGGTAGGTACATCCGATGGTCGGCGGCAACGTCCGCGAGCGGCACGAAACTCGAAGATGGTGCCAACAGCAGCACAAAGCAAACCGGCAGTACTCCCCACCATTGCTTGCGCGCCAAAGCAACTACCACCAGCACCGTCAGCAGCGCCAGCGTTGCCACCCCAACTGCGAGAGTCCACGGAGCAACCAGTTCTTCTGCACCATGATCAATGGACATCAACGATGGACAGACCACTTCGCCCATGTACAGCCCAACGGCTCGCACCTGCGTCGCTGCGTACTGAAGTGGCGAGGTGCCTGCGACACGAAGCCCGGCGCCAGCGTTTCCTGCCCCGTTCGCAAAGACGCCGCGCACCACTCCAAGCGGGAGCAGCACCAATGTTGTCGCCCACAGCGCACCATGCAAGAGCCATCGAAGCCGAAGCGTGGCAACCAGCGAACCAGTCAGGATGAATGCATCTACCGCAAGAAGCAGCGCGGGCCCACAGGCGGCGGTTGGCTTGGCAGCGATGGCGAGTAGGCAACACCCCACCGTGGCCGCATGCCACACTCCGAAACCACCACGCTTGCGAGCGATACCTGCTGCCCTGGGCAACTCTTGCGCCGCACAACAGAGGCACGCCACCGCAGTAAGAATGAACAACCCGGCCATCGCCTCAGCACGCTGAATGACGTAGGTTGCGGCGGCAGTTTGCAGTGGGTGCATCGCCCACAGCACCGCCACGGCAACAGCAGAAAATAGAGCCGCATGTTCCGAAATGGACACCACGTGTCGCACGCGGAGTCGATCCACGCAGCACAACGCCGCGAGAAATGCAGCAACCGCCGCGGTGGCATGAACAAGCATGTTGAAGGCGTGATATCCCCAAGGATTGAGTCCCCCCAGCAGGTGATTCAAGCCAAGCGACAATTGCACCAGCGGACGCTGGCCGGAGACCATCGTCTGCCACGAATTCCATGGAGCAACAATCAGACGCTCTTCTCCCAATATCCGCACGATGTCGTCGAAGACAAAGTCCGCCCCGAGCGCTCCGCGCCACGAAACCACCACCATCAACCAAATGCCTGCCGCTAGCAAAAGCACTCCTATAGAGCGCGAACGCACCCACGGTGCTGGTACCGAATGGTGCAGCGCATTCATGTCTGCGCTGGGCGGACATGATCCTTCCGCCTGATCGGAATGCGGGATATTTCCTAGCATCGAGTGATCGGCATGGTACCTTCGAATCACCCGTGACTGCCCAGATGCACCATGAACCCGTGATTGATCAACAGGCAAATGCGGGCACATGGGTGGTGGTTGCCGTCTACAACGAAGTCAACACAGTCGCTGGCGTGCTGACTGAACTCCGGCAAGCCTTTCCAAATGTTGTTGCCGTTGACGACGGATCGCAAGACGGTTCATGGGAGCACCTCAGTGCGATTGCGCCCTACGCACTTCGCCATGTCGTGAACCGTGGGCAAGGTGCGGCGCTACAAACAGGTACAGAATTTGCCTTAAAAATGGGTGCAATTCGCGTTGCCCACTTTGATGCCGATGGACAGCATCGAGTCGAAGACCTCGTTCGCATGGTCGCCGCGGTAGCGCGCGGCGAGTGCGATGTTGCGCTCGGCGACCGATTTCGCGGTCAGTCGAACCTGCCCGCCTCGCGGGCCGCGCTCATTCGCGGAGCCGCGTTCATGCATCGGTTTACGAGCGGCATTATGCTTTCGGATGTCCACAATGGGTTACGCGTGCTGACCCGCCAGGCGGCCTTGAAGTGCGAGATCACTGCTGATCGCATGGCTCATGCCAGTCAATTCATTGACCTCGTAGCCAGCAGCCGCCTGCGCGTGCGTCAATATCCAACGTCCATTCGTTACACCGAGTATTCCATGGCGAAGGGCCAACGCGCGACGGAAAGTTTCCGCATTCTGTTCCACTATGTAATTGCAAGGATCTTCGGATGACATCGTTCCAAATCGTCTTACTCAGCTTCGCACTCGTCGGTGCCGTCACCGGGATCGCCCTCGTGGCAAAGAACATCATCGGACGCGCTACCGGCGCCGTGATTCTGGTGCTCATAGCTCTGGGCGCGATGTTCACCGTGGTTCCAAATTGGACTACCGCGATCGCGCATGCACTCGGTATCGGCCGCGGTGCAGACTTGCTCCTTTACCTGCTAGTGATTGGCAGTTCGACGGGATTTCTGGTGTTGTATGTAAAGCTCCGGGCGGTTCGACGAGAAGTCACCTTGTTGGTTCGCAAGATCGCCCTCGACGGGAGTACCGGGGCGAGCAGCGATGCCACGCACCGGAAATCGTGAGCTGCGAGTATACTTATCGGACAATCATGTTCCGAAAAGTTGCATATTAGTGCGTTCTAAATATGTTATTATTAGCCACACGGCTACGGAAATATCTTTCTGGAAATGCTGTCGCATGAGTGCTTGACTGAGTGCAGTGCCGATGTAGTTTGTGTTCATGATCAGCAACGCATCCGCCGTATTGGTAATCAGTCTGATGGGAGTAGCAGTCATGGCTCCCGTGGCAGCTGACAAATTCAGTCGGTCGAGCAAGGACAAGGTCGAGTTGGCCATACCAACCAACGATGACTTCTCGTCAACCACCGTGCTGTTCAGCACTGCCGGCGGCTCGACGCCACCAGCGTGCCCAGCAGACCTCAACCTGAACGGCGTCGTGGATGGTCCAGACCTTGCCATACTCTTGGGAGCATGGGGACCATGTCCAGGGGTTTGCCCAGCGGACTTCAACGGCGACGGAGTGGTAGGTGGATCAGACCTCTCAGTGTTGCTCGGTGCTTGGGGCCCTTGCCCGCTCTAAGGCCAGCTCTATATAGGGCAAGTCTCAATCCAACTGCAGGAGCACCCCCAACGTGAGCCGTCATTGCGTGAATATTCTCATGGTGTCGGTGGGGCTTTTGACCGGACTAGCCCCACTGACTCACGCACAAGACTGCAACAGCGATGGCATTCTGGACGCCCAACAGATTAGTACGCAAGGGTTGGTTGCGCAGTACTTCCCCAATCTCACGTGGAGCGGAACCCCGGTAGCACGGGTTGACCTCGGCGGCGCAGGAAGCTTTGACCTCAACAGCGCTAATGGATGGACACTTCCTGCTGGTATTCCGGAAGACAACTTCACCGTGCGTTGGACTGGCGGTCTGATCTTCAATCAATCAGGACTGTTCCAATTCAAAGTCAGTCATGACGATGGTTGCTGGTTTTATCTTGATGGCGTCTTGTTGGGTGGCTTTGAATCCAACGGCGAGCACACCTTTCCTGCAACACCAATGCAGATCAACGCCGGGGTGCATTGGCTGCAAGTGAAATTCCGCGAAAATACAGGCGCACAGAACATCCGGGTATCCCGCAAAGTGTCGACCACCACCACGTGGAGTGTGATTGCCAATAGCAATTTCGTCGCTGGCATTGATGCCAATGGCAACGGAGTGCTCGACATCTGCGAAGGCGCCGACTGCAACGGAACCTTTGTTCCGGACTCGGTAGAGATTGCACAAAACCCCAGCCTTGACTGCAATGCAAACTTGGTGCTCGACCAATGCGAATCGGCAGCGATCGATTGCGATCAAAACGGCATCCCGGATTCATGCGAGGCGGGATTGGCCGGCCTCGTGGGCTCCTATTACGCAACCGATGACTTCAGCGGCCCCGTCGTTGCGCGTCGCCTAGACGCCAACGGACCACTGGGGCTTGACTTCAATGTCACCGACCAGAGCGGCGGGAATACGTGGCAGCCGTCCGATGTGCCCACCGACTACTTCTCCGTGCGATGGACGGGACAACTCAATATTCCCGTCACTGGCAATTACTATTTCCAAATGCAGAGCGACGATACCGCCACCATGCGCGTGGACACGACGCTCCTGTTCAGTTCATACACCGGTAGCACCGAGCGTGGTCCGTTTCTGCTCACTGCTGGAGTGCACCTCGTGCAATATGACCTCCGCGAATTCGGCGGCGATCAGCGCATGCGCGTTCGAGTGCGTATGGCTGAAACTGGTCCATGGGATGCACTGCCGGGTAGTTGGTACCGAACGCGGGTCGACCTCAATAGCAACGGTGCGTCCGACCTCTGCGAGTTTGGTGACTGCGACGACAACAAAGTGCCTGACAACATACAGCTCGCGCAGGGCGGTCCCGACTGCAACGGCAACGGCAAACTTGATGCATGTGACATTGCAGTGGGTGCGCCCGACTGCAACGGCAACGGTGCGATCGATACTTGCGAGAGCACTGTGAACGGTCTGTACGGTCGATACTTCACAGCCATTGGTGGGTCGGACCCCGCTGATCCACTCCGACCAGGCACCCTGCTCAGCAAGCGCTTTGATGCGAAGATCGACTTCAACGGCGGCAACTGGTTCCCGGATGGTGTGCCCGACAACGACGTGATTGCCATCTGGACTGGCGCACTGCTGACTCCCAACGAGTCCGGCGTTTACGAGTTCCACACCGATACCGACGATGGCTGTCGCCTCTATGTTGACAACGCCCTCATCATCGACCGGTGGCTCGGTGGCCAAGGTACCGGCTTCGCAACGAAGACGTTGCAGGGGCAAACCACCTACAGCATCCGGATGGAGTTCCATGAGGGCGCCGGCGAGCAGCGCGCCAGCCTGCGATGGTTGCTGCCATCACAGCAGGGCGGATCACCCGCCATCTGTCCGAGCAGCGCATTGCGCGTGGCAACACCGGACTGCAACCAGAATGGTCAACCAGACGACTGCGACATCGCCAACGGAACGCTGCCGAACCCCGGTGATGGAATCCCGATTCCTTGCGCCACGGCACCATGTCCCGGCGACTTCAATCGCGATGGAGTGGTGACCGGAACGGATCTCGGCGTTCTTCTTGGAGCGTGGGGCGCATCAGGTGGCGACCTCAACGGGGACGGCGTTACCAACGGTACCGACCTTGGGATTCTGCTCGGCCAGTGGGGCACCTGCAACTAACGACGGCGCGCCAACGTCTATCGACCTTCGGCGTCACAACGCATCGCCGCGCTCGCATCCATCACCTGCGCCGCGGGTGCAGCACCATGCTCCGAGTCGCGCGCACGAGCATCTCTCGCTCCGAGCGATCCATCCGGGCAGAGCGACGGTCCGTGGCGGAAGCCTTCGGAGCGTCGACGCCGTTCGCCAACAACGTACGGGCGTGAAGTGAGGAAATAGCGGCTCGATGCAGCATTGCAGTTAGGGCTCATTCGTCCCTGCCATGCCATTTGATCCACTTTTCTGGCAATGTGAGCCCCCCATGACCATGGGGGCGGGTCGCAACGCGCCGTGACACCTATATTTACGGACCTCCATGGCCCGCGCAAAGCCACAACCCGCTGACCTCCGTTCCATCCGTATTCGCGGCGCGCGTGAGCACAACCTCAAGGGCGTGGACGTCACCATCCCGCGCGACTGCCTGGTAGTGATGACCGGCGTCAGCGGCAGCGGTAAGAGCTCGCTGGCGTTCGACACCATCTTTGCTGAGGGTCAGCGCAAGTACATGGAGAGTCTCTCCGCGTATGCACGCCAGTTCTTGGACCAGATGCAGAAGCCGGATGTGGACTC
>DBCE01000116.1:0-5377 GCA_002292895.1 Phycisphaerales bacterium UBA966
GTTCACTGCAGGAATGCCGGCGATGAGTCGGGCGGTGGACATGGCGAAGTTCAGCGCGAGAGTGCGCGGTACTGCAGTCGACGCGGCGGAGCATCAGCAGCGAGCCCCATACGACGATGCCGATCCGCTTCGTAAGCAGAGTAATTACCGTTATAGAAGAAGACTTTGCTGTCGCCTTCGAAAGCCAGAATGTGCGTCGCCACACGGTCAAGGAACCAGCGATCATGGCTGATCACCACCACGCAACCGACAAAGCTTTCCATGCCGTCTTCAAGCGCACGCATGGTGTTGACGTCGATGTCATTGGTCGGCTCATCGAGCAGAATGACATTGGCGCCCTCCTTCAGCATGCGCGCCAGATGCACGCGATTACGCTCTCCGCCCGAAAGATTTCCAACGATCTTTGATTGATCGGTACCGGTGAAACCAAAGCGCGCGACATACGCGCGGCTATTGGTTTCCACTCCGCCCAGCAGCATCTTCTCTTCGCCACCAGAGATGGCTTCCCAGAGATTCTTGTCGTTCGGGAGCGTCTCGCGGCTCTGCTCAACATAGGCAAGCTTGACACTCTCGCCAACACGCATCTCGCCGGAGTCGGGCTGCTCGGTGCCGATGATCATGCGGAAGAGCGTGGTCTTGCCCGCGCCGTTTGGCCCAATGATTCCCACGATGGCGCCAGCTGGAATGGTGAAATTGACGTCATCCAACAGCACCTTCTCACCGTACGCCTTGCACAGGCCCTTGGCTTCAACAACCAATGTCCCCAAGCGCGGGCCAGCGGGGATGAAGATTTCCACTTCGGAAGCGCGTTCCTTCTGGTTCTGGCTAGCAAGCTGCTCGTAGCGCTCAACACGCGCCTTGTTCTTTGCCATGCGCCCCTGAGGATTACGACCGATCCACTCCAGTTCGCGCGCCAACGCCTTCTGTCGAGTGGACGCATGCTTCTCTTCCACTTCCAGGCGCTTCTTCTTCTGCTCAAGCCAACCGGTGTAGTTGCCCTTGTAAGCAATGCACTGACCGCGATCAAGCTCAAGGATCCACCCAGCAACGTTGTCCAAGAAGTACCGATCATGCGTCACGGCAATGATGGTTCCCTCAAAGCGTTGCAGATGTTGCTCAAGCCACGTGACACTTTCCGCATCCAAATGGTTGGTCGGTTCGTCAAGCAACAGAATGTCGGGCTTGGTAAGCAGCAGCGTGCACAGCGCCACGCGACGACGCTCACCACCAGAGAGCGTGTTGCACGCCTGATCCGGCGGCGGGCATCGCAATGCTTCCATGGCCATTTCCAACTGACTATCAATGGTCCATGCTTCGCGGCGGTCCAACTCTTCTTGCACCGTTGCCTGCTTCGTCATCAACTTGTCCATCTGCTCCGGCGTCATGTCCTCGCCGAACTTGGCGTTGATCTCGTCGTACTGCCGGAGCAACTCAAAGGTGTCCTTGGCGCCATCGCGCACCACTTCCATGACGGTGCGCGTGTCGTCGATCAGTGGTTCCTGTTCGAGGTAGCCGATCGTGTAGCCGTTGGCTGCCATGATCTTTCCCTCATAATTCTTATCGAGCCCCGCCAAGATCTTTAGGAGCGTGCTCTTGCCGCTGCCGTTCAGACCCAAGACGCCGATCTTTGCTCCGTAGTAGTACGAAATCGAAACATCGGTCAGGATCTTCTTGCGATCGATCTCCTTCGATACATTGAGCATCGAGTAGATGATTTGCGTTTCGTTCTTCGGACCGGATTTCTGTGGTGCTGCCATGGGTTACTCCGCTCAATGGGGGAATGGCGCATTGTACGCAGCCTGTGCAAGTACCTTGTCACCATGGCAACCTTGGTTGAATGGCTTCGCGCAAACACCAACGGCAGGCTGCGGCGCATCCTGATCGGTGGCGTTGGCGGCAGCATCACCCTGGCAGGGATTGCACTCTTGGTGCTCCCCGGCCCCGGCATTCCGCTGGTGCTTGCTGGCCTTGGCGTTCTCAGTCTGGAGTTTGCCATTGCACGCACCTGGGTGGAGGCGCTGAAGCGACATGCCGAGGGTGCCGGCGTACCGAAGCAGGCACTGTGGATCCTGCCGATCGCAGGGATCATCATTTCGATTGCGTTCACACTGACCCCTGCCTACGTTGGGGTGGTGCACGGCAACAACACGTGGGCGGTGGTCCGCAAGCCCAGCTTTAGTTGGGCATATTCCTATTCATCGATCGATGAACTACAGAAAGCCGCAGCAGACGACCCGGCGGCGGCGGAGATGCTGGCGCGCTCTGGTCTTGATGTAGCCAAGCGATAAGCGCTCCGCGAATCACTTGCCCGGCACTTCACTCTGTAGGTAGCGCTTCAAGAACTCCAAACGCTTGGCGGATCCATACGCCGTCTCCGCCGAGCCGTGCCCCGCTCCGGGGACCACCACCAGCTCATGATCTTTGCCAGCGCGCACCAGCGCTGCCGAAACTTGCAGCGTGCTGGCCGGGTCCACATTCTCGTCAAGTTCACCAACAATCAACATCAGCTTGCCTTGCAGTTTCGCAGCGTCCACCACATTGGAACTTCGTTGGTAACTCTCGTCGACCGGCCAACCCATCCACAGTTCGTTCCACCAAATCTTGTCCATCCGATTGTCATGGCATCCGCAGTCAGCCACAGCCACTGAATACACGTCGGGAAAGTCCAGCAGTGCCCGCATGGCACTCTGACCACCCGCGCTGCCTCCATAGATTCCCACCCGTGAAAGATCCATCCACGGCCGTGTGGCCGCGGCGGCACGAAGCCACGCGACATGATCAGGCAAACCTGCGTCTTTGAGGTTTTTCCAGCAGACATCATGGAACGCCTTACCGCGCCAATTGGTGCCCATGCCATCCACCTGCACCACCACAAAACCCGCTCGGGTGAGGTTGCGCTCGCCATTCCAGACCGCAAATGCTTTGGGAACGAAATAGTCGTGCGGACCGGCATAGATATCTTCCAACACAGCACGCGGCGATGAATCGTTGGCACTTCCACATGGCCGCCAAATGACGCCGTACACCTGCGTGGCACCATCACGACCAACGGACGCGCATCGCTCTGGCCATGTCCACCCAGCGGCAACCATTGCCGAAGCATCCGCGCGGCCAAGTTCCATCACCAAACTGCCATCCGCGCCGCGACGCAATTCATGGACCGGCGGAAAATCAACACGCGACCAGGTATCTACATAGAACGCGCGATCTGGGCTCCATTCCAACACATGCGTCCCATCTCCCTGCGTCAGACGCACCACCTCTCCACCATCCAGCGATACCCGAACGAAGTGCTCGTAGTACGGGTCTTGCGTCGGATCGATTCCCATGACGCGCAACACCAGCGTGCGCGTGGCTTCATCAACTGAATCTACCGCGCGCACCATCCATGAACCGCGCGTCACTTGCCGCTTGACACTGCCGTGCGCCACATCAATCAAATACATGTGGTTGAAGCCGTCACGCTCACTCATCCACAGCAATTCATCATCGCCGATCCAGTGCGTCCAGATCTTGTTTGGGTAATCAATGAACGTCGGCGAAGTCTCTTCCGCAACGATCCGAACGGTGCCAGTGGCCGCATCAATCGCTAACTGGCGAAACACCTGATGCCCGCGTTGGTTGTAAGTGAAGAAGAAAGTTGCGCCGTCTGCCGACCATCGGCATTCCTCAATGGACCATGGGTTCTTGAAGAGTTCACGGGATACCTGCACTTCACGACCATCGCGCGCAAAGATCCGCGGCCAGCGCTGCTCAATCTGATCGCCCGGTTTCAAGTACTGAATAGTGCGCATCCGTGGCTCAACCTGGTCAGTCGGCGAACTCTCAATCAAGTGCACTGGATGGTCCTGCGCCGCCACGCGCTCAAACACCACCACATGACTGAAACCGGGAGCCCACAGCGCGGGTTCGCCATAGTTGGCTGCAGCCGCCGGCACTCCTGGCGGAACTGGTGGCAATACGGGCGGCGCTGGCGGTTGTCCCGCGGACGCTTGTGGCACCGGCCCTCCGGCGGGTACTGATGAAACGGGCGCGGGCGCCTGCTCCACCGCGGCGCCAATATGAACGACGGTCGGCAGCACATCGCCGCGCACGTATCCCAACGTGCTCCCGGAAGCATCACGCACTTCCCACGCATGACCGGCAAACGTGTGTTGCTCACGAACCTCAGCAGCACCCAACGCGCCATATGAATGGCGAACACCACCAGTATCCACCCAAAGAAGTTCCACTCCTCCCGCACTTTGATTGCTGAAGCGAATGCGTGACTGTCGCGTACCGCGCACTGAACGCAGCTCTTCCTTCACGAGCGACCGTTCCGCCAGTCCCGTAGTGGCTGAACCGCGCTCCGTGCGCGCGCCAGTGCGCGGATCCACCTCCACCACGGTTCCACCCACGCCGCGCGGCAACAGCCACAGCGTTCCATCGGCATTCCATTGCACATCAGCGGCCGGATCGCGTAGCAGCGATTCCCAGTCCGGCTGCGGCGGCTGAGGTGCAGCAACCAACGCAACAACCATCAGTAATTCAGTGGCAATCCACAGCATCCGCGCACGATACGCCCATTCCCGCTATACCTCTCCGAGTGACTTCCGCCTGCATGACTGCCGCACTTAACACGCTGTCTCTCATTCGCCGCACGCAACAACAACCACAAGGAGGTACCGCATGAGACAAGTGAATTCAGCGTCCGCACCCTTCATCATGGTGCTCGCAGCGTGGTTGGTGGGGATGTCGCTTGCGCCCGGCTGCTCCGGACCAAGTCAGCGGCAGATGGAGCTTGACCGTCAGTACACCGAGGAGACACGCTTTCGAGTGCAACTCACTTCCGAGTTACTCGACGTTGCCGATACTGCCGCCGCTTTGTTTGAAACAGAAGTCATCAACGCGCGGCTTGAAGGTCGCCCCGAACGTGAAATTGCGTATCTCGAACTGACCCGCAACGGCGCCGTTTCAAACTATCGCTCCTTGGCGCTTGGGCAAGATGCTTGGGGGGCGCTTGTGGACCTCTATGTGTTCTCCGACTTGAGCGTTACCGCATGCGAACATCGTGCGCGTTTACACCCAGACCTTGCCACGATTAATTGCGATGCCACGTACGCCGAAGTGCACCGCCGAATATTGGAGATTGCATCCAAACCCGACCACATCACGCCTGAAAAACGGGCGGTTCTCGACGCTGCGATCACTGCCTACAAGACCAAACACCCCAACATCATCAGCGCCGGGATGATCCGCCTTGAAGATCTTGCCGCATATTCCGGCACTGCTTCCGCTGTCTTTGACGCCGCGGAACCAGACATGATGAGCCCCATCAGTAACGCAGCCACGGAGCTTGAGCAAACCCGACTGCTTGGCGCACACGTGGTGTGGCTTG
>DBCE01000116.1:5402-6977 GCA_002292895.1 Phycisphaerales bacterium UBA966
GCCCACCGCCGCGGGATGGGAGGCGCAAGCCACCATTGATATGGCCATGTCGAGCCCCGCAGTGCAAGATGGGCTGAACCGCGTGCAAAAGCTCAGCGAGCAACTTGATACCACCGGCGTCACGGTGACCGCGCTGAGTGCCAGCACATCATCACTGGCAACTGACATTCAAAGCCTTTCCACGAATGTCAAAGAGCTGCGTGAAGAACTCGGGGATCTTGAAGGCGATCGAACCCTGGTGCGCGAAGCGATCGGTGCGGCAGCGATCATGTCCGCACTTATCTTGCTGGTACTTGCCGCGGGATTATTTACGATTGCACGTGCTGTACGGACGCGTCAGATTCCAAGTCAAGCACCCGGCGCACGCGAAAGCGCGTAACGGATCATCACCGTCGACGGCATCGGTGGATACGAAACCACCGCACGGAATCCTGCAAAGTCGCGGTGATCCCACTCGGAGCGCGCAAACACGCTGTCCACGACTCGTTGCTGGTCCGGCAGCAAGTCGGTGGTAAATGAGTCACGGGCTGGATCCATGCGAATGATTGGCTCGTCAATCGGCAGGCGATAGTTCTCACGCGTTGCTGGATCAAGTGCCGTACCGCCGAACGGTCGACCATACACCAGCAATTCCGGGGTGAAGCTATTCAGGAGGTCGCGATGAACCAGGATGTCAATATGCACATACTCGGTTGGCATGGTGACCAGCGCGCCCATTTCGCCATGTTCACTGTCGCTCTGTGTGGGACTGCTGTAGCGAGGCACCGCAGCACGCTCTAACCCGCCAAACATGAATGTCACTGAACCGCGCTGGCCAACCGGTCCATCCATGAGTTCGTGCGAAACACCCGTGTCTGTCTTGATGCTCCGAACCTCTGCACCTACAGGTGAGCAGAATGAGCGCATCACCAAGTGCGGTTCACCGGGAGTGGCTGGCTTCTCGATCGCTTCAAGATTGCGACCGCCCGGAAGTGTGCCGCCAACGGTGTCGTAACTGGTGAACCGAAAGAGCGGCCAGCCTTGCACGGGCCGAAGCCGACGAATGTCGTGCAGCCCACCAACAAGCGCCATGTCGAGCAGTTCCGGATGCTCCGCGTTCGGCGCAAGAAATTGCGTCATAGAACGAACGCGTGCTTGAACGCCCCAAATTCCCGAATTGCCGCGGAAGGCAAGCTTGCGTGAGACCTCCAGCGCTCTGCCACCGCGCGACATTCCATCCATCAGAAGTTCAAGCGTTGGTCGATCACCAACATGAGTGCGCACCATGTCTTCAAACGCTGCCAGCCGCGAACGAACGACACTGACTGGCGACGCGTGCGGCCCCGAGGCCTCCATCGCGGAGAGCAAGATTTCCATGCCTTCGCTGCCAGGAATCAATGGCACCGCTTCAATGGGATCCACCGATTGAATGACCTTGGCTACCTTCCAAGTCAGATTCTTATTCAATTTGAATTGACGTGACACTGCCTGCGGTCGCGCCGGGTCAGCGCCCACGGCGGCATACAGCGCGCGCAGGGCGTTCTGAAGGTCAAGCGCGCAGGTGCGGCACTGCAGGTCAAAGTCTTGGGTGATGGG
>DBCE01000116.1:7093-16343 GCA_002292895.1 Phycisphaerales bacterium UBA966
ATGACACGGATGAACAACAGCGGACTGCTGTGGCGCGGGTTCTGGATTGCCGTCCTGCACGCCTCGGTGTGGGCGTCAACCACCATGCCCGGGGCAGCCGCACTGCCACCAACAACCGCCCCAACAACGCCTGCGCAAACCTCGCCGCCCACTACCGCTACGAATGCTCCGATCGACGCCCCCGGTCTACTGAATGTGGTGGCGTATGCACCGGCCGTGTGGTCTGGCAGCGCACCCGTCGGTGATGCGGGATTTGCAACGCTCAAAGCATGGGGAGTTCAGACCGTGATCTCGGTCGATGGCGCAACGCCCGACCTCACACGCGCAAACGCCAACGGTATCCGCTACGTCCATCTGCCAATTGGTTACGACGGCTTTGATGACGCACGCAAGTTGCAACTGGTGCGCGCCGCGCGCGACCTGCCAAAGCCGATCTACATTCACTGCCACCACGGAAAGCACCGCAGCGCGGGTGCAGCTGGAACCATCGCGGTATCGCTTGGCTGGCTCACCGCTGAGGCCGCACTGGCGCGTATGAAGATTTCTGGCACAGCGCCCAACTACGCCGGCCTGTACACGTGCACTGCTTCCGCTTCGCTGCTGACTGCAGCAATCATCGATCAAGCATCCCCCGACTTCCCATCTGTCACACGGCCGAATGGATTGGTAGAGGCCATGCTGGCGATCGATGACACCAACGATCGGCTTGCTGCAATTGAACGCGCCGGTTGGAAGGTGCCCGCCGATCACGCCGACCTCGTTCCAGTGGCTGAGGCCGCCGCGCTCGCCGACCACCTGCGCCTGTTGGCGGCGTCGCCAGAGATCGCGGCTCGACCGCAGTCGTTCCGCGACCTGCTCGCAAAGAGCCAAGGCCTTGCCCAACGACTCGAAGACCAACTGACCACCGTGCCGAGCGGAGATCCCGCGCGACTCTCCGCCGACATGCAAGCGCTCCAAGCCACCTGCAAGGAGTGCCACGCCAATGCCCGCAATCAGCGCTCCGCGCCGCGCGACGTCAGAGCCACCTCGGGCGCGGTGAGCCCAACCCCCACGGATCCATAAGTCTGATAACCAACTGAGTGATTACAGGAATACGTCCCTGAATTGAGGATTCCAATCGCCCCGGCGCAGTCTGCAGCTATGTTCGTATGAGAGTTTCACAGGAAACACCCATTTTCCACCCCACTTGAAGAGTCACACTTGAACATCAACCCACGAACCGTCAGCTTCGTTGTTGTCGCCAGTCTCACCGCATGCGTCTTTGCCGACGTAGACACCGGTCCAAACGGCCACGGACCCCTGCCCACACCGGCGGTAGAGAAGCCACAACCAGCCACGCTCTCCGATCGATTCGGAACGTGGTTTGTGCCGGTGCCAATGATCACCCTCGATGCCATGGACCACGGCGCACTGATGGCCGAAGATGAAGCCACCGTGCAACCCGCGCCGTTCCGCTTCGGCGTTGAACGCGGCGTGAAACTCTCACTCAACGACGGGCAATGGATGGACGTTGCCGGCGGACGCCTGTGGCGCATCGGTATCGACGCCATCGGTGCACTCAACTCACGCCTCCACCTCAGCGGAATCGATTTGCCAGCGGGTCAGGAACTCGCCATCACCTGCCCGGACTTGGAGCAGAAGATGACTGGCATTCTTGAAGGCACCGGCGACTTTGGAACAGGCGAGGCCTACGGCCCCTTCTCCCCCACCTCCCGCGGACACATCGAATGGTTCGTCCCCGCCGGTCAATCCGCCACGGAACTTCCCTTTGACGCGGTTGGCTACTCCTACGGGTACATCCCGGTCTTCAGCGAGATTTCAAACGGCGGCACCTGCTCGCTCAATCCCGCGTGCTACGCAGCGTGGCTCAACGAATCGAACGCAGCGGCCCGCATGACATTCACAAGCGGTGGCGCTAGTTACCTTTGTTCGGGACAACTGGTGGCAACCACGGCAGCTGATGAAACCCCCTATGTCGCCACCGCCAACCACTGCATCAACACAACTGCTGAAGCGAACAGTTGCGCGTTCTACTTCTTCAATCGATCACCCTGCACGGGCACAAACTCTCCGGGAACATTGGTCTCTGGTTCCGATTTGTCAGCAACGTATCTCGCAAGCGATTGCACGCTGCTTCTGGTGAGGGGCGCCCTTCCAGCCGGCTGCTACTGGGATGGTTGGACGAACGCAAACCCAGCGGTGAACTCTGCATGCACCGGCATTCACCACCCGAGTGGAACACCGCAAGCGATTTCCTTTGGCGTGAAGAACTCGGGGTCATTCCCTTGCGGATCACCGGGCGGCAATTGGAACTCGCTTTCGTGGAACCAAGGCATCACAGAGGGCGGCTCATCGGGTTCTGCCATCTTTACTGACAGCAACCACAAGATGTTCGGCGTGCTCACTTGCGGTGGTAGCGCGTGCTCCAACACCGCGGCCGATGACGGCTACGGCCGTTGGGACTTGGCGGTGAATACTGCGAGCAGTAACTTCGCCACGCTGCTTGCTGGAGGCTCCGATGACACGCAAGAGCCCAACGACGCCTGCGCCAACGCCAAGGCTGTTGTGCCTGGTACCTACAGCACCTTGGTGGTCAAGCGACTCGACGAAGACTGGTACGCATTGCCTGTGAATGCTGGCGCAACGCTGACCATGAGTATGACCTTCACTCATGCGAGCGGCGACATTGATGTTCAGTTGTTCACCGCCTGCGGGGGCACCGTTGCCCTTGAGCGCGCTGCCAACACCAATAATGAGTCGTTCACTTTCCTGAACTCCAGCGCTTCCAACACGGTGTACATGCGCGTGTATCTGGCCACCGATACACGCAACGAGTATTCGTTTACGTTCAGCACATCCACCCCCGCTCCATCGAACGACAACTGTGCCACCGCCACGGCGGTTGGGGCAGGAACATTTGTATTCACCAACACCTTGGCAACCGATGCTGCTCCGGCACTACCCGCATCATGCGATGAGGGCTCCGGCGTCACCATCACCAAGGACCTCTGGTACCGCTTCACGGCACCGATCAATGGTCGTATGACCGCCAGCACCTGCAACGCTGCATCATTCGATACTCGCATCGCTGTTTATGCTGGATCTGCATGCCCAGGCGCAACCACCGCCGTGGCAGCCTGCAGCGACAACAGCGCAACATGCTCAAACGGCACCAGCTCCGCGGCTTGGTCCGCGAGCTCGGGCAGTACGTGGTATGTCCGAGTCGGTAGCGCCGGAGTCGGCACGTCGGGAACTGCCACGCTGACCTTGTCGGCGGTGGTGAATTGCCCAGCTGATCTGACTGGCAACGGCTCGGTCGGCGGTGAGGATTTGGCGGTGCTACTTGGAGGCTGGGGCGGAGCTGTCACCACTGACCTCAATGGCGATGGCACCACCAATGGCGCAGACCTCGCCATCATGCTTGGAGGCTGGGGTCCCTGCCCGTAACCCGGCGCCGCTGGCGCTCATTTCATGAAACCTGCGCCGCCCCGACGGGCTCATCCGTCGGGGCGGCTTTCTTGTGAGCGCGCGGCTACTCTGCGCCTCCAATGAATGCAACCAGTGTGCTCATGCCGTTGCCTGTAACGCTTGCCGACGAAGGCACGTCGATGAGTTTGTTTGAATACGTGCGTGCGGGTGGCGCCCTGGGCTACGTGCTCATCGCGTTGTCCGTGCTAGCGCTGGCGCTGATTGTTCGCAACTTGCTTTCGCTTCGTCGTGGACAGCTGGCACCGCCGGCCGTCGTCACTGCCATTTCAACTGCGCTCCGTGCTGGCGATGTGGCTGGCGCCACGCGTGCGTGCACCAGTGATTCGTCGCATTCATTCGTTGCGGTTGTGATGGCGAGCGCCATTCGGCGTTGCACAGGAAATCCAATGGGCGCCTTCGAAGCTCGCTCTGCGGTGGAAGAAGCTGGCCAGGTAGCCACTGCACAACTGCAGCGCCTCAACAACGGCCTTGGCGTGTTGGCGGCCGTTGGACCCATGCTTGGACTCCTGGGAACCGTGATCGGAATGATCGGTGCCTTCAATGCAATTGGATCATTGCAGGGCGCAGCGCGCTCTACCGAGCTGGCGAGGTTCATGTCACTGGCACTGGTGAATACCGCGCAGGGACTGGTGGTTGCGGTGCCGTGCACGGTGGCGTTTGCACTCTTTCGCCAACGCATCGACCGACTTGTCACTGACGTAGCGGCTGATGATCTTGAACCGATGGCTGAAGAGCTGGCGGCCGCACTTTCAGCAGCACGCACACAGGCTCCACGTCCAACGGCAGTAAACCCAGGCGCCGGCACCTCGCCAGGCGCGCCAGCGCCGCGAAACACGCCAGCACAGGGCACCTGATGGCCGGCGGCGCAGATGGATCCGATGCATCGTTTGATCTCACGCCGATGATCGATGTGATCCTGCTGCTCATCATCTTCTTCATGCTGTCATCACAGTTTGCAACCAGCGAACTGCGGCCCGTTGACCTGCCCCACCAAGAGGGTGCGGCGCCACCAAGCGAGTCTGCTTCTGCCAAGTTGGTGATTGATGTCGACCGCGCCGGAAACTATTCCATTCTTGGCGAGAGTGTTTCACTCGACGCGCTTGCCACACGAATCGCCGCTGCTCAAGGCAGCACTGGAACAAGGCACAGTGGAATTGTGGTGCGCGCTGATCGCGCGGCCGGTGCTGCGTCACTCAATCGCCTGGCGGAACGACTGGCGAAAGCAAAGATCGCTAACTGGTCGCTGGCGGTTGCACCGGAGGGTTCCTGATGCGTATGACTTCACGTCGCCGCACCGGACTGTTGGAACTCTCAGAGATGCGGCTGCCACTCATCGCACTGATTGATGTGATCCTCTTCTTGCTCATGTACTTCCTGCTCGCAGGAAGCATGGAGGCAGAGGAGCGCGAACTGGCCGCCACCCTTGGCAGCGGACGCGCCACGGCTGGCGACAGCGGCGGCTTCACGCCGCAAGTGGTCGATGTGACGATGGCCAACGGCAGCACTGCCTACCGCATCGGAACACGGTCCTTCGCGGGGCGTGATGCCCTGCGCGATGCCATCCGTTCGCTCCCCAAGGAACCGGGTGTGGTGGTGCGGGTTGCGGACGATGTCACCGTGGAGGGCGCAGCGTCCGCATTGCAGGCATGCCGAGATGCGGGCTTCACTCGAATTGCCTACCAACCCAGCGCTGCGAGTTCCCAATCGGCGCCGGCGGGTCGGTAGGCGCGTCGCCTTAAAAGTAAATCGCAAAATATCGCCTTCAAACCGTATTTAATTTCAAATATCTCCACAGCATGGTGGATTTAAAGGCGCGTTCATGTATGATGTGGACTGCGATAGGCAACTCCCGGGGGTACGGGCCGCGCCAAATCAAAAGTCAATTCCATGTGTGGGGACGCCGTGGAACTCAACTCCCCCTGAGATGCCAAGTGCATTTCAGGGGGGTTGTATTTGCACCGCAGATCAGTCACTCAAAGCGCAAATGCTTGACGCTCTCGCCCTTGTCGCGCAGATCGCGCAGCGCGTCCAGGCCGATGTCCAGATGCAACTTCACGAAATGATCCGTGACATGGCGATCGCTCTCCCCCGTCTTAACGCCTTCGGGAGTCATGGGGTTGTCAGACACCAGCAGCAATGCGCCCTTGGGAATGCCGTTCGCAAAGCCAACCAAGAAGATGGTGGCTGTTTCCATGTCGATGCCCTCCGCTTTCATCAAGAGGAGTTTCTCACGGAAACGCATGTCATGTTCCCACACGCGGCGATTGGTGGTGTAGACGGTGCCGGTGAAGTAATCACGGTTGTGCTTGATGATGGACGCACTCACCGCGCGCTGCAGTCGAAAGCTCGGTAGCGCGGGGACTTCTGGTGGCATGTATTCGTCGCTGGTGCCTTCGCCACGAATGGCAGCGATCGGCAGAACGAAATCGCCGACCTTGGTCTTCTTTAAGCCACCGCACTTGCCTAAGAACAGCACCGCTTTCGGAGCGACGGCAGAGAGCAGATCCATCGTGGTAGCAGCCATGGCGGAGCCCATGCCGAAACTCAGGATGGTGATGTTCTCCGCGGTCGCCGTCAGCATGGGGCGATCACGCCCGCACACCTCTACCCCAAAGCGCTCTGCAAACAACTCCACATAGTTGGCAAAGTTGACAAGCAGCACGTACTGGCCAAAGTCCTCCAGCTTGCGACCCGTGTAGCGCGGCAGCCAATCTCGCACGATGTCGGACTTGTCCTTCATAGTGGTGGAGGCTACTTATTCTCGCCGTTGTGAAGCAGCCCCATCTGTGCTCGGTAGGGGCGAATGTGCGGATCGTCGCTGGTGACAAACTCGTCAAAGGTTCCATCAAAGGAGACCTTGCCGCCAAACAGCATGATGATGCGCGGCCGCAGCCGACGCAGCAGCTCCGTGTCGTGCGTCACCACGATGCTGGTTCGCTTGATCCCGGCACGCGTGGCAGCAAAGGGTGGTTGGGCGCGGTGCGTTTCGCCAATCAACTCGTCGATCTGCGCGGACATCTCTGGATCAAGCCCCGCGGTCGGTTCGTCGTACATCACGATGACGGGATCCATGACGATCGCACGTGCCACGGCAACGCGCTTGGCCATTCCGCCCGAGAGGTCTTCGCGGTCGCGGTGCATCACGAGCGCTGGATCAAGCCCCACATCAACGAGCGCCTTCTCCGCCAGGGGCAGGATTTCCTGGTTGGTCATGCCCTTTACTTCACGCGGCAGGACGGCCAGATTTTGGAACACGTCGCCAGTGACCAGCGCATTTCGTTGGAAGACGATCGCCCAGTGGATGCGGATCCGATCAAGCTGCGCTTCGTCCAACGTGGACATGTCCCGCAGCGGGGCGACCCCCGAGCCGTCCGGGTCCGATTCATGATCCGCCACCAAGACCCGCCCAGAGTCGGGCGGGTAGTGCGCCATGATCAACTTCAGGAGCACCGTCTTGCCGCACCCCGATCCCCCGACAATGGCCACTAGCTCGCCGCTGCGGATGGTCAGATTGATGCCCGCCAGGACCACCTTGCCGCCAAAGGACTTGGAGAGGTTCTCAAGGACAACTTCTGGAGGTTGGGAGGGCGCCATGGTCGACGAGGGTACCTGTGGGGGCTCAGAAACGCTCTAAAGCCACCTTTTTTGCGCTGGCAGCGCAATTTAAAGAAATATAGAAGAACTGTGATGGTTGAGGCTCGTAGTTTCCGTTGATATAGGTGACGGAGACAGTTCTGACAGCCGACGGGAAACCGGCCGACAGAACAAGTCTTGAAGGTCGACGGGAAACCGACCTGCAAGACGAACCGCTTGATGGTCGACGGGAAACCGACCAGCAAGCA
The DNA here is from genome assembly GCA_002292895.1 of Phycisphaerales bacterium UBA966. GTDB lineage: Bacteria > Planctomycetota > Phycisphaerae > Phycisphaerales > SM1A02 > UBA966. The sequence goes on from DBCE01000116.1 coordinate 14,425, forward strand.
GACAATGCGGGCGCCTCTGAACGGGAAACTCAGAGATGCCCAAACCGCCTGCGGCGGGCTCGACGGGAAACCGAGCTCACCAACACAGGCATCTGGAGTGTGGCCTCGAGGAATCGAGGCCTACTCCGTTTTTAGGGACTATTGAATTGCTCCCCGCTCCAACGAGCCCGCTGCGCTCCCTGGCACCCGTTCCCAAATACTGGTAATTCCCGCCAGCCGCACGACTGAAAAACTGCGTTTCCGCTGCAGGAACGGGCATTTGAAACAAATCGAGGATTTTTCTCGCTGCCATGATGGTTGCAGCACCCCAATTTCGTTCTTATCTATGAAGGAACAGTTCTGACAGCCGACGGGAAACCGGCCGCCAGAACAAACAGTCTTGAAGGTCGACGGGAAACCGACCTGCAGGACAAACAGCTTGATGGTCGACGGGAAACCGACCAGCAAGCAGACAATGCGGGCGCCTCTGAACGGGAAACTCAGAGATGCCCAAAACCGCCTGCGGCGGGCTCGACGGGAAACCGAGCTCACCAACACAGGCATCTGGAGTGTGGCCTCGAGGAATCGAGGCCTACTCCGTTTTTAGGGACTGAAATTTCGGAGGCGATGAAGTTGCGGCTCCTTGCGTGCCCGGTGGCGACGGTCACTGTGGCTACCCTCCCCACCATGCCCATGGTCATCCGACCCATCGAACCACGCGACCAAGCTGAAGTGCGCGCCGAACTGCACACCCACTGGCATTCCAACGGAATCTGGTCTTTGGGCCGGCTGCATCAAGCCGATCAGCTGCCCGGCTTTGTGGCTGAAGTTGACGGCGTGTTTGCCGGGCTCCTGACGCTCAATATGGTCGAAGGTGGATGGCAGTGCGAAGTGATCACCCTGAGTAGCCGCTCGCCCGCCCACGGGGTTGGCGCTGCCCTCCTTGCGGCCGCAGAAGAACACGCGCGCACGCAGGGTTGCAAGCGGATCTATCTGACCACCACCAACGACAACGCGCACGCCATTCGCTTCTATCAGCGCCGGGGCTGGCGGTTTTCCGCGCTGTATAAGGGCATTGTCGATCGGGTGCGGCAGATCGAGCCGAGCTATCCGCTCTTAGGCTTGGATGGAATTCAAATCCGCGACGAAATTGAGTTTGAGCGATGGCTTGTTGATGGCATCGCGTAATAGGTCTGGCAACCACACACTTCACGCAAGGAACATGATGATCGACCGACGCACCATGATGACCAACACCGCCCTGGCTGCTGGCGGACTCGCCGCCAGTTCACTGATTGCGCAGGGTGCGTTCGCGCTTCCGTCCGTGGCACCACGCCGCGTGTTTGGTGGAAAGCTTGCCAAGCTCAATATCTTGCAGATCGGCGTAGGCGGCAGCATCGCTCCGGCGGATCGACATGAATTGACGCAGCATCCAGATGTGAACTTTGCAGGGCTCTGCGATGTTGATTCGGACGCGCTGAAGGAAGTGTCCGCGAAGCATCCGGCTGCGTTCACCTGCAGCGATTTCCGCGAAGCGTTTGATAAGCACGCCGGCAAGTTTGATGCCGTGGTGGTGTGCACCCCAGACCACAATCACGCGCTCATCATGATGACTGCCCTCAAGGCTGGGAAGCATGTCTACGGGCAGAAGCCGCTGGTGCAGCAACTCTCTGAAGTGGCGGCGATTGAAGGCGCGGCCAAGGCGTGTCCATCGCTCATTACGCAGGTTGGCAATCAGCGCATGGGCCCTGCGGGACGGCAGCATGCGGTGGACATTCTTCGGCGCGGACTGCTTGGCAAAGCGATTGAGGCGCACGTGTGGATCGGTGGACCGCCGGACCAAGGCGACGGCTATTTCTATTACGGCGGACTGAAGGAGCCGATCACGCCGCCAGCAAACATCAATTGGTCGCTGTGGCTGGGTGCTGCTGTTGATGCGA
>DBCE01000029.1:0-6578 GCA_002292895.1 Phycisphaerales bacterium UBA966
GGTCAAGGCGGATGCCCCCGCCACTGCCCCGGCCGCCTGGGTTGCAGACAAATCCGCCAAACTGCCAGCTCGTCCGGAAGAGCTGAAGTTTGCGGCGCTTGATTTCACGCCGCCAAAGGCGAAGGACTTCCGACGCACCCTGCCAGACGGCACCCCCGTCTACATGGCGCCGAGCAAGGAGTTCCCGCTGGTTTCACTGACGCTGACGTTCAAGGGTGGACAATGGCTTGATCCCAAGGACACGCCTGGACTCACTGCTGTGATGGCGGCGATGACGCGCACCGGCGGTACTGCCACCATCAAGCCAGCTGATCTTGACGAGAAGCTTGACTTCCTTGCTACCAATGTTGGGGTGAGCGGTGGTCAGGGTGCAGTGGTTGCAAACATGAACACGCTGAGTTCCAACCTTGATCAGAGCATGACGCTCTTCTTCGACATGTTGCGCAATCCGGGCTATGACCAGGATCGCCTGAACATCATGCGTGGCCAAGCAACGGAAGGCATGAAGCAGCGCAACGACGAGGCTGGCCAGATCCTCGGTCGCGAGTGGAAGTACCTGATCTTTGGCGAGGACTGCTTTGAAAGTCAGCAGGCCACCAAGGATGGTTGGGATGCCATCACCACCGACAAGCTGCGCGCGCAACACGACAAGTTGATTCAGCCCGGCAACCTCATCATCTCTGTCACCGGCGACTTCAATCCCGATGACATGATGAAGCGCCTTGCTGCGGGATTGGACGGCTGGAAGCGTGGCGATATGGCCTCAAATCCGCCTGCGCCAACCAATGTGTTCAAGCCAGGCGTGTACCGCGTTGCCAAGGACATTCCACAGGGCAAGGTTCGTATCGGCCGCCGCAGTATCCAGCGCGACGATCCGGATTACTTCAGCGCTGAGATGATGAATGAGATTCTTGGCGGTGGCGGTTTCACCAGCCGTCTCATGAGCAACATTCGTTCCAACGAAGGCTTGGCGTACAGCGTCGGTTCACGATTCGAAGCAGGCGTGTACTACCCAGGACAGTTTGCCGGCGCGTTTGAATCGAAGAACGGAACCGTGGCGCTGGCCATCAAGTTGATGCGCGAAGAATTCAAGCGCATGCAGGACGAGCCAGTCAGTGCGGAAGAACTGGAGATTGCCAAGAAGAGCTTTATCGAGGCTTTCCCTGGTCAGTTCTCAAGCAAGGACGCAACGCTGGGCATCTTTGTTGCGGACGAATGGACTGGTCGCGACCCGGAATACTGGCAGCGCTATCGCGATTCCATTCAGAAGGTGACCGCCGCTGACATTCAGCGGGTTGCCAAGAAGTACCTCAACTTTGATGACATGGCAGTAATGGTGGTCGGCAAGTGGGACGAGATTGCCCCTGGCGATCAGACCGGCCGCGCCAAGATGTCTGAGTTCTTCGGTGGCAAGAGTATTGACTTGCCGCTGCGCGATCCGATGACGATGAAGCCAATGGACACACCCACGCAGAGTGACTCTGCGCCGGCTCCGAAGTCATAAAGAGCCTGGTGCGAGTGCCGAGGTCTCAATCCTCGGGCTTGAACCAAGTGCTATTGCAACAGCGCCACAGTGAACGCTTCGCGCGCTCATTGTGGCGCTGTTGCGTTGAACTGCACACCGTTGATGGCGGACACGCGACCGGCGGTCACTTGCGCGGAGATGTCTCTGATGTAGACGGTGGGATCATCCGCAAGGCCCAGCGCTGCCAATGCGCTGTGCACGTTCGGAATGACCTTGCGCACTCTTCCAAGAACCACGGTGAGGCGATCCTTGCGCGAGTTGTAGGTGATGAACATGGTGGTCGGGTTGCCGGCGCCCAGCGTGGGTTGGCTGCCAAACGCGACGAAACTGTTTCCGTTGGAGTTGTAACGAATCACCAGACCATTGAGACCGCCAAACGAATTGCGGTAGGGATCAAAGTACGGATTGACATACATGAACGGCATGGTGTTCACAGAGAAGAACCCATGACTGCCATTGGTACCGGCTACAAGCGTCGGTCCGGCCGCAGCCGAAGCCGCGGTGGGATCGGAGGGCGTGCGAAGCCTGACCGAAAGCGTCCAGTTGGAGTGGAAATTGACCGTGCGATCCACGGTGATAGCAATGCTGGAATCGGTGGCGGCGCGGCACACAGGCGTGGCTGCCAGCAAGGCCATGAGGCTGAGGAGGAGCGCTGACAGGAGGCCTGAGTGACCACCCTGATGGAGGCTGCGCGCCGTGCGAGCGGTCAGGGTGGTCACGTTGGCCTGGAGACTCATGCTGAATAAGGGTACGCCTGGGGTGACGCGGCGGTTCGCTGGACCTGCCATCCCGCCTATCCTTTCCCCTCTATGACGCTTGCAGCACCTATTTCTGGCGCCCATGCCGCACCTGCAGTTGTGGGGCACCCTGCCGCGCGGACCCGACGCCGCGACCCGGCGCTCACCGAAATCGCGCGCAAAGTGGAGACGGGCGAGCGACTCACCGCGGCCGATGGTGCCGTGCTCTTTGCCACACCGGACATCCATGAAGTCTGTCGTTTGGCCGACATGGTGCGCCGACGCCTGCATGGCGACGCGGTCTTCTACAACATCAATCGGCATCTGAACTATTCAAACATCTGCGCCCTCAGTTGCAAGTTCTGCGCGTTCCATCGCAAGAAGGATCAGGACGGCGCATACGAACACAACTTGGATGACATCCGCGCAGAAGCGCGCAAGGCACGCGAGAGCGGCGCCACGGAAATGCACATTGTGGGCGGACTGCATCCGTGGCTTCCGTTCAGTTACTACACCGACATGTTGCGCGCCATCGGCGAGGAAGCGCCGCAGATTCATATCAAGGCGTTCACTGCGGTGGAGATTGTGCATCTGCAGCGCATTTCCAAGCGTGGCGGAGATGGATATCAAGGCGTGCTTGCTGTGTTGCGTGATCTGATCGCGGCGGGGCTTGGCAGTTTGCCGGGCGGCGGCGCGGAAGTCTTTGATGATCGCGTCCATGATGAGGCGTTCAAGGGCAAGATTCGCAGCGACCAGTGGCTGGACGTGCATCGCGCGGCGCATGAATTGGGCATCAATTCGAACGCCACCATGTTGTACGGGCACATTGAAGAGCGCAGCGAACGGCTGCATCACATGGAATTGCTGCGCATGCAGCAGGACCACACGCTGAGTGCGTGGGCTGATGCGCAAGGCATTGCAAAAGATGCGAACGGCGCGGTGGTGCTGACTGGCCCGGCTGCGAACTACCCGCACGAACGACTACCGATGCCGGGCTCGCGTGGGCTGAAGACTGGCTATTTCCAAACGATTATTCCGCTGCCATTCTTTCCGAATGCAAGCGAGCTTGAGTATCTGCCAGGGCCGACGGGTTTAGAGAACCTGCGCACGCTGGCGATTGCGCGCTTGATGCTCGACAACTTCCCGCACGTGAAAGCGTTCTGGATCATGCAGACGTTGCCGATGGCACAGCTGGAGTTGCAAGCCGGCGCGGATGACATTGACGGCACCGTGGTGTGGTACGACATCACCAAGGCGGTCGGCGAAGGCAATCACCAAGAGACGAGCGTTGGTGATTTGGCGCGCGCGATCCGGGAGGCGGGATTCACGGCGGTGGAACGCGATACGGTGTATCGGCGCGTGGAGCGCGATGCAAAGACGGGGGCGTGGAAGTCGGCGGGGGCGTAACTAGGGACAGGGGTGAACGGCACCTATTTGCCGCGGATCGCCCAGCCGAGTTCGGGCATCTTGAGCAGTCGGGCGGCTGCCATGTAGGTGACTATTCCGAGACCCGCCAGCACCAGCGTGGCAGCAACACTCCAGAGCCAGGTGTCATGACCACTGAATGCGAGGGACGCCAGACCGGCGACGCCTGCCATGGCGGCACTCGCTGCAATCGTGCGCGCGAATGAGGCGCGCGTCTCGCGATCCATGATGATGCCCATGCGCTTATGCATGATCCGGGTCATGATGACGATCTGCACGATCGCCGCAATCGCCGTACTCAGCGCAAGCCCGCCAACGCCAAGCGGGGTCCAAATCAAAATCATGTTTAAGGCGAAATTGAGCGCCACCATCCAGATACTGACTTTCACCGGGGTCACGCTGTCCCCCAATGCGTAGAACGCGCGCGTGGAAAGTTGTTGCATGGAGTACGCCCAAATGGCGGGCGCATACATGGCGAGCACGAATCCCACCTTCTGCACGTCTTCGTGACTGAACTTGCCACCTTGGAAGATCGCCGCAGCGAGCGGCTCGCGTACAAGCACCAAGCCAACACTTGCGGGAAAGCCAATGAAGAAACTCAGCCGCATGCCACGGCGCAGCGTTGCCATGAATCGATCAGGGTCGTTCGACTCGCGCGACAGTGCCGGGAAGATGGCCGTGGCAATTGCCACGCCGAATACGCCGAGCGGAAATTCGTAGAGGCGCTGGCCGTAGCTCAAGACGGTCATACTGCCAGGCGGAAGCGGATAGTCAACGCCAAAGATGGTTGGTCCAACCATCGTTTGATAGCTGGCAACCAAGCCATCGACAAAGGTATTCACTTGAAAGATGCCAAGGCCCAAGAGCATGGGGAGTGCTTTGTAAAGCACTTCCTTCATGTGCGGCCAACTTGGCTTCATGTCAAAGTGCGGTCGAATGCGGTAGTGTCGGAGTGACCACAAACTCCACACTAATTGCAACGATCCTGCCACGATCACGCTCCACGCCACCATCTGAATATGTGACACAGGCTCCACGTGCTCGGTCATGCCCGCGTTCACCGCGTAGTAACTGCCGTAGAACGCGGCGGCAACTATGGTGACATTCAGGATGATCGGGCTGGCGGCGCTTGGTCCAAACTTGCCATGAGTCTGCAGCATGGCGCCGACCAGCGCAACCAAACAGACAAGCGGCATGTATGGCAGCATCACCATCAAGAGCTGAATGCCCAGCATCGGCGATTCGCTCATATCTTGGATGAAGTACAGCACGACTTCGCCGACGATGGTCACGCCGGAGAGCAGCACCGCGAGCAGCGCCAGCATCAATCCCGCAAACTGCCGCGCGGAGTCCGGGTGGTCACGGTCAAGCTTGGTGTAGACGGGCAGGAACGAAGCGGTGAGCGCGCCCTCGCCGAATAGGCGGCGGAACAGATTGGGAACCTGGAAAGCGAAGTTGAACGCGTCCATCACCGCTCCGGCGCCGAAGACGCGGGCCAGCAGCGCGTCCCGGGCGAAGCCCGTGATACGGCTGATGAAGGTGAGCACCGTAAAGGTGCGAGCGTGGCGTTCGAATCCTCGACCCATGGTTGTGCGCGCGGCGGTCGGCGCGGTTACCTTGTATCGGACAGATGCGACGCCTACCGACAGCCATCGCCCTGCTTGCCGTCTCCGCTGCCGCACTCTGGGCGACGGGATGCAGCACCGAGCCGGACAGCGTGCTGCAGTCGGACTTGCCACAGATTCCTGGAATGGTTCCGCGCGACAGTTCCGGCCTACGCCAATCCGAAGGGCGCGTCACCGCGGGTCAGTTCTCATACAAAGGCCCGATCAGCAATCTGAATGCTCGCGTCACTGAGACCATGGCTCGATTTGATCAGGCCGGTTGGAAACTTTCGTCACAGACGTTGAGCGCATCCACGGCCAGCCTCATCTATCGCAAGGACAACCGCATTGTCCGCGTAGAGATCATTCAGAACGGCGTGCAGCCGAAGATGTCGACGGGCGTGCTGACAGTGACGTCGGACCCTGTGCCGGTCAGCGGTTAAACCAACGCAACACGGCTTCGGATGCAAGCGTGCCACTTCGAACGGCGCCATCGATGGAGCCATCCGTGACGTGGTCGCCGGCAACAAACATGCCGTCATCAATCTCTGTGGATGGTCGCGCGTGAATGTCTGCGGTGTGCTGACGTGGCAAGGCGCGCACAATGCGATCCATGCGCAGTAGGCGCCAGCCGCGCATGGCACCAGTGCCAAACCAGCGCTCCATTTGCACCACCATGCGTGCGGTCAGGCTGGACATGCTTTCGGCTGCCCAATCCACCTCCACCATGTTGAGCGCAATGAGCGACTGACCAGCCGGCGCGTATTCAGGCGCAACGCTGGAGAGGCAAGCCGCGTGATTCACTGGACCGTCGCCGGTTCCGTCAAGAAAGAGGGTTGGTTGGTGCAGCGGCGCGGGCAATCGTCCCACGTCGCACGCCCAGTAGAACGTGACGTTGGAGCACCACGCGCGCGCATTGATACGCGGATCAAGTGCGTGTGCTGCAGACATATCGGTGGCTAGCACGACGGCATCAAAGAGCGATTCGTTGCCGTTTGCAGTGCGCACTGCAAATGACTTGCCGCGGCGAGCAATACTGCTCACGGGCGCGCGCAGGCGAATGCGTTCCGCTGGTAGCAATGCTGCGATTTGCTTGGGTATCTCGCCCATGCCCAGCGCGGGCACAACGGTTTGCCCGCGTGCGAATGTAGAAAAGATGTACTGGAACTGACTGAAGTCAGTGCCCAGCGTGCGGTCAAGAAAGACGCCGCCGAAGAAACTGCGCATGAAGCCATCCACGGTGGCAATGCCAAGGTCCATGCGGCGCAGCTCATCGAGCGTGCTGCC
>DBCE01000029.1:6752-7668 GCA_002292895.1 Phycisphaerales bacterium UBA966
TCCGCACCGGCACGGAAGGTTCGAAAGTTGAGGGGTGCATATTCAAGCAACTCACCCGCTGCGCGGTATGCCGTGAGATACACCTGAAAGCCGCGGTCGAGGCGGAATCCATCAACAATATCGGTACGAACGCGGCCGCCAACGGCGTCAGACGCTTCAAAGATGGTCCAGTCAACGCCGCGCTTTTGCAACGCGTGCGCGCAAGAAAGACCTGCAAGTCCGGCTCCGATGATCGCTGTGCAAGACATAGTGGAATCGTAGTGCGTGGATGCGTGCGGGGGGTCAATGATTGCGGCGTGGTGCACGTTGCCAACCAACGGCTACGCACTGCGTTCTGGCAGTGCGCTCGGTGTAGAAGTTGCCAGGCGGACAAATCCGCCGCCGCATTCGTGGCATGTTCCGGTGATTGCGGTGGGCTCTGTGGCGCGCAAGTCAAAGCCGCACCCAAGACAGGACGCGCCGCATCGATCGACGCGCGCTGCAATGCGGCGTCGACATGCAGCGAGTCCACACGCGCCGATCAATGCCACCGTGGCGATATCCCCAAGAATGCGGGCGTCCGCTGGCAGCATCTGGTACCACGTATCGATGCGAAGTACAAAGTCACTGCGCAGCCGAAGCGTGGTGACAATGGTGATGAACGTGACGCTCAGTACAACCAGCGCCACTGTTGAAAGCAGGATGGGTAGCAAGCATGCACTGAGTTCCGNNACTGGCTTGTAGCGGTGCGATCGGTGCCCAATCGGTCGCGTGCTGTGTTGTGCCGCAGCGCGTGCATTGGTTGGTCATTGGGGTGGGAGTGCTAGGGATCGGAGAGCCGAAATTCGCGGGGGTGGTGCCGGCTGCGGCGGTGATGGGCGAAGAAGATCCACACGCCAAACACGGTTGCTCGCTCATTGCGCGACGGACGCGCGCG
>DBCE01000234.1:0-2154 GCA_002292895.1 Phycisphaerales bacterium UBA966
GTGGTGGTGTCCGTCTTTCAGGACCTCGACTCCAATGAAGAGCTGAACCGGGGCGCCTTGGGAATTCCCAATGAACCGTGGGGATTCAGTGGCAAGCCGGCGCCGCTGTTGCCGCCGTCCTGGAGTGCCTGTGCCATGGTGCCTGTGGCGGGTGACAATCGCGTTGAGATCCACTTGATTGGAAAGGCGCGCTGACCATGGCAGGCTCCGGCGCCAACGAATCAGCCACTATGCCAGAGTCGGTGCGCGCATTGACTGGCCCGACCGCCAGCGCGTTTGCATGGATCGGTGACCGCAGTAGTGATTTGGTTGAACATGCCTGTCGCGTTCGGTTCACTTCGGCTGGCTTTGATAGCGCGAAGTTTGCGGAGGGGCCGATGATTCTCTCTGCCAATCATCGGAGCTTGCTTGATACCGCGGCGATTCGCCATGCGCTGCCAGCGACGATCCGTGCACGTACTGCCACCGTGGGCGCGCGAGATTTCTTTTCGCCTGCTGCCACGGATCGCGGAGTCAGACGATTGTTTCGTACTGCGCTGTGTGCGTACGTGGTGCGAACATACCGCGTGTGCCTGATTGGTCGTGGTGATGACATGGGTGACGGTGTCGAGCGGATCACCGGACTGCTGCAGGCAGGTTGGAATGTGATCTTGTTTCCGGAAGGAACGCGGGCACGGGGCGCAACACTGGGGCGCTTTCGTATGGGCGTTGCGCACATTGCACGCGTCACTCACGCGCGGGTGCTACCGATTTGGATTGAAGGGAGTGACGGATTGCTGCCCGTGGGCGGAAAGTTCATCAATCCCGGCCCAGTGCATGTGAACGCGGGCGCCCCGATGCGAATCGGTGCGGATGAATCGAATGGTGATTTCCTCGCCCGGATGCGCCACGAGATTGAAGCGTTGCGCGGTAGTTAACCGCCAGTGCTGCGCCGTTGACGAACCGCGATGAAACTCCACGCCGCGCCAATCGCGGGTGCTGCACACAACGTTGCAACGGGAGCCATGATTCCGGCGATCCATCCGATAGCAATCAGCACGATCGGCGCGTTGGTTCGCCAAGCGACCCAAGCGATGATGGCAACTATGGAGCAGGTCACCGGAATTGGCGCGCCGACAGCGGTGAGTGCAGCGACTGTGAAACCGGTGACTGCAAGCGTGAATGCTGCCAGCATGTTCATCATGCAGCCTGCCATGCTGGTTCGCTTGCCGAGCGGCCACAGCAGATCGATGCGTGTGGATCCGTCGCGCGCCCAACGTCGTCCGTGAGTGAACGCGCGCACAATGATGCTGAACACCAGGACAAGCGTGCCTTCCGTCCAATCACGTGCAAATTGATAATGACTTGGCGCAATGGCGGCATCGCGATAGATGACCGGTATCTCTACTTGCTGAACACGTGCGCCTGCCCAGACGAGCCGGATGATCGCCTCCTCTTCCCATGCATAGCGACCGCTGCGGCACTGCAAGGTCCGCGTCATGGCAAGTGGGTACAACCGCATGCCGCACGCAGCATCGCCAACGATTGCTCCGCAGGCGGCGCGTACCGCGAGTCCACTCAGAAATCGACCGCAGAGCCGCGCCGTTGGATAGTTGCGCGGCAGGGTACGACGATCACCGAGGACCAGCGTCTGTTCGGGGCACTCTGCGGGAAGCGCATGGAGAAACGCTGCAATTCGCGCACTGTCGTGTTGGCCATCGGCGTCAATGGTGAGGGCGTGTGTTGCGCCCTGATTGGCGGCGGCTGCAAATCCAGCGAGCAGCGCGGCCGCCTTTCCCTGATTGTGAGCGAGTCGGATCACTTGGCCGCGCGCGCCGTTCGCAATCAGCCATTGTTCAGCGACATCCGCGCCGCCGTCCGTACTGCCGTCGTCCACTACCAAGGCATACAGGCCGTGTGCCTGCAGGCCGGAGAGCACCTCCGGAACCGTCAATGCGTGGTTATAGAGGGGAACGATTCCCACAACGGATGTCATGCGCCGCGTAGGTTAGTCTGCAACGCAATGGCGGAACGGATTGATGTTGCAGCACTGCTTGCCAACGCCCGAACCGGGGCGCGGGATTCGCACTTTGCGCATATGAATCCAGCATTCGCAAAGTTGGTGGAGTTGATTGGCTTTGACCGCAGTTATGTTCGCGGCGAGGGTCAGTACCT
>DBCE01000234.1:2238-7132 GCA_002292895.1 Phycisphaerales bacterium UBA966
GACGCACTGTCGCAATGTCTGACGCTGGCGCCACCTGCCTGGGTGCGTTGGGAGTTAAACCCACTCGCTGCTGAAGCTGCCCGGCGCCTGAAATTGCAGTGCGGCGGTGTAGCTGACCGCGTGTTCTTCACGAACTCCGGAACCGAAGCAATCGAAGCGGCTATGAAGTTCGCGCGCCAGCACACGGGTCGGCCCGGATTGTTGGCGTGGTCAGACTCATTCCATGGTCTCACCTACGGTGCACTTTCCATTAATGGCAACGAAGATCTTCAGCGCGGATTTGGCCCGCTGCTACCCGGCGCTTCGATGGTTGAATTTGGAGATCTTGAAGCACTCGAACGCGCTCTGAGTGGGCGAGAGGTCGCTGCTCTTGTGGTGGAGCCAGTGCAGGGCAAGACGCTTCGGACGCTGTCGCCGGGAGTATTGCAAGAAGCGCACGCCCTGTGCAAGCGCTACGGCACGCTACTTATCGCTGATGAAATTCAAACTGGATGTGGACGTACTGGCGCCTTCTTGGCGGTGCATCATGATGGTGTTGAGCCAGACATAGTGGTGCTCGCAAAGGCACTCTCGGGCGGATTTGTTCCGGTTGGCGCGGTCTTGGTGCGGAGCGATGTGTGGGGATCCACCTTCTCATCCATGGATCGATCAGTCGTTCACAGCTCCACGTTCCATGAAGGGCCACTCGCGATGGTGGCGTTGCTTGCGACGCTGGAGGTCATTGAGCAGGACCACTTGGCTGCTCGCGCGGCAGATCTTGGAGAGTCGCTCATTCGCCAACTTCGCGCGGAGTGCGCAGATATTGCCTGCGTGCGTGAGATTCGCGGCAAGGGATTGATGGTTGGAGTAGACCTGGATACAAGCCGAATTCCCAGCTTTGCCAAGATTCCAATGTTGGGGCGAATCACTGAGCCGATGATCGGTCAAGCGGCCATCATGCAATTGCTCGAAGTGCATTCAATCTTGGCGCAGACAACGGGCGCGCGTCGACCACTGCTCAAGTTCGTGCCGCCGCTGATTGTGAACGCAGAAGATGTGCAAACGATCGTTGCTGCTACGGGCGCGTCATGTCGATCGCTGGCATCGGGTCGCTTCTACGGCGCCATGGGGTCCGTAGCGGGCAACATGCTGCGTACCGGCCTCGGCTTGAGCCGCGCCTAACTGCATAGCAATCACTTTGCAGCCGGCGTGGCAATCTCAATGACAAGGCCGTCGCGATCCTTCATGGCTTGTGCCAATTGCTTCTCAAGCATGGCAACGCGTTCGTTCTTCTCGGTCTTGGCTTGCTCGAGCGTGATAGCGCCGCTCTTGTATGCCGGGTTTGACTCCGGGTTGATGCGACGCGCAATGGTCAGTTGATTGGTATTGATAGTGACCAGGGTTCGGTACAGCGTGATCTTCGCCTGTGAATTTGCAGTCTGCAACTTCTCTCGGGTGGTCACTGCTTGCACTTCATAGGCTGCAATCTTGTCGGTGATCCGCCCGTAGTCGGAGGTTGCGCAACCGGCCAGGATGATGATGGCGATGAATGCAGAGGCGATGGAACCAGAGTTCTTCATTCCGCCATGATATGCGCGGACGCTTTCGTGCCGTGGCAGGGGGCTGCCTGCGGCGGGTTCCGGTATGGTGCAACCGCTGTGGAATTCCCAGAACTGCGCCATCGGTCAACGGAACAAGAGAGCATGGACGATGCTTCTCCGAGCCGTGTGGTGCTCAGTAATGAATATCGATTTTTGCGGCACCTGAATCGGGCGACTGCTGCTGCGGATGCCATCGTCGATGCGGTGGCAGACCGCATTCCCGGGGCGGGCTCGCGGCGGATCTCGCTGGTTGACTTTGGATGCGGTGGGGCGGATATCCCGGAGCGATTTCTGAATTTATCTCGGGCGCGTGGTTGGGATTGCACAATCCTCTGCACGGATCGAAACGAAGACGCTATCGAGATGGGGCGGGCGCGCGTGCTGAAGGGCGTGCAGTCCGGCTCGCGCGGGGAGTCAGGCGCCGTCGGTGACGCGCGCATGGATTTCCGTGTTGTGAACCTGCTTGCGGCGGAGCGCGTCCTTGGTGCGCGGAGCTTTGATGTTGCACACGCATCGCTCGTGATGCATCATCTGGACGATGAATCCGCAGTAGCCGGTCTCCGCGCGATGGCAGCAGTGGCGCGCGAACTAGTCGTGTGGAACGACTTGGTCCGTGACTCACTCGGTATTTGGGGAGCGCAACTTTCCACCATCGTTGCCAGTAAAGAGTTACGACGTGATGCAGTGGTAAGCGTTCGCCGGAGTTTCACCTTGGCAGAGGCGCGCACTGTGGCCGAAGCCGCGGGGCTAGTGGATATCCGGGCGCGTCGGGTGCGGGGAGCGCGTTTCGTTCTCACGGGTGCGCCAGGGCCGTTGCGGCCGCAGTCGACGGGGCGGCCGTTGGCTCGCGTAGAAGGAATCGGATTTTCATACGGCGCGCGGAAGGTCCTTGCGAACGTCAGCTTTGTGGCTCGATCTGGCGAACTTGTTCACGTCACTGGCGCAAACGGTTCCGGGAAGAGCACGCTGCTGGCTTGCATGGTGGGCGCGCTCAAGCCAGCGGTAGGGCGCGCGTGGATTGATCAAACCGCGCTCCTTCCTGGGTACCACCCGCAAGAAGGTGGCTTATTTTCAGCACTGAGTGTCGTTGCAAATCTTGAAACTGCGGCGCGCCTCGCACGCGTGCCCACAGTCGATCGATCGAACGCGGTGGCTCGCTGCCTCCTGGACTTTGGCCTTACAGAGCACGCTCAGCACCGCGTTGATCGTCTGTCTGGCGGCTTGAAGCGTCGAACGGCGCTTGCCTGCGCAGTGATTCATTCGCCCATCGTTCTTGTGTTGGATGAGCCAGACGCGGGACTTGATGCACTCGGTCGTGAGGCATTGATCCGCACTGTTGAGGCAGTGTTGCAGCGCCGAGGAACGGTGATCCTGGCGTCGCATGCCTCGGCTTGGCTGCAGGGATTGGCAACGACTACCCCGCGCGTGGAGGTGTGTCTATGACGCTCGCCGCGTATCACCCCGCACGGATGCTGATTGATCAGATGTACTTTGGAAGCATCCAAGCCATGCCAATGCTGGCACCACTCATGGGTCGGGCGGTGGCGATCGGTGGGATGGCTACGGTGCCGTTCTGGCGCCGGACGCTGCGTGAAAATGCGCGTTTGGCACTTGGTCCGCAGGCTGCTGAAGCGGAGGTTCGTGCCGTGGCAAGGGAAATGCTTCTGAATATGCAGCGTTCCATAGCGGAAATTTTGCTGTCGGAGGGAGTGACCGTGGATGCGCTTGCAGCGCGGGTGACGCGATTTTCGGGCCAGGAGCAGTACCACACCGCCCATGATCGTGGACGGGGAGTGGTGGTAGCCAGCGCGCACATGGGTGCGTTTGAACCATCCATTGCACTCTTACGAAAGTTTGAGTCACGTATTCACGTGCTGTTCCATCCGGACCCGCTGCCGCGCTTTGAACGAGCGCGCAGTGCGTTGCGACAGTCACTTGGCATCATTGAACATGCCGTGAGCGATGGAGTGTCTGCATGGGCGGCGCTGCAGGACGCATTGCGCGCCAATGAAGTGGTGGTATTGCATGCCGACCGCGTCATGCCCATGCAGCAGGGTTCGCGAATCCCATTCTTAGGTGCTCACGACACGATGCTCCCCACCGGTGCCGCTCGATTGGCGCTGGCTTGTGGCGCTCCGATCGTCCCGACCTTCTGCTACCGACATGGGGACGAGTTGGAAGTTGAAATGATGGCGCCCATCTATTGCGAAGTTGAATCCCTCCGCTCTTCGGAGGTTGCATCGCACCCGGCGCAGTTGGCATTGGTAGCTGCACTGGAAACGGCCATTCGTAAGCATCCATCGCAATGGATGGCGTTTATGCAAGTGCGGGAGGCGCGGAAGTGATTACCTTGACTTTGGCCATGTTGCGCTCATTTGTGGCCGACCGCGTCGCGGCGATCTTGACACTGGTGGCTCCGTTGGCGTTCTTTTCGCTGATTGCGCTGTTCTACCAGCACTTAGAGGCCACTGATGGATTTCGATTTGAAATTGCCGTAGTTGATGAGTCGGGTTGCGCTGACGCGCGGCTCTTTGCGGAGGCGATGCAGTCGTGCGCCATGCAACGCGTGCATGTTTCCGAAGTTCATGGCTCGGAACTAAGTAGCCATGGCGTATTAGCAACGGTGCACATTCCCAGTGGATTCAGTCGTACTGATCCACGCGTGCTTGTGGAAGCCGCTTCGCCGCTCCCAGGTGCTTCCGATGCTGCGCTGCAGCTCGTAAACGCAGCCAACGCACGCGCCTTTGCAGTGGATCTTCCCGCGGTCACGGTGCAAGTGACATCGCTGAATGGCATGTTGGTTCGCGGCAGCGCAGCGGGTATTGCCTTGATCTTCATCATGTTCTCATCCGCTTCCATTGCGTCGCGAAGCCTCGGTGATGACGCATCGGGTTTGCAGGATCGATTGCGGTCACTTGGCGTCAGTGCTGCTGCTTCCACTGCGGCGCGCATCGTGGCGATTTCGGTCATCGCTTGGTGTCAGTTGGCATTGACACTGGCATGGGCAGCGCTTGCATTTCAGTTGGTTCCTGGATCCGTGCTTACCTTGATGTTCGCTAGCTTTGTTGCGTCGGTTACCAGTGCGGCCTTCTTTGTTGCCCTTGCCGCGCTGTGCGGTTCTCGCGCTCGATTTGTTGCTATTGCTCCAGTGATCACCTTGGTGCTGAGCGCGCTGTCCGGAAGCATGATTCCACGCATATTGCTTCCTACATCGATCGCCTCCGTTGGTGGCTGGCTGTTCCCCGCATGGGCGATCGATGCGTGTAGTGCAGCGATTGACGGGCAATTTGATGGGCAGTCCATCGCCTTGCTGG
>DBCE01000234.1:7203-7928 GCA_002292895.1 Phycisphaerales bacterium UBA966
CTGATGGGCGCCGCCATTGCCATCGTTCGCGCGGCAGCGTGCGGCGCCATGGGCGCTGATATTGCAGCCATGGTGAATGCATTGCGCACGGATCGCAGTGGTGTTGGACCCTCGGGCCTATTGGAGCAGGTGCCCGCGGTGGCGGCGGGCGTCGGGGAGGTTCCACTTGGGAATCGGCACGGAGCGCACGGCAATATGGCGCGCGGAGATGCCAGCGCTCCAGAGGTCGTTCATCATGATGATCGCGCCGAGCAGTTACTCCGGCGCACGCTTGAGCAGTTGCTTGGCGATGATCCATCGACCACCATCGGGGTAGATTCAAGCCGGGCCATGGTGGTGGTCGGTACCACGCTCGCCGGTATGCGTCACTGTGGCGCGGCCATGCGATTGGAAGGTGCCGATCGTGCAACAGAAGCATTGCACTCGTATGCCGGAATTCCTGCTGGATCCGTGTTGCGTCGAGCCATTGATGGTCTGCCCATTGCAGGCGGTGCCATCTCCGTGTCCTGTGCGTGTGCCTCGGCGCTGAGTGCCCTCGCGCACGCCTGCGCGTTGCTTCGCTCCGGAGAAGCGTCCTGCGTCATTGCTGGTGGATACGACCCAATTTCTGAGTTTGCATACGGTGGTTTCTCAGCATTGCAGTTGGTGGCCACCGGACCACTCAGTCCGTTCGCTGAAGATCGTGAGGGCATGAAGCTGGGCGAAGGATGTGCGTTGGTCGTTCT
>DBCE01000234.1:8021-8569 GCA_002292895.1 Phycisphaerales bacterium UBA966
CAACCCCATCCAGAGGGGCGGGGCGCTGCGACGGCGCTCGCAGCAGCGGTGGCTCGTGGACTTCCTGACCTCTTGATTGCTCACGCCACCGGCACTGCAGGAAATGACGCAGCGGAGTATCAGGCCTACCGCACAGCGTTCGGTGCGAACTTCCCGCGTGTGGCAGTGACTGCGCTGAAGAGCCGGTTCGGTCATCCGCTCGGTGCAGCGGGTGCTTTAGAGTTGCTGGCGGTCCTTGCATGCGCGGATGCTGGATTTGTCCCCGCAGGGCTCGGCCGTCCGGTTGATCGAAATGCATTTCCTGACATCGACCTCTTGCAACAAAGCCCGCGCCACAGCGAGCCACGACGAGTGACCGTGCTGGCCGCTGGCTTTGGAGGCGCCAATGTTGCCGTCTCAGTGCTTCGCGGCGATCAAGCGCTGGTGGCGGCGCCGTCCGCTCCCGTGGGATGCGCTCCCCGCGTGGTGATCCGAGCGATCGGGTGCGTGACTGCCGGTGGTCGTGGATTGTCTGGGTTGCAGCGACTTGCTGATTGCGGCGCTCGCGA
>DBCE01000234.1:8595-8820 GCA_002292895.1 Phycisphaerales bacterium UBA966
CGCTCGCGACGTTTCCGAAGAAACGCTCGCGCCGCTTCTTGATCGCTCGCGAACGCGCCGATTTGCGTTGCTGCCTCGATTGATGCTCGCGGCGTGTCGTGATCTGTGTGACGCCGTTGGTATGTCCGCGCATGACCTGGCATCCATGCCGCTCCTTGCAGCATCGTGGCATGGTGCAGCGGCGTTCACTGAACAGTACTACCGTGATCTGCTTGCTTCCGGCAT
>DBCE01000080.1:0-4740 GCA_002292895.1 Phycisphaerales bacterium UBA966
ACGCATTCTGGAACAGTTGATTGACGCGCGGGATGTGGTCATCAGCTTTGCTGGATTAGGTGATCCGATGCGTCATCAAGAACTTCCGACGTTTATTCGTATGGCAAAGAATGCGGGCGTGCGCGCAGTGCATGTGCGCACGGAATTGTTGGCATCGTCCGGCGTGATTGGCGCGATGGTTGACGCGGGTGTTGATGTTGTCAGCGTGGAATTGCATGCGGCGTGCGCGCACACGTACCGAGACACCATGGGATTTGATCGCTATGAAGATGCGCTCGCCAACGTGCGCCGATTGCTTGACCTGCGCCGAGCCGCAGGTGGTGCGGACATCGATCTCTTTGGTTTGCCATTTGTGGTGCCACGCATGCAGCGGCGTTCGGCAACCGTGGCTGATCTGGCTGGTTTTTGGCAAGAGTGGGGACGCCTTGGCACCGCTGTACTTGAAGCGCCGCCGATTGCGTTTATGGGTGAAGAAGAACGAGCCACCCACGACCGACTAGTGGACGCCTCCAACCCACTGCGCAGCCAGCGCCGGGAACTGTGGCGGCGCATGAAGATTCTCTCCGACGGCTTGGTTCCTGCGGCAGAATGCGACCTCTTGGGGAGCACCGCGGTTGCCACGTTGGATCGGCTGGGTGTGCTCGACGCATGGCGGGAGGTAGTCAGCCGGCGCCGGGATGTTCGGCGCGAGAGTGGCGAGGGTTGTATTGAACTTCGCACTCGAACGCCCTGAGCGTGGCCTGCCTACTATTCAGCGCATGTTTGACGCCGATGCAGTTGACTTCTCGCAGCCAGTAGCGCTCTTCCCGCTACCAACGGTGTCATTACTGCCGCACGCATTGCAGCCGCTGCATGTGTTTGAGCCGCGCTATCGGAGCATGGTGGTTGATGCGCTTGGCGCTTCGCTGACGGGCGATTTTGACCACGCCGCGCCGATTGCCATGGCAACCTTTGCAGGTGAAGAATGGCGTGATTCCTATGCCGGCGCGCCCGCGCTCCGTCCGGTGGTGTGCGTGGGCCGGATCGTTCAGCATCAACGCTTGCCGGATGGCCGTCATGACATCATGTTGCACGGAGTTGCGCGGGCAAAGATCGTTGCGATGCATGAAGCAGACGGATCGCGGCCGTATCGCATGGCGGATTTGCAGCCGCTTGAGCCGCTCGATGTGAACCGTCCACGCATGTTGCGTGTTCGCCGGGCGATGCACGCATTGCTCGCACGACCGCGCTTGGAGCGTGTCATTGCGGCGCGACATGTGCTCGATTGGTTTGCTCGTGATGACGTGCCAACTCATGCAGCGATCGAAGTGGCTGGGTATGCATTGGTTCGCAATGCAGAAGCTCGATATCAATTGCTTGCGGAACCGAATGCATTTCGGCGCGCGGGCATTGTGCGCGATGCGATTGTGGATCTGGAGCGCTTGATTTGCATGGCAGAACGCCAGCGCAGCGCCGATTGGCCGAAGGGGGAGAGCTGGAATTAGGGGCGAGGTGAGCCGGCGGGCGCTGATGGCGCCGATGGCGCAACCGGCGCGGCGGGCGCAAGAGGTTCCGATGGAGAAACAGGCGGGGATGGCACAAGAGGCGCCGCAGGCGCAGCCCCTGCTGCAGAAGCACTTGGGACTGTTCGAAGCGCTGGCAGGCCGGCCTGACCGGTGGCTGCATCAAGGGCGGTGTTCCACGCAGCTACTTCATTGGCGAATCGTTGCAGCAGCGGGGCGGGATCGCCTTCAATCACGATCTGCGTGATGCCGTCCCCCTTCACGAGGGCGTCAACCACCGCTTGCCCAGATGCAACCGTGCCGAAGATTGGAATGTCTAAGTTCCAACGCGATTGCTCCTTCACGGTCACGAAGAACTGCGTTCCGTGCGCGCGCTGGCCATCAGGAGACTTCTGCATCGCCACCATGCCTGGCCCGTCAAACATGAGTTTGGCGCTGAACTCACGGCGAATGGTGTAGCCCGGGTCGAACGACTGACCGGGTCCACCACTTTGGCGCAAGACTCGCGTCCAATCATGAAAGGCGCTGCGGTCGTAGGCACCGCGCTGCACGAGGTTGACAAAGTTGGCGCAGGAGATGGGAGCTTCCGCCACACGCAAAGTGATTCGAAATGTGCCGCGCGCAGTATCGACGCGTGCCGTGAGCGCGGGTGCGGTGCTCGGGGCAGGGGCAGAAGCGGGTGCGGCCGTAGGGGCAGAGGAAGGCGCGAGCGTTGGTGGTGCGGCGGTGGTCGCGTGTGGGCCAGCAATGAACGCAATGATGCAGGTAAGTGCAAGTGCCACGGTGGCCAACATGTGGCGAGGTTTCCGTATTGGACGGGCTGGGTTCGTCATTGATGACTCATCGATCCTTCGCGCTGTCACCGCTCGGGTTTGGTGCATCCATTTCAGTGGACTGATCGTCCGCCGAATCGCCGGCGTTGAGTTGTGCGATGCGTTCATCGATTCCACGCAGTCGCCACTGCGCGTTTCGCGTTTCCGCGTCACAGGCCATGATGCGCTCCGCGAAGATGGCGCGTGTTCGTGGATCACCGGCGGCCGCCTGTTCCATGCGGACGGCGGTATCGCGCACGAGTCGGCGCCGCTTGTCAATCAATTCTTGCAAGCGCCGCTGCGCACTCAGAAGCGCAACCACCGTCTGCGGCGGCGCGCCGGATTGCGCACTTGCCACGATGGCATCGAGCTCCTCCGAGTTGGCGGCGCGCTTACTGAGTTCGCGACGCGATGCATTCAATCGCAACTGCAGGTCGTACATCATGGCAGTGAGCGGCTCACCCAAGGATGGGCCGGCGATCTCCGTGGCGCGCGCTACCGAAAGTTCCAGTGCGCTTTCGGAATCAAAGATCCACGGCCAGATCGATCGATCAGCCGCATCACGCAGGAGCTCTGCCGCGGGCGCCGGAAGCATTTTTAAGAGCGCAAGCGCCGCATCATGATTGGCCGCACGCAACGGTGCTTCGGATGCGCGATCGCGCGCTGTGAACTGGTCGAGCAAGCGAATTCGTTCGTCGATGGTGGCCTGCGGAGCGGTGAGTTCCCACGCGGGGCCCCATGATTCTTCAAGCCGTGCGCGATCAAGGGCGGTATTCATCAGCTCCACCCGGCGCGCGGCAATGACGCTGGCGAGGCGTGACCAATGTCGTTCCAGCGCGCCTTCGATGCGTCGGCGGTCTGCACCGGTGATCCCGGATTCATCAAGCAAATCCGGAAGTCGAACCGCCGCTGCGGGATCGTTGGCTGGGACGTCATCGCGCTTCACCACGCGCATGAACAGCGCAATTCCAGGGAGTTGAGCAGGCTCGCTTGTGCGCAGCGTTGCGGCGCGCGTTACAAATTCCATGTCCGCCGCGGCAAGTATGCGGCGCCAATCAATGGTTGCTTCGAGAAGTGCGGCAAGCTCGGGACCAGCCATTGGTTCCAGAGCGCCAGTGGCAGTGGCACTTCGGTATGCAGCGGACAATCGTGAGTGCACCACCGCGGATACGTTGGCGTACGGCACCGTGGTGAGTGACTCGTACTGCCGGACCAATGAATCCAGGGAATCTTTGGCGCCCGGTTC
Source organism: Phycisphaerales bacterium UBA966 (assembly GCA_002292895.1). Taxonomy (GTDB): domain Bacteria; phylum Planctomycetota; class Phycisphaerae; order Phycisphaerales; family SM1A02; genus UBA966. The sequence goes on from DBCE01000080.1 coordinate 3,561, forward strand.
CGCGCCCAGCGCAGTTGCGGCGGCACGCATCTCCTCGGCCGTGCACGGCGCAGGCACCAGCGTGGCCATGAGTTCCGACTCGGCCGTGGCACGAGCGGCGTTGCGCGCGTCGCGGCTGGGATTTGCTCCGCTGCCATGTGCGGGCCGCGCCGTGGCGAGTGGTGGGGTGGCAGGGTTGTTGGTGGGCGTCGATGCAGGTGATGCCGTCGGCGCGTCGGGCGCTGGCGTGGCTGGTGGCTGCGGCGGCGCGGCATCCGGCGCGCCCGCAGCGGGCGGCGCGGTCATGAGTGCAGCGCTGAGTATCGCGACGAGCATCGGCCACGAGCATATCCTCGGGGCATGCCCTCCTACTGGCTTTGTAAGACTGAACCCTCCGTCTATTCCATCACTGACCTGCGCCGCGACGGCGTGACGGGCTGGGAATGCATTCGCAACTACCAAGCGCGCAACTTCATGCGCGATTCCATGTCGCCGGGCGATCGAGTGTTGATCTACCACTCCAACGCGGATCCCACCGGCGTCGCCGGCGTTGCCGAGGTGGTGGGCGAGGCGCGCGCTGATCCGACCCAGTTTGACCCCAAGAGCGAATACCACGACCCCAAGTCAACGCGCACCGCGCCCCGCTGGATGATGCGTGATCTCAAGTTCGTGGAATGCTTCAACCAAGTGGTGGCGCTGGAGGAGCTGCGTACCGCGGCCGCCTTGCAGTCCATGGTTGCCCTGCAGAAGGGAAATCGCCTCAGCGTGACGCCGGTCACTGCCGCGGAGTTTGCTGCGGTGCTGCAACTTACGAAATCATCGAAGGGGCGGAAGCGCTGATTGGGGTATCGTTCACGTGTCGCTGGCATTCGCTGGCGCAAGGAGGACTTCGATGGGTGCAGGAATCGGAATCATCGCGCTGGGAATCATTGGTTTGATCGCCGTGGTAGCGCTCGGGCTCGTGCTGTGGGGCATTGGCGTTTACAACTCACTCACGCGCTCGCGCATCGCTGCGCAGGGTTCGTTTAGTGGCATTGATGTTGAACTCAAGCGTCGCCATGACCTGGTGCCAAACCTAGTCAATACGGTCAAGGGCTACGCGGCGCACGAGAAGCAGACCTTTGAAAGCGTCATCTCGGCGCGCGCTGCGGCAGTGCGCCCTGGCATGAACATGGACGAGCGCCTCAAGGCCGAACAAGGT
>DBCE01000080.1:4853-5391 GCA_002292895.1 Phycisphaerales bacterium UBA966
CAGATTGAAAATCGAATCGCTGGAGCGCGTGGCGGATACAACGGCGCGGCGCAGACGTTCAACTCCACCGCACGGCAGTTTCCTGCACTGTTTATTGCTCGCATGTGCGGGTTCCAAGACATGCCATTCTTTGAAGTGGATGATCCCGCGCAGCGCAATGCTCCGCAGGTTCAGTTCTGACGGATCTTGTTGGCATGGCACGCGAACGCATCGTTTCTGCAGCAGAACAAGCCACCGACGCCGAGCAGGCAACTGGTGCGCTGCGTCCTGTTCGCATTGATGAGTACGTTGGTCAGCGTGATCTCATTGAACGAATTCGCATTGCCATTGAGGCGGCCAAGGGACGCGGCGAACCGATGGAGCATGTGCTTCTGCATGGTCCACCGGGGCTTGGTAAGACCACGCTTGCACATGTGATTGCCGCAGAAATGGGTACGCGCGCCTATGTGACGAGCGGCCCGGCGCTCACCAAGGCGGCTGATCTGATTGGCACACTCACCAAGATGGAGGCTCATGATGTCCTCTTCATTGATGAGAT